>JAPLOD010000905.1 GCA_026692735.1 Planctomycetota bacterium | reverse complement strand
TGCCGCCCGCGTCGCCTCGTCAGATTCCTCGGCCATCTTCAGGAGCGCGGGGACGGCTGAGGACATGCGCCGCACCCCCATGCTCCGCGCCGCCTCCGCGCGCACCTTGGCGTCGGCGTCTTTCAGACACGCCAGCAACGCGTCGTCCGCGTCCTTGCCGGAGATCCGGTCGAGGCTTTCGCGCGCCACGTTGGCCGAGTTCCCTCCCGCGGAGGCGGCCTTGGCGAGGGCCGGGACGGCGGAACCGTCGCCGACCGACCCCAGGCTCCGCAGCGCCGCGATCCGGACCTCTTCATCGGCGTCGGCCGCCGCTGCCGCGAGCGCCGGCACGCCGGCCTTGTCACCCAGGCAACCCAGCGCGCGCAGGATGCTGATCGCCAGGTCCTTCGAGGCGCCCTTCAGTTTCGCCAGGAGGGCCGGCGTGGCTTCCTTGGCGGGGACCGGCCTCACAGCCTCGACGGCGGCCCCGCGCAGCCCCGAGTCGGCGTCGCCCATGGCCTCGATGATGGTGGGCAGTTCCGCCGCGCCGCCCGCGCGCCCGATGCCGATCAGCGCGGCGGACTTGACGTAGCCCGTGCGCGCAAAGAGCTTCTTGTACACGGTCAGCGCTGCGGCCTTGTCGCCCTTCGCGCACAGCTCGTCGCCCAGCCACAGGCAGGCGGCCGTGGCGCGGGCCTGCGCCAGTGGCGAGCCCTTGCCCAACACGCCGGCCAGCGGCTCGATGACACTCTTGTCACCGGTGCGGGCCAGGGCCAGCGCGGCGGCACAGCGCACCTCGTCGTCGTCGCTCGCCAGGTTCTTGAGCAGGATCGGCGCAACGGACGGCGCGGCGGCATGCGGGGCCAGCGCGTTGATGAGGCCCACGCGCCACACGGGCTTGTCGGCCGTCTCCAGCGCCTTGGCGAGCGCCTGGCCCGCCTCAGGCGCGGGGTTGTTCTGCAGCGCGCGCCGGGCCGCATCGCGGACCAGTTCGCTGTTGTCGGACAAGAGCGCAGCAACGGCCGCGACGGACTCAGCCCTTCCAATGCGCTCGAGTTGGCGGAGCATCCACACGCGCGCAGAGGGAGTGGCTTTGGCCAGCCGCGAGGCGACGGCTTCGCAGGCCGCGGCGCGCCCGTCCACGCCCGGCGCGCTCGCCTGCGCGCACAGCGTGAAGAGCGCCTGCTGAGCGCCGTTCATCTCGCCGATGTTCTCGGAGCCCAGACGAGCCAGCAACGCGTCCACCTGCGCGCCGTAATCCTCGCCGGCGCAGGCCGGGATGCCCGCCGCGCAACACACCGCCACGAGCACCGCAAGAAGTCGCTTCATTTCCGTGTCCTTTCCTCAATCGTCAATCTGCAATCCGCAATCCGCAATCCGCAATCGTCAGATCGTCCACGGCGCGCGCTTGGGGCGGCTCAGCCAGCGGGCGGCTTCCGGATCGCCGACGATCTCCTCCTTCACCGGGTCCCACTTGAGGCTGCGTTTGAGCCAGTACGCGATGTTGAACAGGTGGCAGACCGTCAGTGTGCGGGCCCCGATGCCGATGTCGCGGAACGGGCGCTCGCGCGTGCGCACGCAATGCAGGAAGTCGCCGAAGATGTCGCCGGCGCCCTTGTAGTTCGGTATGTAGATGTCAGGCGCGGGCCTGTTCCTGTCCTGCTCGCCGATCCGCCCCTTCGTGCCCTCGAAGGAGATGATCCCGCCCCAGCCGCCGCCGTGGTGGATCTGAAGGCCGTTGGCAAACACGGCCGTTGCCTGTTTGAAGTCCTTGCCATCGGGCAGGCGAATCTCGACCGGGCCGGTCTCGTGCACGTTGCACGCGAACATCGCGCCGCCGAACGTGTGCGCGCCCCAGTCGGTGGTCTGGCCGCCCGAGAAATCGCGGCAGCCGCGCCAGTTGAACGGGTGGAAGGCCTTGTTGTAGGGGCGCCACGGGGCCGGGCCGATCCACATGTCCCAGTCCATCCCCTCGGGCACGGGCTGGGCCGGCTGGAGCATTTCGTCCGGCGGGCCGCCCACGTTGACATACGCGTGCTGCACCTCGCCAATCGCCCCGCCGCGCACCATGCGGTGGAACCAGTTGTAGTCGCCCCACACGCGCTGGCTGCCGCCGGAGAAGACGCGCCCGTACTTGCGTGCGGTGTCGCGCATGAGCTGCGCTTCGTGGATGGTCAGAGATTCGGGCTTCTCGCAGTAGACGTCCTTGCCGTTGCGCATGGCCTCGATGGTGACAATCGCATGCCAGTGGTCGGGCGTAGCGCAGAAGACCACATCAATGTCGGGCCGCGTCACGAGTTCGCGGTAGTCCCCGTATGCCTTGCAGCCCTGGTCCTTGTTCCTGCCATCCACGGCATTCTTGGCCCGGTCGCGGTGGTTCTTGTCCACGTCGCAGACGGCCACGCCCTGCACCTGAGGGAAGCCCAGGAAACCGCCCATGTCGCCCGAACCTTGGCCGCCGACGCCGACAAAACCCATGGCAAGGCGCTCGCTGGGCGCGGGACGGTCCCTGTCGCCGAGCGCTGAGCTCGGGATCACCGCCGGAAACGCAGTCGCCAACGCCGCCGTGGCCGCGCCCTTCAGCAACTCCCGCCTGGTCATCCCGTTCCGTTTCGACATGGGTCTGCTCCTCCGATGAGCGGTTCGCTATCCGTCTACACGTACACCGCAGACTGGCTCTGCATTCCTGTGAACGCAGGGGACACCATACGCAATCACGGCGGCAATCACGGATCTCTACTGCAACCGATCTACACCACTGAAGCACCACTAACCCCCGGCTTCAGCCGGGGGGCAGGGCGGCTCAAAGACGAAGACCCCCGTTCACGGGGGTTGCTCGCCGTGGGCTTAAGCCCTTGCGCTTTCAACGTATGGGCTGAACGGGTTTCCACACGCACAAGTCCTCATTTTTCAAAGGCTTCCTGACGATACCCAACAAGGGGGGGTAGCGTCAGGAGAGCCTCTCATGCGTACGTCCTCCCCCTTGAACCTCGAAGACACAGTGACGGC
>JAPLOD010000904.1 GCA_026692735.1 Planctomycetota bacterium | reverse complement strand
CGGTATCCGGTATCCGGCATCCGGTATCCGAAACCCGGCGTCACTCGTACCGCGGCAACACGTCAGCATGCGCTTTCATGCACTCGGCCAGCGCCGCACGCCCGGCCTGCTTGTCGAGGATCGTCGGGTCGAGTTCCACGGCGCGGTCCAGCAGCAAGCGCTGGCGCGTCATCCCCGCGCGGACGATCGCCTCAGTGACCTCGGCCGCGCGCTGGCAATAGCCCTGCACTTCCCGAGGAAGCTCCACGGTCTGCGGTGTGACACCGTCCCGCGACGCACTACAGGGGGTCTCCACGAACACGTTCCTCGGCAGCGAAGGGATCTGCCCGCGGTTGATGAGGTCCAATGACGGAAACTCCGCAGGCTTGCCGAACGCCAGCGCCGCGACCAGATCAACGGGCTTCTCCCACGAGCGGTGCGCGAACAGTTCGTCCCACGGCTGCTCCCCCGCCCCAATGGCGGCCAGCAGACGCAGGCGCCGCTCCCGCTCGCCGGGCGAGCCGTGGGTCGCTTCGCGGCGCGCGTCGGTGCCGGGCGCGGGCGGCAGGAAATCGCGGACGTGGCAGTCGCCGCAGGTGAGCAGGTAGCCGGTCTCCTTCGCGTAGCGTTCGCACAGCGGCTGTCCGGAAAGCGCGCCGGCGGCAATCGTGCGGCGCAGTTCCGGCAGCATGTCGGCGCCGGTCTTCTTGTCGCGCAGCTCAACGACCCACGTGAAGTGGTTCAGGCCCGCCATGGCCGCCGTCCAGGCCGCTTGCCCTTCGGCGAAAGGATACGTGCTGGTGGCGCCGCGGAAGATGCGCCAGAGCAGGCCGTAGCAGCCGATGGACGCCGAACAGAAGCCCGCGGTCCGGATGCCGTCCTCATGCGCCGCCTGCACCACGCGCGGCAGCGGATTGGCGGCGTTGAGCAGCCAGGCGCCGGGGCAGAGCCGCTTCATGTCGGCGGTGATCTCGAGGATGAGCGCGATCTGGCGCAGCGAGTAGCTGATGCCCGCCACGCCGCAGAACTCCGTGACCAGATGCCCCGGCGCAAGACGGTCCACGATCTCGCAGTCCATCGCGAAGCGCTTGATGACCTGGCGGGCCGCCGAGCAGATCACGAACGCCGCCCCGTCCAGCGCCGCCGTGCGTTCCGTGTGCGCCGAGACCACGGCGTTGACGCCGGTGTCGCGCGCGATGCGGCGTCCCACGCCGGCCATCAGCTCGACGACTTCCCGGTCCACGTCCACGAGGGCCAGCTCGATGCCGTTGAGGCGCTGCTGGAGCAGGGCGTCGTGCAGGACGGTCGGGCCGAATACGTAACTGCCGGCCCCGATGACAGCGATCTTCACGTCGGGCATGGAGCGGCCCTCCACGGAAAGGTTACAGGTGTCAGGTTACGGGTGTCATCCGCAGCTTGCCGCGTGAAACATGAAACTTGAAACCTGTAACCTCGCCCGTTTTAGAACTTCTGCGCGCGGAGCCAGGCGATGCACTTGGCGTCCCAGTCCTTGGTCAGGCCGAAGCCGTGGCCGCCGATCTCGCCGCGCACGTACTCGTAGGGCACGCCGGCCGCCTTCAGGGCTTCGGAGTACTTGTCGGAGTTGGACACGGGCACGGCGTTGTCCTTGGTCGAGTGCACCAGGAACGCCGGCGGCGTCTTGGCCGTGACCTGTTTCTCGTTGCTGAGAAGCTCCACCAGCTCCGCCGGCGCGTTGGACCCCAGCAGGTTGTTCTTGGAGCCGCCGTGGCCGCCCGGCCCCATCGTGATCACGGGATAGATCAGGATCTGCACATCGGGGCGGCAGGAAACGCGGTCAACCGGGTCCTCGGCCTGCGGCTTGCCGTCATCGGCATGCGTCGCGGCCGTGCTGGCCAGGTGCCCGCCGGCGGAGAAGCCTATGATGCCGATGCGCT
>JAPLOD010000903.1 GCA_026692735.1 Planctomycetota bacterium | reverse complement strand
TTCACCATCTGGTGGAATGAGAACAAGGCCAAGATGGTCCAGGAAGACAGGCAACTGGCTGCGAAGTACGAAGCGGAAGCCGTGGCCGAGCGCGCCAAGATGCCCAATCCGCTGCTGCCCAAGCCAACTGCCAAGAAGCCGGAGTAGTGCCACGGCTGGCTTGCCCAGCAGCGCGTCAACCTCCGGTTCACCCTTGGAAATGTGCGCCTCAGACCTGTACCATCGAGTGCCGGTGGGTGGAGCGCCCCGCTCCGCTCGGTGGACGGAGCGCCGCGCTCCGCGGCCGCCCACCCGGGAAAGACCGCGCGTGCATGATGCAGCGCCCATGCCGACCACGACACTGCTTTCCTCGTGTGTGCCACTGGCCGCAGCCAGTGCGCCTGGGAGCGCCGGCGTCCCGCCGGCAGCGCGCGCTCTTCATCGTCTGCACCGCCGCGATGATGCTGGTCATCCGCGGCGTCGCGGGCGAGAACGACGTCGGCACAGGCCTGAAAGGCGAGTACTTCTCCGACGTTGCGCTCAAGAACCTGAAGTTCACCCGCGTTGACCCCAAGGTTGACTTCGTCTGGACCAGCACGCCGCCCGACAAGGCAATGGCCCGCACGAACTACGCCGTGCGTTGGACCGGCGCCGTGAAGCCGCGCTTCAGCGAGGTCTACACGTTTTACACGTTCGCGGACGACGCCGCCATCCTGTGGGTGAACGGCGAACTGCTGATTGACGCCTGGGACAGGCGCTGGGGCGCCGAGGACCGTGCGACCATCGAGCTCCAGGCCGGCAAGAAGTACGACATCCGGCTGGAGTATTTCCAGGGCCAGGGCGCAGCACTCGCCAGGCTGCTGTGGTCCAGCGCCAGCGAAGCCAAGGAGATCATCCCCCAGCGACAGCTCTTCCCCGTAGGCACTCCCCCGCCCGAGCGCGTGCGGCTCGCCGCGGCGATCCCCGTGTTCCCGGTGCCGCTTGAACTGCCGGCGCTGGAAAAGAAGGAAGACTGGCCGCGGGCCCTCGCGGCTCTTGAGGCGGCCGGCCTCCCCCGTTCCTGGCTTCTGCTCGGCCCCCGCCCTGACACGGGCTTCAAGCTCTTCGATCATCGCCGGCCCTTCGATGCGGACAGCTCCGACGACTGGACCCTGGTGCCGCGCGACGAGGCCGGCCGGCCGCTCGCCGTGACGTTGTGGAATCGCCCCCCCGAAGAGGACGGCGCGGACGGTTACGTGGACCTGTCGCAGATCCTCGCCCGCGACAACCGCGCGCTGGCCTTCGGCCGGACGGACGTGGACTGGCCCGTCGCCGGCCCCGCGTTGCTCTGGCTCACCGTTGACGGGCGCTGCGCGGTCTATCTCAATAACGAGAAAGCCTTCATGCATGAACGCGGCCAGACGTTGCCGGGGCCGCCCTGTCTCCCGCTAAGCATGAAGCTGGGCCGTAACGTCCTCAAGCTGCGGGTCGGCCAGCACACCGGCGCCTTTGGCTTCTGCGCACGGCTGGAGCGCAACGACCCGCTGTACCGCATCGCGCTGCTTGAGCACTTGCTCGAGCTGTACCCCGACGACGCGGCCGGCCCGCGCGGCATGGCCGCGCGGCTGGAGATCGCGCGGCGCTACGAACAGCTCGACCGGCCCCGGGAGGCCCTGGCCGCGTATCGGAAGGCCCTGGCGCTCTTCGGCGAGAACGACGAGGTGCTCGCCGCAGCCGACGAGGCTGCGCGGCGGCTGAAGGAGAGGAACGCGGCGGGCGGCGGCGGCAGCAGCA
>JAPLOD010000902.1 GCA_026692735.1 Planctomycetota bacterium | reverse complement strand
GTATGGGTTGCCCGGGCACGGCGTCATCTCCTCGTGGTGAGGCGGTTCCTCGTCCGCCGCATACAGGCCCGCAGAGGATGCCAGCACGACGCGGCGAATGCGGAGACGCCGCGCGGCCTCCAGGACGCATGCCGTGGCCTGTATGTTGTTGTGGAGTATCTCCGGCGGGTCATCAAGCGACTTCTGAACGTTGGGCGTGGCGGCCAGGTGAATGACCGCCGTGCGACCCTGCAGCGCCTCGCGCACCCACGCGGCGTTGGTGCAGTCGCCTTGCTGGAATGTGCCATCGAGTCCAGCCGGTAGGTTGGCACGGTGGCCAGTGCTCAGGTTGTCGAGCACCCTGACGTGGTGGCCGGACGCCAGCAATTGCCCCACCACGTGGGAGCCGATGAAGCCCGCCCCGCCCGTGACTGCGACTGGACCCGCCATGGCGTGCATCCCTCTTCCCGCTACCTCGCGCCCTTCCGTTGTGCTTCCATCCGTCGCTCAAAGTCCGTGCGCCATGCAGCCCAAGCTTTGCCGTCGCGTTGTTGCACCGAGCCCGCCCGGCTTTCCGCCTCCGGGAGGTCCTTCAACCCCAACGCCACTTCGGCCCAGGCGGCAGACAGGCTGGTGCTTTGGTGTGCGCTCTTTTCTAGCAGCCGGTTCGCGGGAAGCCAGTTGCGGGCGCGGACCAACGCCCATGCCAGCGCCTCGGTCACGGCTGGCAGGCGCGAGAGCTGGTCCCCGAACGCATCAACCATTTGCGCGGCGATGGGGCCGTCCAGGTCCGGCAGGTGGCCGGCCAGCCACGGCCCCCTCTTGACCCAGACGTCCGACGGCAGCACCTTGAAGGCCGCCTGCCATTCCGCAATGCCGGTTTCGATGTCGCCCCGCCTGAAGGCCAACGCGCCCTGCAGGAGGTGGTACTGGCCGTTGAGAGCCGGTTCCTCTGGGGGCCCGCCCCTAAGTTCCCTGTCCACGAGGTGTGGTTGATGTCCAGCCAGAAAGAATTCGGCGCGATGCAGCTTGGCCTCAGCAACTGAGCCCGGCCATAACTCGCCGATCTCAGCCGGCGTGAAATCGGACTGTTCAAGGAACTGGATGATCTCGGACCTGCCCGAACCCTCGAAGGCGACCTGAAGGTGCCGCATCGCTTGCGCCACGGCCGCGTCACGTGACTCGCCCATGACATCCTTCGGAATCCGCGTGGCGTACAGGCGTCCCAGCCATTCGCGGAGCGCGAGGTTGTGCGGCGCGTGGCGGACGGCCTCCTCGCCGAACGCCGCCGCAGCGGCGCTATCGCCCGCCCACGCCTCGACGATGCCGGCAACCCAGTAGTAGCGGTGCTCATAGGGGTTCAGCCGCCGGGCGGCTTCGAGGTCGGCACGGGCCTCGGCCAGGGCCCCGGGAGTCCCCACTCGGCCCAGGGCGCGGGCCGCATGGAAGCGCAACTCCGGGTCAGACGGGTCGGTCGCGGTTGCAGCACGCCAAGCGTCCGCCTGCTCAGCCGCCGGCTCGGGGCAGAAGAGGTGCCCCATCCACGGACTGCGGGCGTACGCCAGCGCGTTGCGCCCCGGAATCCACGCCGCCACGAGGAAGACGGCGCCAAGGGCCAGGGCGCCGCCCCAGGCGGCGGCACGTCGCCACAGTGGCACTGCCGCCGCTTCTTTCTCGGTATCCAGCGGCACAGGCGCGCTCTTGGGCGGGGGCCATTGCTGGCAAAGCATGCCGGCAAGGAAGAACACGAGCACCGCCGTCGCCGGCTCACGCAGCGGGAAGTCCGCAAGCGAGCACACAAGGGCCACCACGATGCCCGCCGCGGGCAGCAGCCGCTCGAAGGCGCGAGCCTTGTCGCGCCGGTAGCTGTGCTTCGCCCGCCGCCACACGTCCCACAACCACGCCAGCGCCAACGCAAGCGCAAGCGCCAGCGTGACGAAACCGGCCTCGACGCCCAACTGCATCCAGTCCGAGTGCAGCTCCCGCCAGCGGCCTTGCATCTCCAGCGGCTGGACGGTGGTGAACCGCGCCTCGAACAGCCCCGGCCCCAGGCCCCACAGCGGGTTCTCCCAGAGCAGCGGCCACACGGCCTCCCATGCGCGGTAGCGCTGGCCCAAGTCCGCCTCGACTAGGCTCTTGGCCCGCTCCCGCAGGGCATGCTGGCCAACCGCAAAGCACGCCCCCAGAGCAATGATCAACGTCAGCGCAGGCAGCAGCCGCCACGCGAGCCCCGCGAGACCAGTGGTTTCGAGCGGCTTGCGCAAGTCGGCCTGCCGCAGGCGCATCCAAGCCATGGACACCAGCGCCGCGGTCAGGGACGCGGCCATCAGCGTCAGGCGGCTCAGCGTCAGGGCAATGCACGCGCCCACAAGTACGAGCGCAGCCACCATCAGCCCGATCTTCAGGCGCCTGTTCTCAATCCAGCGCTCGCCCCAGACGCCCACCAGCGCCCCCGCGCCGCACGCCCAGCACACCGTCAGCAGCACGGCGTAGCGGTTGGGATTCGTGAAGGCACTCAGGCGGTTGCCATACGAGGCGTGCTCCATGACGTTCCAGCCGAGCCAATGCGCCAAGCCGATCGCCGACAGCACGACGCCCACGGCTGCAACCACGTACAGCGCCAACCTACGTTGTCGTCCCTGCCCCGCCCCCGCGCCCAGAACCGCGGCCGCCAGGAAGGCGACCGCCCAGGCGACCTGGCGCAGCGCGAACTCGGAGCACTCGCTGCGTGCCACGACGATACCCAGCCACGCCAGCAACGCCCCGGCCGCAATCCATACGGCAAGCGGCGACCTGCCGGCTTCGCCCCGCTGTGCCGAGAAGACCACCAACTGGCACGTCGCGAGCACCAGCACGGCCGCAAGCAGCGCCCCCGACGCCCACGGCGGGTAGCACATGTAGGCGCAGCAACCCGCGGGGGCGACGACCAGCATCGCCAGCGCCAGCAGGGCCGAAGGCCTCGGATTGTTCTCAGCGTCCGTCATGATGACAGCGGCAGGATAGAACAGGAATCACGATACCACAAGCCACACGCCAAGCCGACGATGCCGCCTCCAGCGTTGAGTGCCGCGTGAAGGAGGCACGGGACTCGTCGATGGTGTCCTGCGGGATTCGGGCTGCGTACAAACGCCCCAGCCATTCCCGGAGCGGAACGTTATGTGGTGCTCGGTTCACGGCCTCCTCGCCGAACTTGCCAGTTTGCCGCTGCCCCGACGCCCTGAAGCATAGTCCCGGAAAGCATATCGGGGCAGACCGGGCTGTTACCTGCGAAGACGGGATGGGACTGTGAAACTCACCGCTATGCCGACAGAGCGTGGCGTCTGGAGATGAAGCGCACGTCCAGTTGCATGTCGAGGGCGTCGGCGATTCGTTTCAGCATGGACAGGGAGTGGCTGTCGTAGTCGGCGTCTTCGAGCCGACAGATGACCGAAGCCGTCGTCCCCACCCGCCCGGCAAGTTCTCGCTGCGTCAGCCCTGCCTTCACTCGAAGATCGTGGATTTGCCGGGCAACGGCTTCGTTGATTCTCGCCTGATTCAGCATCTCCATTCTCTTGGGCCTGCCCTGGTAGTAGCGGCGATGGAGTATCTCAACGGCGTCGCTCGTCTTGGTGGTCTTGTTCTTCATCGCCGTTCCTCCAACGTGTGGCGCATCGGGTCGCTCAAGAACCTGTTCTTGCGTTCGACTGCCTTGTCAATGTCTCGCCCCGGAACCGCGTCTTCTTTGGTCAAGCCATGCGAAACGACCGCCGCAACGTTCCCATGAAAGAAGTACAGTATCCGGTACTGGACGTGCCCTCGTTTCGTGCGGAGTTCGTAAATCCCGTCTCGCAGCAGGTCGGCTTCGGGCCTGCGCAGTTCATGCCCCTGTTCGGCAAGGCGTTCAATCTTGACGACGCATTTGTCCTTGGCCTTGTCGTCCAATTCGTCCAGCCAGTCGAGAAACGGCACCGTTCCGTCGTCGTCCTTGAAGAACACCACCTGCGTTCGAGGCACTGTCTCTCCTCCGTCCCTGGAAAGATTAGTATTATTGCGAACAAGAGTCAACGGGGATTCTGGCGCAAACGTCAGGCGTTGACGGCCACGGCGGGCAGGGCGCCGCCGTGGACTTTTCGCAGCAGCCCCGCCGCGGAAAGCATGTCCATATCGCGGTGGATTGTCATGCGGCTGTCGGCGCCGCCACGCTCCGGATGCGATCGCGATCCGGCCTTCCATCCAGTGTCGGCGCACAGTACCTTCCCGGCTTCTCTGCGCCGAGGAGTCTGGCCGCCATGCCTAAGCCACGAAAGACTGCGAAAATCTCCAATCCTGTCACGTGGCCGAAGTCGGTGCTTCGACTCCTGGACGCGGTTGCCTGCATCTTCATGGCCACCTACATGACCGCCCGTCAGCGTGCGGCAGCTTCCGCATCCGCGCTTGTGTGATGCTTCGCCGACCGCGACCAGTACGCTTGGGACGCCAGTCTGCTGCGGCGCGAAGCCGACATCCTCCGTGGCCGATGGGACAGCATGCCACGCCACGAACGGCCACACTACGCGCCCGAAGCCCGCTTCGAGATCATTCAGGTCATGCGCCTGCGCCACTGGAGCATCGCCACCGCCGCCGAGCGGTTCCGCATCCATGCCAACACGATCCGTGGCTGGATCAAGGACATGAACGCGAACGGCGACGCCTGCCGCCTCTTCACGGCCCCCATCAACAGCATCAGCCAGGCCGACCGGTGGCTGGTTCATGAAATCCGCGAACATTGCCCCGAGCCGGACTTCGGCACGCGCTCCATCGCCATGAAGATGACGCGCGCCGGACGCCAACTCAGCCGTTCGTCGGCTCAGCGGATCCTGCGCGAGAAGAAACCGCGCCCGCCGCCGACGCCGGCCAAGCCCCAGGAGGCGGCAACCGAAACCACGATCCCGCACCATATCCTGCGGCCACGAACCGTCAACCGCACGTGGCATCTCGACCTTACCACCGTGGAACTGATCTTTGTGCGCTTCTACGTCGCGGCCGTCCTCGACGGATTCTCCCGCAGGCTGTTGGCGCTGCGCGTCTACAAGGATTCGCCGAGCACGCGCAACACGGTGGCCCTCGTCAAGCGCTGCGTCCGGGCATTCGGCAAGCCGCGGTTCATCATCACCGACCATGGCGCGCAATTCAGGGGCAGGTTCAAGCGCGCCATGGCCGCGAAACCCCTGCGGATCGCAGTGGTCAAGGGCCGCAAGGATCGCGCCAAGCAGTTCAACGGCAAGGTCGAGCGGTTCTTCAAGACGTTCAAGCTCTGGCAACGGCTGACGCTCTTCGCTCGCAAGAAGGATTGGATTCAGGCGAAGCTCGACATCTTCCGCGAGTGGTACAACGCCGAGCGCCCGATGTGGCGGCACGGCGGTCGCACGCCCGACGAAGTGTGGGCCAACAAGGCGCTGCCGCCGTCGAAGCCGCGGCGTGAACGCAACAGGTTCACGCCCGCAATCGCCGTGCAGCGCGTTCACTTCAAGGGCGACTTCCATCTGCCGACGCTCGCCATCCGCATCGTGGACTCCGTCGAGCGCATCGCCTGATCCTCGTCACT
>JAPLOD010000901.1 GCA_026692735.1 Planctomycetota bacterium | reverse complement strand
CAGGTCGCCGGCTTCCTGGGGGCCGACCAGAACCTTCCAGCCGGGCAGGTTTTCCTCCAGCTCGCCGCTGATCTGGGCCACGTAGCCGGGGATGACCAGGTCCCGCCGCGTCACCTGCCGTTCGAAGCCGGCGTCCTTGATGAATTTGGCGATGGTGGCGCCGGAGAACTTGCCGGCGGCCCACGCGGTGAGCACGCTCATGCCTTCGCATTCAGGGACCACCAGCCAGCTGCTGATGCCGCAGTTTTCGATCTCGCCGGAGACGATGAAGTAGGTGAGCGAGAAGTTCGTGGTGACGAAGACCGGGCTGTTCTCGTTCGGTTCGCCGATAGCGTACACCTTCGGTTCGACCTGGATGGGCTTCTGGGGATCGGTGTAGATGTTCTGCCGCAGCGTCAGCAGCGTGACGAAAACGGCGGGGTCGAACTCCGGCAGGACGGCCAACCCGCCGTACTTGACGATCTCCAGGCCTGCCTCCACGGCATCGTCCACGGCGTTGCCCGTGCGCACGAACTTGAGCACCGGATAGCCCAGGGGCTTGACGCCTTTGAGCGCCGCGCGGCGGATGACGGTGTTGTTCTGGAAGTGTTCGCTCAGGCTGCCGGCGCGCAATTCGAGGAGGATGTCCCGGAATTTCTTCTCTCCGAGCGTCTTGACCATGGCGGTGAGGGCATCGAGGTCGTCCGCGGTCACAGCGAGCGCGGCGCCTGTGCTGGCGGCGAGTTCTCCGAGTTCCGCGACGGTGGCCGGCGTGGCGGAAGCAAGGAGGATCTTGCGACCGCGCATTTTCTCGGCAGCGAGGCGCAGGATGGCGGGGTCGTCCGAGCGCGCGATGAGTGCGCGCTCCCACAGCGCCGCGACACGCAGGAGCGCCGCCGCGAAGCGGGCCGGATCGCCACTTTCGCAGGTCAGACTCACGGCGTTGACCCGCAGCGTTTCGCCGACGCGCACCAAGGCGTATTCGCGCACCTTGCGGACGGCGGCTTCCAGCGCCGCCGGTTCGAGCGTGTCGGCGAAGGCCACGCCGAGGCCCGTCGGGTTGACGAAGGTCTTCTCGTGCCGGTACGACACCGTTTCGCCGCCGGTCTTGAAAGCGGCGTCGCCTGAGCCCAACGTGACGGTCCGAATGGGCGGCTCAGCCGCGGCGCCGAGAATGGCCTTGGCCTCGTCGGAAACGTAGGGGCATTCCTTGAGCTCGGCCTTCCTGGCTGCCAGTTTCATGGCGAAGGCCAGGCAGGTACTGCAGCCGCATTCCTTGCAGTTGGTTTTTGGGAGGAGTTTCTGAATCTGCAGGCCAGAGAGAGCCATGGTTCAGTTCCCCCTTTCTGAAGTCAGCCGCGCCACGCTGCGCCGGATTGCCGCGAGGGAATCGGGGTGATAGAGGATCACCAGGTCCGTGCCCGCCATAATCAACGACATGGCGGTCTGGACTTCCCACACGATGGCGCGCTTGGCGAGGTCGCCCCAGGCCGGGAAGGATGCCTCCGCCGCGGAGGCCTCCTTCACTTTCCAGGCTTCCTGGCCGACGTGGGAAAGGATGGGGAAGGCCAAGGCCGGGTCACCGCCCAGCGCGGTGAGCCGGATGCGTTCGATCACGGAGAAGGTGTATTCCAGACCATAGCCGAGCGCGCCGGTGAGCGGGTCCATGACGATGCGGTCGCGGGGGAGGTCCATGTTGCCGAGCAGGATGTTGAGCTGCTTCGCGAGGTTGACGTCAATGGGGCTGCGGGCCACGACACAATGGCCGAAGGCGAGCGCCGAGCCGGCGGTGACGCGGTAGTTGTCGCCTTCGACCCAGTTGAGCAGCAGGCGCTCGCCCTTGCAGCCGGCGGCGATCTTCTTGAGCACCGCGTTGGCCGTGTCGAAGTGGTTGTGCGTGGTGACAATGAGCGGCACGTCCACAGCGGCCAGGACGGACTGGACCAGCGCGAGCGCCTCATCAGCGCTTTTCCCGCCCTTCTCGGGATGCGTCCCCTCCAGGCGGACCGAGATGGCCTCCGCGCCGTATTCGTTGACGCACTTTCTTGCCATCTCCGCGGGCTGTTCCAGGAGCTTGCCCCAGAACTGGCGGAGCACGGGAGAGAGCTTGACGCTGACCGTGTCGAAGACCTCGAGGGCCAGCACAGGCGGGTGCGGAACCGCGCCCTCAAAATAGTGGAACGGCATGGCGTTCTGGCCGCCCAGCGTGAGCGTTCTGCCGCGGGTGCCGCCGTTCTCCTTGGTCGCGCCGAGCGTCACGGTCTGAACCGCGGTGCCCGGCGCTTCGCGCGGGATGGTGAAGCTGGTGACCGCCGCCAGTCTCTCAGCCGCGGAACGGACCGGCGGTGGCTGCGTGGCATGGGCTTCCAGCCCATGAGAGTCCACGGGCAGGATGCCCGTGGCACGCGCTGGCGCGGGCTGGCCGCCGAGGAACTTCTCCTGAAGGATGCCGATGATCTCGGAGGCGACTTGGCGGACGTTGTCGGCGTTCACCTCGGACTTCAGCCTGTTCAGCAGGGCCGTCAGATCGGCAGGCAGCGCGGGGGCCGCGGCCACTTCCACCAGCGGCGATGGAGCGTGAGAGGAGGCGGTCGCAGGAGCCGCCTTCGTGACTGGAGCCGCGGGTTGCGCTGCATCGGCAGCCCACAGGCCCGCCATGTCCGGCATGGTCAACGCCGGATGGTTCTTCTTCTTCATGAAGGCGACGATATCGTGCGGCGCGGTGGCGGTGTCCTCGTCGGCGATCATGTCGAGGAACCCAGGGAGGCCCTCTTCGGCCGCGCGCTTACTGAAGTCGTCGCCCACGGCCTGCTTCAACTGCTTGGTCATCCAGACCACACGCCGGATGCCGCCATCGGCATAAAGGAACTTGCGGCTGGAGAGGAACGCCTTGCCGACGCCCATGAAGCCGGGGGTCTGCACGCCGCCGCCGACGGAGCCGGCCAGCGTGCTGAAAGGCATTCCGACCGGCGTTTCGCCGAGGCACTCGCGGTTCACGATCATCACGCCGTTGCATTCGGGGACGTAGGCCACGATGCATTCGAAGCAGCCGCAGGAGGTCATCGGGCGGTCCATCAGGCTGTAGGCGGTGAAGGAAGAGACGGCCTTGTGCGAGTTGGCGTAGACGAATTCGTTGATGCCATCCCAGATGCCGCGCACGGGGTCCAGGCAGCGGCCCTTGACGACGGGGCGGTTGGGGCCGGTCTCGTCAATCTCGTAGGCCGCCTTGCCGTCGAGCCAGTTGTAGGCGCCGCACAGCCCGAGGCGCTCCGGCGTGATGATGCAGACATGGTTGGGCGCGAAGGACTGGCAGAGCGTGCAACTGTAGAAGAGGTCCACGGACTCATCGGTCATCGAGGCCAGGCGCCGGTTGCGCTCGACGTAGACCTTGCGGGCGTGGCCCACGCGCCGCTCCACTTCCGCGGCGTCCGTGATGAGCGTCACCCTGACCTTGTCCACGATGGCGGGGTAGTCGCCGAGGAACTTGGCGTGGAGTATCTCGGCGTAGTGGCGGAGGCGCAGGCCCTTGGCGAAGCCGTTCTTGCTGATGCGCGTCCAGATGATGTCGCGCTGGCCCATGTGCCAGAGGCCTTCGGCGCCGTTGAGCAGGTGGTGAATCTGGCGTTCCAGGATCGGCTCGAAATCCGGCTGCATCTTGCGCCCGGCCACTTCGACCCAGAGCCCCAGCGGGAGGACGGAGCCGGGCTCCACGGCATCCACCTCGGGGCCGATGATCTCGATGGCGCCGTCCTCGATCTGATCCATGCCGACGGTGGTAACGAACTCGAAGGCCGCACTCCGGTTGCCGCCGAACTCGCACTGCACGTCCTGCTTGCGGATGCGCTCGCCTTCAAAAGCCGGTCCGTAAGGCACGGGAATGGGAACCTTCGTGATCCTGACCTTACATCCCCTGACATCGAGGGCCTTATCCACCATGTTTTCGTAGGGGACGCTGGACACGACGTGTTCATAGGTGCATATTCCCGTGGGAAGGATCTGTGGAATATTGGTATCGGCGATCACGGGGAAGCCATAGTTCAGTGCCCCTGCCGCCGCCGCGTACTTCTCGGCGTTAAC
>JAPLOD010000900.1 GCA_026692735.1 Planctomycetota bacterium | reverse complement strand
GCCAGAACGCCGACACTGCCGTCGAGCTGGCCGGGAAGTTTCCGGACTTCAAGTGGAACCTGGAGGTCGCGTGGCAGGCCGAGAACTACCTCGCCACCCGCACGGGCGAGAAGCTCGACGCGTTCCTGCGCCTGGCCAAGGAAGGCCGGATGGGCGTCCAGGCGCTCTACTGCAACATCCTCACCGGCCTGTGCAATCCCGAGGCCGCCTGCCGCCAGATGTATTTCGCCCACAGCCTGAAGACGCGCTACGGGATACCGTTCAAGAGCGCGATGATCAGCGACGTGCCCACGCAGGAGGCCAGCATGCCGACGATCCTCGCCGGCTCGGGCGTGCGCTACTTCAGCAGCGGCATCAACACTGACCGCGCCTACACGATGGGCCAGATGCAGGGCAAGAGCCCCTGCTGGTGGGAAGGTCCCGACGGCAGCAGAGTCCTGATGATGTACGTGCACGGGTACGCCCACGCCGGCGGCTGGGGGCTCGACGGAAGCCTGGACACCGCGCGCTCCAATATCCTGGGCAACCTGCGGAACTACGAGAGCCGCAAAGACTATCCTTTCGACGCCGTGTTCCTTCACGGGGCGGTGAGCGACAACTGCCCGCTCAACTCCCACCTCGCCGACGTCGCCAGGGCGTGGAACGAGCGCTACGAGTTCCCCAAGGTCATCCTCTGCCACAACGCCGAGTTCTTCGAGTACATTGAGAAGAACTACGGCGACAAGCTGCCTGTCTTCCGCGGCAGCGCCGGCACCTACTGGGAGGACGGCGCCGGCTCCTCCGCGGCCGAGACGATCCTCTGCCGCAACGCGCAGGAGGACCTCGGGAACGCCGAGAAGTTCCTGGCGCTCGCGCGGCGCATCAGGCCCGAGAGCGCGTACCCCACGGCCGACATCTACAGCGCGTGGCGCAACTGTCTGCTCTATGATGAGCACACCTGGGGCGCGCACTGTTCCATCAGCCAGCCCGACAGCGAGTTCACCAAGGCGCAGTGGAAGATAAAAGCGCAGTTCGCCGTTGACGCCGACCGCCAGACGCGCGCGTTGCTGGCCCAAGGCACTGCGGCGCTGGCCGCGCTGGTCAAGGCCGACGGCAAGGCGCTCGTCGTCATCAACCCCATGAGTTGGCCGCGCACCGATGTGATCCGCGTGAAGCTGCCGGAGGGCATGGGCGTGGCCGACGCGGCCTGCTGTGACACAGTCCAAGGGACCATGCTGGAGGTGAAGGACGTTCCGGCGTGCGGCTACCGCGTGCTGAAGCTCGACCCCAAGGTCCCGCGCCCGTCCGCTCAGCCCGCCGAAGGCAACACGCTCGAGAGCCGCTACTACCGCGTCAGCTTCGATGCCGCCACCGGGGCGATCGCGAGTCTGTACGACAAGGAGCTGCAGCGCGAACTGGCCGACCCCAAGGCGCCGTTCCGGCTCAACCAGTACGTCTACGTTGCCGGCGGGAACGGCACGCGGATCGTTTCCAACCCCGGCGGACCGCAACCCAAGCTGACGCTTAGCTCGCCGGAAAAGGCCACGCTGCGCCGCGTCCGCCTGGACACTCTCGGCGAACGGATGACCGTCGAGACGTCCGCGACGATGACGCCGTCGCTCGTCACCGAGGTCACCGTGTGGAACAACGTCCGGCGCGTGGATATCGCCAACCGCCTCACCAAGACGCGCACCTACGACAAGGAAGGCGTCTACTTCGCGTTCCCGTTCACCGGCGTCAAGCCGACCTTCCGCTACGAGTGCCCGGCGGGGATCGTCAACGCGAATAAGGACATGCTGCCCGGCGCCTGCCTCGACTGGTTCACCGTCCAGCACTTCGTCGAGATCGAAAGCGCCGACGCCGCCGTCGCGTGGGCCACGCCCGACGCTCCGCTGGTCTGCTTCCAGGATATCAACCGCGGCAAGTGGCAGGCGAGCCTGCCCTTCGAGACCGGCCATCTGTACGCGTACGTCATGAACAACTACTGGCACACGAACTACAAGGCGGGGCAGGACGGCGATTTCACGTTCCGCTTCGCGATCGCCAGCCGGCCCAAGTCGGACAACGCCGCCTCCGCTCAGTTCGGCTGGGCCGTGTCGAACCCGCTGCTGGCCGTGCCTATTGAGGGCAACGCGAACGCCCCGCTGGCCGCCGGCGTTGGCAGCATGCTCGAGATTGCCGAGCCGAACGTCATCCTCGTCGGCGCCAAGCAGGCGGAAGAAGGCGGCGCGCTGGTGCTGCGTCTGTGGGAGTTGAACGGTCAGGCGACGACGGCTCACGTGCGCCTCAAGAATGTGCCGGCGAAGAAGGCGACCGCCTGCAGCCTGGTCGAGGACCCGCAGGAAGCGCTGGAACTCAAGGACGGCGTCATCGCTGTGCCGCTGCGTGGCTCGGGCCTGGCGACGGTGCTGGTTGAGTGAGAGTGGCTCGGGCGCGCAACCACCTTTCCCGGGCTGCGCGGTCTCGGGCTTGGTCAGCGGCGCTTTCTCCCCAGTTGTGCTTCCACTTCCTCAAGCGCCGTCGTCCTGGTGTCACGGAACGCCGCGGTAATACCTTGTATTACCATCCGTTCGTCTCACCTCCCGCCGCGAAGATTCCCTCGGCCTCGCCCGCCGTCGTTCCGCCCCCACCCCGAAACCCG
>JAPLOD010000899.1 GCA_026692735.1 Planctomycetota bacterium | reverse complement strand
GAACTCGATGGGGTTCTCGATGGTGACGATGTGCAGCGGCTCGGTCTGGTTGATGATCTGGATGAGCGCTGCCAGCGTCGTGGATTTGCCCGAGCCGGTAACGCCGGCCACCAGCACCAGCCCGCTCTCATAGGACGGGATCAACTTGATGCCCGGCGGCAGGTTGAGCTGCTCGACCGTCGGGATGTCGGTCTTCACTGCGCGGGCGGCCAGGGACAGGGAGCCGCGCTGCCGGAAGATGTTCACGCGGAAGCGGCCGATGCCCTTGAGCGAATAGGCGAAGTCGGCGCCGCCCAGTTCCTCCAGTTCTTTCCTCTCCTTGGGCCCCATGAGCTCGTTGAGCATGGCCTGTACCTGGGTGTACGTGAGGGCCGGCATCTTGGCGCGCACCAGCGCCCCCTTGAGCCGGAAGACCGGGGGCTGCCCGACCTTCAGGTGAAGGTCGCTGGCATTGTGCCTCCAGGCCATGGTGAACCACTTGTCCACCTCCTTGGGCCCGCCGCCTGCGACGTTGGCCGGCTCCACCGGCTCCACCGGCTCCACCACCTCAGCGGACGCTACTGCCTCGCTCGTCTCGGTCTCGTTCATGGCTCGCCACCCCCTTGCTTGAGACGCTGACAGCCGTCGGAAGTTGGCTGCCGTCCCGCCGGCCTCATGTCAACCGCACAGGCACGCCTCTGCTCCTCAGGAACTCCTTCGTCTGCCGCAACGTGTACGTCCCGTAGTGGAAAATGCTCGCCGCCAGGGCCGCATCCGCCTTGCCGGCAGTCAGCGCCTCGTAGAGGTGCTCCAGATTGCCCGCCCCTCCCGAAGCGATCACCGGCACGCCGACATTTTCCGCCAACGTCCGCGTCAATTCCAGGTCATAACCTGCTTGCGTGCCGTCCGCGTCCATGCTCGTCAGCAGGATCTCGCCGGCCCCCCGCGCCACACCCTCCTTTGCCCATTCTACCACATCGCGCGCGGTATCAATGCGCCCGCCATGGATGTACACGCGCCACGTCGCGCAAGCTGTACCGCGGGCTTCCAGCCTGCCCGATGCAGGCAGGCTGCCTGCGCTGCCCGCCCGTTTCGCGTCTATCGCCAGCACGATGCACTGCGACCCGAACTCCCGCGCGCCCCGCGAGATCAGCTCCGGGTCTTTCACCGCCGCGGAGTTGACCGTAACCTTGTCCGCCCCCGCGCGCAGCAGTGCCCGGATGTCCTCGATCGTCCGGATGCCGCCGCCGACCGTGAGCGGGCAGAAGCACTGCTCCGCCGTCCGCGACACCACATCCACGATCGTCCCGCGCCCCTCGTGGCTGGCGGTGATATCCAGGAAACAGAGCTCGTCCGCGCCTTGAGCGTCGTACCGCGCCGCCACCTCGACCGGATCGCCCGCGTCGCGCAAGCCCACAAAGTTCACGCCCTTGACCACGCGTCCGTTCTTAACGTCCAGGCAGGGGATGAGCCGCTTCGTCAACATGCCTGCATGCATACCGCCTTGGCGCGCACCGCGCAAGCGAGCCGGCCTCGGCGCAGAATTCAAAATTCGCAATGAACAATGGAAAATGAAAAAATCCACGACCCGTCATTTTGCATTTTGCATTGTGAACTTTGCATTGGCCGGGACCAGCCCCTGCGGATATTCCTCCAGCAGCCCGCAATAGCCGCGCCGGATGTCGGTCACCTTCCAGCCGCGCCGCACCGCGCTCAACGTCACGGCGCGGATGACCGCATTAAGCCCCGGCGCATCGCCGCCGCCCGTGTTGACCAGAATGTGCATACAACCCTCCTTTCGCCCGAGATACAGCGCAACATTGCCCAGCGTGGCAGCCTCCCGCGCCGTTAGAACGTCGGCCCCAGTTCCCACGGTGCGAACTCTTCGTCGCCCACCCCGGCCAGTTCGCTCTTGGTCCGCTCGCCGCCGGCCACGGCAATCATCTTCTCAAAGATGCGCGCCCCGACCTGCTCCAGCGTCTCCGTGCCGTCGAGAATCGTCCCCGCGTTCAGGTCCATGTCGTCGCTCATGCGCTCGAACAGCGCCGTGTTCGTGGCCACCTTGATGCACGGCATGGGCTTCCATCCCGAGACGCTCCCCCGCCCGGTCGTGAAGACGCCGATGGTGCAGCCGCCCGCTGCCAGTCCCGTCATGCTCGCCGCATCGAACCCCGGCGTGTCCATGAAACACAAGCCGGATGCCGCGATCTGCTCGGCGTACTCATACACGGCCATCAACGGCGTCTGGCCGCCCTTGGCGACGGCGCCCAGGCTCTTCTCGATGATGTTCGTCAGCCCGCCTTCCTTGTTCCCCGGCGTCGGGTTGTTGTCTATCGTGGCGTTGTGGCTGCGCGCGTGCTCCTCCCACCAGCGGACCAGCGTCACGAGTTTCTCGCCGACCTCACGCGTTGCCGCGCGGCGCGTCAGCAGATGCTCCGCGCCGTAGATCTCCGGCGTTTCGGCCAGGACCACCGTACCGCGATGGCGGACCAGCTCATCCGCGGCCAGGCCGAGCGCCGGATTGGCCGTGATCCCGCTGTTGCCGTCTGAGCCCCCGCAGTTCTCGGCCAGCACAAGCTTGCTGAGCGGCTCTGGCCTGCGGCGCTGCGCGTCCGCGGCGGGCAGGAGTTTGCGCAGCGCGGCCGTGGCCGCCTCGACTGTCTTGCTGATGCCGCCGCACTCCTGGATCGTCATCAATATCGGCCTCGGCGTGCCTGCCTCCAGCCCGTGCCTTTCGGCGATCAGCCGGACCTGGCATGTCTCGCAGCCCAACCCCAGCAGCAACGACGCGTAGATGTTCGGGTGCCGCGCCATCCCCGCCAGCGTCCGCTGCAGCAGCGCGACGGCGTCGTCCCCGGCCGCGCAGCCGGACTTGTGTGTGAACGCCACGACGCCGTCCACGTTCGGAAAATCGCGTCTGAACTCCGGCGTCTTGAACCGGTCCGCCACGAACCGCGCCACGGACGCCGAGCAGTTCACGCTTGAGATGATGGCCACATAGTTGCGCGTGCCGGCCCGGCCATCCGCCCGCGGGTAGCCCTGGAAGTACCGCCGCTTGTCGGCCGCGTAGTACTGCACCGGCCGGGCGTCCACGCAGAACTGGTAGTCGCGGGCGAAATCCGCCATCGCCAGGTTATGCAGGTGCACGTGGTCGCCCGGCGCGATGCCGCCCCGCGCGAAGCCGATCACCTGGCCGTACTTCCGCACGGGCGCGCCGTCGCTCACCGCGGCGATGGCGATCTTGTGCCCCTGCGGCATGTCGTGAGCCGCTGTGATGCTGGAGCCGCCGCCCGTCAGTACCGTGCCCGCCTGTACCGCCCGCTTCAGCACGGCGACGTTGTCGGCGGGGTGAAGGACCACGACGAAACTCGCGAACGCCTCCTGGGGCATCACTGGCTCCGAGAATTCCGGCACGGCAACCCCACGCGAGCTGACCCAGCATGGTGGGCTAAAGCCATCGCCGGTCGGCATCTCCGCAGCGCCGGACTACACGAGCCTGTCTGTCCAGTAACCGGGTCGGCGTTGGAGATGCATAGCGGCGGGGTGCAAGCGGTAGTTCATCCGCGCAATCTCGCGCGCAACTCTCGCATCGCCCGTTTGCCGGGAATTGTTTTCACCTTTCCCTCATCCAACTCACGGACGCGCCGCGCGATCTCCACCGCCCACGCCTGGTCAACTTCCCGCTGACTGGCGCGGTCCAGGCTGTCAATCAGGCGCTTGGCCAGGCGCGCCCGCTTGGGTTTCGGCAGGGCCAACGCGCTGCGGCTGATCTCGGCGTACTGGCTGGTCATGTTGTCTCGCCTCCCTTGCTAATGACCCTATCCTGCCTCGCCCCACCTGTCCAGGAGGGCAACACCGAGGTGAGCGCGCTACAGCTTCCTGATCACCAGCCCCGTCAGCAGCTTGGGGTAGAAGTACGTGGACTTCTGCGGCATCTTCTCGCCGGCCGTGGCCACGGCGCGCACCTGCTCGATCAGCGTCGGCCGCAGGATGAAGCCCATGACGTACGGGCTGCCGGGCGCCGTCACTTTGGCGAGCGCCTGCCGCGTGTCGGGCGTGTAGCTGATGCCTTCCTTGCGCAGCACCTGCTCTTCGCTCAGCCGCAGCATGCCCTTGAGGACCAGTTCCTGCAGCACCGCCACATCCAGGCCCCGCCACGCGTCGGATCGCGCCGGCGCAGCACTGCTGGGCAAGCCAGCAGTGGCACGCTTCATTGCTTCGGCCGCCTGCGGCGTGGCGGTGATGATCTTGAGGCCGCGGTCTTTGAATGCCACGCCAAACCTGACCGGCCCGCTCTGCTCTTCGGCCAACTGCAGCAGCTCCGCCTCCGACGCGTCGCGCTGCTCAAACAGCGCCGCCGCGTCTCTAAGGAATTGCTCCGCGCTCAGCCCCGGCGCTTCCTGGATCAGCCGGTGCGTGGGCAGAATGTACAGCCCCGGGTCGCTCATCGGCACGCACACCATCAGCGTGTAGTTGTAGTCCTTGTCGAGTTTCCCGTCGGGGTCGTTGTCCGCCTTGCGGCGCTCGTCGCGGTAGTTGCATGCCGTCTCGTAGCGATGGTGGCCGTCGGCGATGAACACCTTCCGCGTGCCCAGGTGATCGGACAGCGCCGCGCACCAACCCGTGTCATCAAGCACCCACACGCGCTCAACCACGCCGTTGTCCTGCGTCAATTCCATGTCGGGCGCCTTCAGCGTCACGCCCACCCTCAGCAGCCCGCTGATGACGTTCGTCTCGTCGGGCACCAGCCCGAACACCGGCGACATGTTGGCCGCGCACGCCCGCATCAGGTTCAAGCGGTCGGCCTTCGGCCCCCCAAAGGTCTCCTCGTGCGGGTACACACAGCCCGTGCCGAACGGCTCCAGCTTTATCGCCCCGAAAATCCCGCGCCGCACGACGACCTGACTGCGCGACGCGCCCCCCGACGCGATATCGAACGTCTGCTCGTACAGGTAGAACGCCGGCTTCGCGTCCTGCGCCAGGATGCCCTCGCCGCTCCACGTGGCCAGCGTCTCCGCGCCGCGCGCATAGCGGTCGTGGCCGGGAGCGTCGCCGGGGAACTGCTTCCCAAGTTCGACCCGCACCACGTTGTACGGACTCTTCCGATACAGAGCTTCCTGCAGCGCCGGGTCAATCACGTCGTACGGCGGGCAGATGAGCGCGCTCAGCGGCGCGCCGGCCTTGCCCTGGTCATAACGCAGAGCGCGGAATGGTCTCACTGTAGCCACGGTTCTTCTCCGATCCCTGAAAGTCGTGCGTCGCGAGCGAACAGAATACGCGGGGCCCCGATTGCGGCCAGAGGATTTTCCCTGCGCCCGCCGCACGCGACTGCTCCCGCCAACTTTCGCGCTTTACCCCGTTGCATCGCCTTCCGCTTCTGTCTAAACTGCTCCGTCGCTCATTGTGTGCACGGCGGTTTGCCGCATGTTGCTCTGCGGAGTGCTGGAAGCCCGAGGAATGGACAACGCGGATCCACGTGGAAACGGTCTCCCTCCTGAGCAGGCGCCGCCTGCCCGCCGCCCCATGGCGGTGCCCGTGCCTTTCGCGCCCCGAGCCATCACGGCTGTCCTGCCCGCCGACCTGCTCACCCTCATTGACCCGGCGTTGCCCTTCCAGGACCTGACACAGGAGCGCGGCCTGGAGCCCGCGCCGCGCGTGCAGGTCGGCGACAAGGTCGTGCCCGCCGTCGGCGGCATGCCGCTCTTCATGAAGCTCGGCCACGGCAGAATGGGCGCCGTCTACTACGGCGTCTCCCCGGCCTCGAAGAGCAGCGTCGCCGTGAAGATCGTGCCGGTCGCCGTCGCCAACAAGGACCTGGTCCAGCGCTTCCACAGGGAAGTGCGCATCGCGTCCACCATCCGCTCCCCGCACCTCGTCACCATCCGCGGCCTCGGCGAACAGAACAGCCTGTACTACGTCGTCACCGATTTTGTCCCCGGCACCTCGGCCGGCCTCTACCTCCAGGACGCGCGCAAGGCCGGCAAGGTCGGGCTGCCCGAGGCACTGGCCCTCGATCTCTGTATCGCGGCCGTGACGGGACTCGTCGAGGCCCACAAGAACGGCATCATCCACGGCGACGTCCGGCCCGAGAACATCCTCATCCCCAGGGACAAGCAGACCGGCCAGCTCTCCTACAACGACGCACTCCTGGCCGACCTCGGCCTGCCGCGCGTCGAGGAGCTCGGCGGCATCCTCAAGGATTCCAGCGCCGCGATGGGCACGCCAGGCTTCATGTCCC
>JAPLOD010000898.1 GCA_026692735.1 Planctomycetota bacterium | reverse complement strand
TGCGCGGCGTCGAGGGCGTTCTGGACCTGGGACATCGCTTTGGTTGCCGCCGGGGTGTCGCCCTGCGCGAGTTTCATGGCCGCGTTGACGACGGCCTGCTTGGGGCGGTTCTTCTGCAACTCCGCGGCGGCGGTGGCGAGTTCCGCGCGCGCGGCGTTCTCGGGCGTTCGCGCGGCGGGGTTGCCGCCGCCGGCGGTCCGCGCGAGGTCCTCAACGGCCCGCTGCACGTCCTCGATCTGCGGTTTCAGCTTGCCCTGTTCGATGGCCAGCGCCGCGGCCCGTTCCTGCTGCGTGCGTTCCGCCGCCGCCCTGCCGTCCGCGCCCTTGCCGATCTCCTGCGCCTTGTTGAGGATCGCCTGCTGGTCCGCCTGCATTTTCCCGAGCTGCTTTTCGATAGCGGAGACGGCGGCCTCGAGGGCGCCTTCGCCGGCCAGGCCCGCCTCGTGCATCGCGTTCTCGATGGCGCGCTCGACCTGCTTGCTGTTTGCGGCGGCGGCCTGTACCTCCCCTTGCCGGATCATCTCGGCCGTCGTGGAGGCTTCAGTGCCCGCCTTGCGGAACGCCTGCGTGGCCGGGTTCTGCTGGCCGGCGTTGTCGCGGCCGATCTCGCCCATCTTCGCCGCCAGCTTGTTCAGCTCGCGCGCGATGGCGTCCTGTTTGGCCGCGAGGTCCTGCCCGCCGGTTGCAGGCTGCTGGCCGTCGGCCGCGGGCTGCTGCGGAGCGGCCTGGCCTTCGCCCTGCTGAGTGGCCTGGGGCTGGCCGGCCTGGTTCTGGTCCGCCGCCGCGGCCTGCGGCTGGCCCGCCTGGTTGTTCTGCTGAGGCTGCTGGTCGCCCGGCTGCTGTTGCTGGTCCTTCGGCTGCTCGCCGCCAGCGCCGCCAGCCATGTTCTGGAGCTGCTGCGTGATCTTCTTCTGCTCAGCATCAATCTTCTTCACTGACTCCTTGGCATCCTCGACGATCTTCCGTTTATGAAGCCCGTTGTCTATCTCATCGGGCGCGGAGATGCCGAAAGCAGCGGCGATCTCCACGATCCTCTCGATCTCGCCAGACATCTTGATCTTGTCGAACGGCGTGCCCTTCTCATTGCCGGGCGCGACGCCGGCCAGTTGCTGTTCGTCGCCCTTCAACGCGACGATGTGGTTCATGATGGCCAGCGCCTTGCGTAGCTCATCCACCGCCTGGCCGGGTTCATGCTTGTCGAGCAGAAGGGCATAGCCTCTCTCGACCGCCGCGTTGGCTTCCGCCAGCAGCTTCTCCTGCTCGGGCGTGAGCGTCACGCCCTTAGGCGGCTTGAGGCGTGCGGGGCCCGCGCGCGGCGCGGTTTCCTCGGCGCCCCACGCGGCGGAGGCCAATGCCACGAGCAGAATGCACGCGATGCGTTTCATAGGTATGCTCCTCGCCACTCGTTGCCTGTTACCCGTCACTGTCCCGGAGGCCCTTCCAGCGCACGCCCGATCTTCTCGCTTTCCCGCTTGAACCGTTCCTTGGGCATGATGTCGCGCTTGGTGTGCAGTTCCCATGCCGCGCCGATGACATTCAGCAGCGCAGGGCCGGGGTAGTCATGGGGGGCCATCACCGGGTGATAGCCGTAGGCGGAGAAGTTCTCCCACGGCCGCACGTTGACGGTGTAGACGTCCGTGGCCGCAACCTGGCCCTTGGTATCCTCCGCTTCGAAATGGAAGACGATCGTGTCGCCGCGCTTCGTGTTGGGCCGCTTCGCGAGTTCGATGACGAACTCCGCCAGTTTCTCCAGTTGCACCTGCGCGCCGCCGGAACACGAAAGGCGCAGCACTTCTTCCTTGTCCGTGTTGAACGCGGCGTGGAGGCGTATCTCCTTGAGACCTACATCGTCCGACGCCTTGGCGGAGAACGCGGCTTCCTCCAGGGGGTGCACCAGCGCGTCCATGGTCGGGTAGACCACCTCGATCCGGGGCGGCTCATCCCGCAGCATCCTGATGGGGAACCGTGCGGGGAAGGGCAGGGCGTTGTTGCGGGAGTCGGCCGCGCGGATGCCGTAATCGCCATCCGCCGTCACCGTCAGCGTGCCGGTGACTTCGTTGCCCGCCGCCTTCATCACGATTGTCTGGCCGCCGTCGAGCAGCAACGACCCGCCGCCCATGGCTGAGGTAGCCACCAGCGTCACATCCACCTTCGTGCCCTCGATGCCTTCGATGCTGCCGTCCATGCCCGTCACGGTTCTGTCGGGCATGCCGGCATACGACGGGAACCTGTAGCGCAGCCGCAATTCCTTGATCGTGGCCGGGTCGTAGACCGTGACGCTGAAGACCTCCGACTGCTGGTCACGCATGACCACTCGGTACGAGAGATCGTCGGTGATGTCGCGGAGCACCTGCACGAAGGTCTCAGGCTTGGCCGGGTCTTCCTCCATCGGCAGGCCGCGCCATTCGCCGCCGCTGGAACGGCACTGGATCTCCAAGGGGCCGACGATGCGGCTGGCCGTGGCCTGCACGCGCAGGTTCTCGCCGCGCAGAAGCTCCGTGTTGCCGGGCGTCACCGTGAACTCGATTTTGATCCCCTGGCTGGCTCTGGCGGCCTCTTCCAGGAGGCGGCGCCGTTCTTCCTCGGCCTGCTGCCGCTGCTGCAGGGAGAGCAGTTCGTCGGCGGTGAGCGGCAGTTGCTTCCAGGGCGTCAAGACGCGCTGCAGTTCGTGGGCGAAAAAGCGCGGTTTGATGGCCACTGCGCCGAGGAAGAAGGCGAACAGGACGGCCGCGAGCGTGGCGCGCCTGGTGAAGCGGCGGCGGTCAATCACGCGGGAGAAATCCACCTGTGCGGCGCGCTCAAGGCAATCGAGCATCAGCGCGTCAACGAGCTCGGATTCGAGCTGGCCTTCGCGAGGCCGGCGGCCGTATTCGACGGCGGAGATCAGCGTCCCCTGAAGCTGGGGATAGCGGCCCTCCACGTAGAGCGCGACATTGTCGTCCGCCAGCCTGCGCTTCAGCGGCCGGGCCATGCCCCAGGCCGCCACGGCAGCGACTGCGCCGAGGGCCGCGACGAGCAGCGTGCCGCGCGCCAGGCCCGGCAGATGGTAGATGGCGTCCAGCGCGATGAGCGCCAACACGACCACCACCACGTCGGCAGCCAGCAAGGCGAGGCCCTTAAGGAGCTCCGTCTTGCGCCACGCGCCGCGGACGGCATCGAGATGAGTCTGCAGGTCAGCCAAGAGCTATCTCCTTGACGCCGCTCCCGCCACCACCAGTTCCACCACTACCAGCACCACGAGAGCACACAAGCACCACCAGCCGACATTGTAGCGCCGTTCGGCGGCAATCCTGTCGCCCGGGAGCAGGACGCGCTCGTACCCCATGGCTGTTCTTCTGATCTCGGTTTCCGCCACCGAATCGGCCATCTTCTCGACCTCAAGCGGGTCCGCGGCGGTGAGGTCCGATTCCCGCGGGTTGGCGTTGGCGGCGTAGAGTTCGGTCCTGGCGCCGCTCTTGACCTGGTATATCCCCGGCTCCCGCGTGACGAGCGTCAGAGACTCCGTGCCCGCCGCGCGCTGCTCCGAGTTGTCGGGCAGGACGATACTGCCGCCGGGCGGCACACTCAGGGATTCGCCGACTGCCAGCAGCCCCTGCTGTTCGCTCCGCGAAAGCAGCAGCCGGACGCTTTCGCGAAGGAAGGGCACAAAGACCGCGCGCAGAGGGAAATCGCCGGAGCGCGTGTCGAGGCCGCACGCCAGCAGCATGACGATGCCTTTCCCGACGTGGCATTCCAGCACAGCGGGGCGGTTATCGTTGAAGCGCAGGATGACGTGCGAGCCCTGCGAGTCCTTCAGGTCCCAGGAGCCGCGAAAACGAGCCGTGCTGAAGTCGCCGCCCTCCCCGGCGATGTGCGCGACGAGCGGATGCTTGGTGTCGGAGACCACGAGGAAACTATCCTCACCGGCCGTGTTCCACGCGCGCAGGCGGGCGGGCATCAGGCTGCCGAGGCTGGCGTTGAACGCGGCGATGTCTGCGCCGTCGCCCAGACCCGCGAGCAATCCGCCGCCGGTGCGCACGAACTCCTTAAGGCGTTCCAGATCCGGCGCGGGAAGCGAACTGACGTTGGCCAGGATAACTGCGTCCATGTCCTGCAACGCCGGCAGCTTGTCGTGGGCTTCCGCCTGGAACGGGCTGTCGGCGCCCGCATTGAGGCCCCGCACCACGAAGAACGCCGCGTCCAGGCCGCCGTCGCTCCTCTTCGCCGCGGCGCCCTGGCGGACGACCGCCACCTGGACCTTGTGCACCACGCGCGCGACGAAGTAGAAGCGGTCGTCGTCCTTCAAGGTGGCGGGCGCGCCGACGACGGCGATCTGACCGGGCTGCTCGCCGATCTCACGCAGCGTTCCCGTCAGCGTGACGACCGAGTCGCCGTTCTGAGGCACAGCGACCTTCCGGGCGTTCAGCAGCTTGCCGGAGACGAAGAGCCGCGCTTCGACTTCGCGCGCCTTGCCGCGGTTGAAGATGCGCACGGGGACCGCGAGGTTGTTCTCCTTCGGGGTGATGTCGGAAGAGAACGTCCCGCCTTCCACAGCGATGCCGTCATTGTCCGCGGGCTTCTGCTCGCCGATGACGTGGACGTGGAACCTGTAGCCGGGAGGCAGGCGGCGCCCGTCGCGGTTGCGTGAAAGCCCGGACGCCTGGAGGTCCGAGAAGAGGTGGACTTCCCCGCGCCCCCGGCGCTCGACAACGCGCTTCTGCTCGTTGTCGAGCGCGGCGGCGATATCCGTGCCCCCGCCCGACGCGCGAGCGCGCCGCACGAGATCCAGCGCCTCGCCGCGGTCTTTGGCCTCGGTGACGGCCACGTTGTTCTCGTCGGCAAAGGTGACGACGGTCACAGCGGTGCCACTCTCGGCCGTCTCGATCAGCCTGGCGGCCTCTTCCTGAGCGTCGCGCAGCCGCGAGCCGAAGAGCATCGAGCGCGAGACGTCGAGCATCACGATGAGTTCGCGCTGGCCCGTGCCGGACGGACCGCGGTCGTCAGCCAGGAATGGCCGGGCGAACGCCGTGACAAGCACCAGCACGCAGGCCACGCGCAGCGCCGACAACAGCCACTCCAGCCAGCGGTGGCGGGCCAGCATCTCGCGGCTTTGACTGCGGAGGAAGCGCACCGCGCTGAACGCGACCTTCAGCACGCGTTCGCGCAGCAGGAAGTGCAGCAGCACCGGCACGAGAGCCAGAAGTGCAAAGTAGAGAAGGGAGGGGTTCAACCAGCTCACAAACGACCCTCCCGGCTCAATTCAAAATGCAAAATGAAAAATGCAAAATTAACAACACGGGTGCGCAATTGCGGCTGCTGTTCATTATGAATTTTGCATTTTGAATTCTGCATTGGTCAGCCTGCCTTCGCGCGTTTGTACAAGTATTCCGCCAGCGCCGCGTCGAGCGGCATGCGGGTGTCGAACAGAGCGTAGTCAATCTTCAGGTCGGCCAGCGCGTCCCTGATGGCGGCCTGGTGCGCGTTGAACTGCTTCAGGTACTGGTCGCGGATGGAGCGTCCCGCGGTCGTGAGCTTCTCGCCCGATTCGAGGTCCGTGAACTCCGTGACCTGATCGAACGGGAAGTCCATCTCGTGCGGGTCGAGCACCTGGAAGACGATCACGTCGTGGCCCGCGAACTTCAGGTGCTGCAGCGCGTAGGAGAGTGGCTCGATGTCGCCCAGCAGATCGCTGATGAGGACCACCAGCCCGCGCTTCTTGATGGTCTCAGCGACGTTGTGCAGCGGCTGGGCCAGGTCGGTCTCGCCGCCCGGCTGGCAATCCTCGAGCGTGGTCAGGATGTGCTGCAGATGGCTCTGCCGCAGCCGCGCCGGCAGGAACGTCCGCACCGCGGTGTCGAAAATGGCCAGTCCCGCGGCGTCGCGCTGGCCCATCATGAAATACAGGAGGCACGCGGACATGCGCGCGGCGTACTGCAGCTTGGTGAGCGGCTGCGATCCGTAGGCCATGGAGCCGCTCGCGTCCAGCACGACGTGGCAGGCCAGGTTCGTCTCTTCTTCGAAGAGCTTGACGTAATAGCGGTCGGTCTTGGCGTAGACTTTCCAGTCAATGTGCTTGATGTCGTCGCCCGGCGCGTAGGCGCGGTACTCGGCGAATTCGACGCTGAAGCCCCGGTAGGGCGACTTGTGCAGCCCCATGATGAAGCCTTCGACGACCGCTTTGGCCAGGAGCTGCATGTTGCTCAGCCGCGCCAGCGTGGCCGTATCGAGCAGCTCAATTTTTCCTGTCGCGTCCATTTTGAATTCCTACAGCTCCGCTTTCGGCGTCGGCACCGTCTCCAGCAGCCTTCTGACGATTTCGTTGCTGTCTACTTTGGCCGCGTCAGCCTTGAAGTTCACCACGATGCGGTGGCGCAGCACCGGCAGCGCCACGGCCTTGATGTCGTCCACGGAGACCGCCAGCCGGCCGTCCATCGCCGCCCGCGCCCGCGCCCCCAGCACCAGGTACTGCGACCCGCGCAGGCTGGCGCCGATGGACACGTACTGCTTGACGAACTCCGGCGCGACGGCGGCCGCGGGCCGGGAAGCCGCCACCAGCCGCACCGCGTACTGCACGACCGGCGTGGCCACGGGCAGGAGGCGGACGATCTGCTGCGCTTTCAGGAGTTCGGCGCCCCGCAGCCGCGGGCGGTCGTGGACGCCCTGCTCGACGCCGACGCCCTGGCCGACGAGGGCATCCAGTGGGGCCGCGGCATCCACAACCGCTACCCCTTCGGCTCCCCGCACTCCGCGAAGCTCTACTGGACCTTCGACGGGTTCATCCAGCCGGACTTCCCCTACCAGATCGCCCACCCCACGCGAGAGCTGATCGAGTCCACGATCCGCATGAAGCACGGCGCCGAGGAGCGGGCCCGCGGGCACATCGCCGCCCTCCAGGCCGCCCGCGCCGCTATGCACGGCGGCTTGTTCGAGGAAATCCACACGGGCTACGCCGCCTTCGCCGAC
>JAPLOD010000897.1 GCA_026692735.1 Planctomycetota bacterium | reverse complement strand
GTCCGTCCCAGCGGATGCCATCCCAGCCGAACATCTCGATCGAGCGTCCCGCCTCCTCCGCGGCAATGCGGGTCATGCGCGGCGTGGCATCCGGGTTGATCGGCAGAAAGTCCTGCCACCAGACATCGAAACGGTTGCCTTCGATGTGCGGGCGCTCCGCGTATGGAACGAACTCCTTGTTGCGGAAGCGGTCGAGGATGATGCTATTGACTCCTTCCCACATGCCCGTCGGGTAGTAGTACTGGCTCCTGTGGTCGCTCGGGTAGTCGTAAGCGGTCTTCCAGCCGATGTAGCCGGACATGACAAACTTGCCGTAGCTGACCATGGCAATGCCGTGCTCATGGCCCACGCGGATGAGCTGCTGCAGGCCCTGCTTGTTCATGTGGTAGCAGGTCTGCCCCGAAAACCAGTAGTCGGCGTCGGGGCTCATCTCCACCATGTCTTCCTCCGCCCACGCGAACATCTCGCACGCATTGGTGTAGCTCGCGCGCGCGGCGCGAGCCGCTTCCTGCAGGGTCTTCTCGCTTTGAGTGGTGCTTCCCTGGCCGCCATAGCCGCCGAAGATCGCGACGCGGTTGAAATCCGCCGCGATGGCGAAGTACTCGGCTGCCTCCGACCGGTCGGCTCCGTCCGCCGAGACGAACTCCGCCACCAGGGCGTATCCCAGATCCTCGTTCGGCAGCGGGATCTCGCACGTCACGGTTTGCGGCCCGGCGGCCAGTTTGACCGGCAGGCTCTTGGCCTTGGTGCGGTCCGAGACGCTGTGTTCAAGGTAGAAGTCCAGGACGCCCTCTCCGCCCCTGCCGCCGGCGTCCGCGACGACCGCGCTCCCGCGCAGCTTCTCGCCCGGGGCGTAGCGGATCTTGTCCGTCTCCACCGTGACCACCATGCCCGTGCCGGAAAGCAGCCGGAGTTCGACGCGGTCGAGGATGTAGTACACGGCTTTCTCCGGCGCGAGCTTGAGTTCGAGTTCCGCTTCGAGTTCCGTGGCTGCTTTCCCGGCCTCAAGCACGTCGGTCATCGCGGGGCCGCCGGTCTTGAGCTTCGCGGCAGTGAAGTATTTCTCGCAAGCCTTCGCGTCGGCGAACGCCTCGATCGCGAGGCGTAGCGGGCCTTGCTGTGGGTGAACGAACCGGGCGCTTCGCGTCTCGGGCTGGTGTGGCCGGCCGAAGAACTGGCCTCGGAATTCAGCCGCCTGGCGGTCCCCCGCCTTGACGCGTACGCCGCTGTTGAAGGCCACAATGTTGGCGACGTGCGAAGGCCGCAGCGTCAGGCGCAGTTCATACAGCCCGGGCGGCAACGGCGCGGGCGTGACACAGGTCAGGGGTGCGGCCTCTTTGGCGGGATGCGCCACCGCGGCGGCGCAAGCCTTCTTCAACGCGGTCACCTCCGCCTTGGTGTTCCCTTTCCACTGGCTGCTCGGGATCTCAGTCCACGCGCGTTCGCCTGCGCGGAGAGGAAGGCTTGCCGCCAGCAGCGCCAGCAGCGCGATGACTGTCCGTGGAAGTGACGCGCTGATCGAAGAGTTCATGCCGGGCCGCCCTGTTGCGTAGGCATGATCTCGTACAACGCCGGACGCATCGTGTCCAGCGCTTCTCGGCTCTGCTGGACGAGCAGATACAGGCTGTTGCGGATAATCACGGCGCTCCGGGTGCCACGGCATCATTGCCGTGCGCGCGCTGCGAAGTCCACCAGGTCCTTCTCGGTGCGGCCGAGGAGGATCTGGTCCACGAACGCCCCGCCGCCGGACGTGCCGAAGGAGACGGACTGCATGCGCCCCGGCTTCTTCAGCAACGCCCACAGGTCCACGCGTTCCACGCGCCATTCGGCGGGCGGCTCGTTGCCCAGTTGCTTCTGGACCTCGCCGCCTTCGCCCAGCTTGGTGGGTGCGCCGGTGTGGAGGGTGACCAACGGCATGTTCTGGCCGCCGAAGGCGACGGTGATCCCTTTCGTGCTGGCCGACGCGGCCTTCCAGGCGAACTGCAGCCAGCGGTACTGGCCCGGCTGGGGGTTCTCAGCGATCTCGAAATCCCAATGCGGGACGAAGTGGCCGATGGGCGGTTGCCACTCCGGCCCGGCCCTGGCGTTGCTCGGGAGCGACAGGCAGCGCCCGCCCGCGTAGGCCCCGTCGAACTTGAAGTTGATCTTCTGGCCCCAGGACTGCATGCAGTTCTTGAACTCGTCCTGTTCGTCGAAGAGCACCGCCACGGGCCGCTTGGCGGCTGCGTCGGGATGCGAGCAGCCGAGGGCCTCGCCGTGGAAGACGATCTCGCCCAGCCGCAGATTGCCCACCACGCCCCACGGCAGCAAGAAGCGGAAGCGCGCGGCCTCGACGGGCTTGGCGAACTTGTGGGTGTGTACCGGCGCGTCGGAGAGAAGCGCCTGCACGGGAACCCATGCTTCCTTGGCCGCGTCCCAGTAGTCGAAGCGGACGTCCCGCAGCCAGGACTCGGGGTGCGCCGGGTCCTCGAAGAGCGTGACGGCCGACACCGCGAGCTGCGTGCGGTAAGCGTCCACCAGCAGGTAGTTGACCGGCGATGTCTCGGCGAAGAAGCCGACGTAGCTCCAGTCCACCCACGGCGCAGGCGGCGGGTCGGCCTTGCCGTCGAAGAGCAGCTTCGGGTCGTGTGCGAGCTGCGCGAATCCGCCCCAGTTACCGCTGGGCACGAACCTGGCAATCACGGGGCGCTCGCGCAGCAGGTTCTGCTCGATGCTCCGCGGCGTCGGCTCGGAATTGGTCCATGAGGTGACCTTGGTCGTCGTCGCGCCGTCGTCGGCGAGGAGTTTCTCGCGCATATCGGGCTCCGTGGGTGCCAGGCGCGTCCGCCAGCGTTCCTTGTAGTCGGAGCCGAGTCGGCACACGGTGACCTGGCATGTGCCGAGCACC
>JAPLOD010000896.1 GCA_026692735.1 Planctomycetota bacterium | reverse complement strand
TGGCAAGCTTGCCGAAGTCCGTCGCGCAGTCGCCGTAGTTGAGCGGCGTGGCCGTGCCGGCGCGGCAGGCGTATTCCCACTGCGCTTCGGTCGGCAGCGTGAACTTGCGTCCCGTCTTCTTGGAGAGCCATTCGCAGAAGGCCATGGCTTCTTCCCACGACACGCGAATAACGGGCTGCTTACTGCGGCCGGCCATCTCGCCGCGATTGCCCTGGTCCTTGTTGAAGACGCTGATGTAGCCGCTCTCGTGAGCCGGGTCGAAGGCCGCATACTGCTCATTGGTGACCTCGCACGTTCCCATGTAGAAGGGCTTGTCCATCTTGACGACGGTCTGCGGATATTCGTCCGCGGCGCCATTCGCATCGCCCATGAGGAACGAGCCCGACGGGATGAGGGCGAGGTCCATAGGCATGCCTTGCGCCAGCTCGAGCTTCAGTTTGTCCGGAAGGCCCGCGCCCGCCTGCCGCTTCTTTGCCTCGGCCGCATCAAACGGCCAGCCGGCGACTTCGAGCTTCTCGGCCTTGCGCTCGGGCAGCGGCTCCGGTTTGACGAACTGCACCGGCTCGCGCTTGATGTCCGGGATCGCCTCGGGGTCTTCCGGCCGGTTGGCGTACTTCGTCCGCATCGCGAGACGGCGCGCGTGCTGGTTAGGCCGTACCGGCGTGTGCTCACCCCATGTCCCGTGGTCCGGCACGTTCAGGTCAATCCAGGTAATGAGCCGGTCCCAGGCCTCATCGTCGAGCTTCACGTTGTGATGCCCCTTCTTGAGCATCTGGACAAGCTCGCTCGTGTCCGCGTGCCATTCCATGGGCACCTGCAAGTGGTAATCGCTCTCGGGACCGGGACGGCGCACGTAGCGATGCAATGCCAGGTACGGCTGCGTGAAGTTACGCCAGCCGTTCTGGGGCTTGGCCGCGAAGTCCGGAATCTTCTTGCCGTCCTCGCGCGGCGCGCCGTCGTGGCAGCCGACGCAGTACTTGTCGAGCACCGGCTGCACTTCGCGCTTGAAGCTGAACCCGCGCGGCGGGCCGTACCAGGGGGTGATCTCGACCGGCTGGTAGGACATCGCCAGGCTGCGCTTCGACGGCGGGGAGCTGTTCTGCGAATCGTGGCAGCCGACGCACGAGAGCACTTCGCCCGGCATGCCGGTGTACCAACTGCGCATGAGCTGGAGTGCCTTGCCCTCCGCATCCAGCGGCTGCACGGCGAGCGGGACGTTGGCGGGCACTTTGAAGGCCGCCGAGCCGTCCTCATGGACCGGCACGGTGCCGATGATGCGGTGCACGTCCCAGGGGCCGTCCACACCGATGTTGATGTGGCCGCCCACGCCCGGATAGGTGTAGTGCACTTCGTAGATGCGCAGCTTCTTGACGGTTCCGCGCGGGACAGCGGCCAGCCCCGGCCCGGCGTAGACGTCGGACAGGTAGAGCGTCGCCTCCTTGCTGTCGAGCTTCACACGATCGGGAACCACAGGGGGCGTCGGCGTCTTGCGGAACGGCACCGGCTCCAACATCGCGTAGCCGGGCTGTTCGCAGACGAGCGTCATGTTGTCGAAGACGTCCGCCAGGTAAATGCCCCACAGCGCCTGCGGCGTCGGCTGCATGGACACCAGGAAGTATTTGTCGTTCAGCGGATACGGATGCAGGAACTTGGGCCAGGAACCCTCCACCAGGCCGTCCGCGATGACCGGATCAACCTTCTTGCCGTTGCCCGGAATCCGGCGCACCGCGCCGTCGGCTTCGCGGCGGCCCTTGGCCGGGTCGAAGAGCACCATCTCGCCCATGCGCGGCACGCCGTGGTGGCCGGAGATGATCGCGACGACCTGCGTGGGATGGCCGGGGATCGGGCGGGCGTAGAAGATGGAGTTGGGCCAATACGCGTTGCTGCCGTAGTACTCCATCTGTCCCGTGCCGTCGGGGTTCATGCGGAAGAGGA
>JAPLOD010000895.1 GCA_026692735.1 Planctomycetota bacterium | reverse complement strand
CCGCACACGGACGAGGAAGCCGAGATCTGGGCCAAGTGGATGGCGGAGATACTGGGAGAGCAGCCGAACATCGCGTAGGGCAGGCGTCCTCGCCTGCCGCCGTTGTAGGGCGCGGGCATCCTGCCCGCAGTGCTGTGGCGGGAGCGCGTAGGGCAGGCGTCCTTGACGCCGCTGTTTTTCCGTATCGAACAAACGTTCCGACTCCTTAACTTCGCCGGTTTGTGCTATCGTGTGGCCAGACACTCCAGGAGCGATAGCTATGGCGAAGCCAAAGTCGCAACCGCAGTTGAGTCTGGACAGCGCGCACCTTCAGGACACCGCCGCCGGGATCCCCGACGACCACTGGTCGCGGCGCTTCTATGAGCATGTGTTTTGCGCCTTCGATGATGCGCAGTTCGCGCCGCTGTATCACGAAGGCGGGCGCGCCCCCATCTCGCCCGCGCTGCTGGCGGGCATCACGATCTTGCAGTACATGTTCAAAGCCAGCGATGGCGCGGCGGTGGACCAGAGCGTGATGCGTCGCGATTGGCGCGTTGCCTTGGGCCGCACTGATGACTGGGAAGGCTTTTGCCCCACCGTGCTGGTGGACTTTCGCAAGCGGCTGGCGGGGCTGCCGATTCGCGCGGGTCTGGAGCCGCCGCCGGGCGGCGATCAGGCGCGGCTGATCTTCGACGCCGTGCTGCAGGTCGTGCGGGACCTGGGGCTGCTCAGCGGCCGCCGCCGGGTGCGCATGGATGCCACGCACGTGGTCGCCGATGTGGCCCGCCTGTGCCGCGCCGAAGCGCTCCAGGAAGCGATCCGCGTGCTCGTGAACCAGTTGTATGACCACTATCCCGAGCTGCGCCAGCGCGTGGATTTCCTGTCCCTGTACGATCGCTTTGGCGACGAGACATGGCTTGGGCTGGACAGCAGCGGCCCCGAGCGCTTGGCGCATCTGGGGCGTGACGCCCAGGCGCTGCTGGCGGTGTGTGGCGAGCGCGAAGCCAAGGGCAAGCAGGTGCTGGCGCAGATGCTGGCGGAGAACTTCGCGTTCCCCGATGACGCGGACCCGCAGCCGTTGGCCCGCGAGGAGCGCTCCAAAGACCACATCATGACGCCGCACGAGCCGGACGTGCGGGCGGGCAAGAAGGGCACCGCGTGGTGGCTGGGTGACAAGGTGCACATCGTGGAGACGGCGGACGAGGGGCAGGCGAGCTTCATCGTAGACGTGCTGCCCACCGACCCGCACATCGAGGACTCCACGGTCACGGAAGAGCTGGTGCAACGCGCCAAGTTCGCGGTGCCGGAGGCCGACACGATGCTCGCTGACGGCGGTTACGCTTCGGCCACGAACACCCGTCTCGCGGCCGCCGCGGGCGTGGACCTGGTGAGCCCGCCGCGCGGCAACAACCATCACGGCTACTTCCCGGCGGGTGTTTTCGAGTTCGATTTCGAGCGCCAGGTGGCCCGCTGCCCCGCGGGCTGCGAGAGCGCATTCTGGAAACTGCGGGGCCGGGAGATCAGTATCCGGTTCCGCGCGTGCGACTGCAAGGCCTGTCCCGTGAGGGGCGAATGCACCAGCAGCAAGCGCGGGCGCAGCCGGGGCATCAGCAAGGACTACGAACAACTGGTCGCCGACCGCGAGCGCGCGGCCGGGCAAGATTTCGCGAAGCTGTATCGTCACCGCGCGCCCATCGAAGCGACGATGTCGCATCTCGTGCACGACTGCGGGCTGAGGCGCAGCCGCTTCCGAGGGCGCCCGAAACGGGCGCTGCACGCGATCTTCGCGGCCACCGCACTGAACGTGCGGCGGCTGCTGCACTGCCTGCCGGGCGCAGAGGACCCCCACAACGGCCCCGCAGCGGCCCATTTCGCGCGCTTTCTGGCGCCCGCAGGGGCCGCCCCCAGCGCCCTGTGACGCCAACAAGAGCCCGCCCGGCCAAGAAACGACAGTCCGACGCCGATCCCGCCTGACGAGTTACCCAGGCGAAGTCGAAGCGTACCCAAAACAGAGGCGTCATTCCTGTCTGCCAGCCGTTCCGGCACCTCCCCAACCGCCGCTACCCCCGCTCCGGCAGCTTCACCAGCAGCTCCGCCATCGTCACCAGGTCCAGCAGGTTGTGCTCGACGACCTGTACCATCTGCGCCGCGTCCTGGGTCCGGACGAACTCGTGGTAGGCCTCGGGGATCTCGCTGCCGGGGATGTCGCCGTGGCGTTGCCGACCGCAGACGTGTCGCTCCAGCGTCTGCAGCTTGCAGTTCGGCAGCCCTTGACGCCAGGCGCGGCGGCACTCGTGGAGCAGATCCAGGTGCGCCGGGCGCATGGCGTACGGCACGCGGTTCACCGCGGCCCGCATCCGCAGGAACGGTACGTCGAAGCTCTTGCCGTTGAAGGTGACCAGCAGCCGCTTCTCCGCCGCGCTCTCCAGGAAGAGCGCGATCGCCGCCGGCTCTTCGCCGTAGTGCCGCGCGAAGAACTGCCTCGCCACCAAGCCGTCTTCCTCCAGCGTCAGGGCGCCGATCAGAAACAGCGGCGTGCTGTCCAGGCCCGTCGTCTCCAGGTCAAGGAGGAGCACGTCCCCGG
>JAPLOD010000894.1 GCA_026692735.1 Planctomycetota bacterium | reverse complement strand
AGGTACAGCAGCACAATGCCGGTGCCCAGCCCGAACGCCAGCGGCGTTAGCGCGTTGGTCACCGGCGTGCTCAGGTCGCAGCAGTCCATCAGCCCCACGCACGTCCCCAGCAGGCCGAGGAGCGGCGCCAGAGCACTCATCCTGCCGATGACGCGCGTCCGGCGGCACAGATCGTAGTGGACGCGCCTGCCTTCGTCGCTTACCGCCTGCTCCATGTCCTTGCGCCCGGCTCCATAGCGCAACAGGGCGGCATGCAGCACGCGGCTGGTGGACGACGGCTTCTGCGTGCACAGGGAGAGCCCCGCGTCCACGCCCCGCGTGTCAACCACGTGGACGACGTCCTTATGGAATTCATGCGGGATGTTCTTGCGCCGGCGCAATCCGATGAAGCGTTCGATGGCGAAGCCCAGGCCGATCACGGCCGCCAGCAGCACAGCCCACATGACCGGGCCGCCGCGTTCGAAGACGTCCCACGGTATGCTGTCCAGGAAGGACGGGGCCGCGGGCACCGGGAACACCGGCGCGACCTCTTCGCCCAGCGCAACGGCCGCCGCACAGAGCAACGCGAACCCAAGCAGACACGGCACGTGTTTCATACGGCCGCCATGGTAAGCCAAAATCCGAAAAGCAAAATCCAAAATTCGCGGATTGCCGCCCGGGCACACAACCGGGGGAATGTCGCGGTTGCCGTATTTTGAGTTTTGCATTATGGGTGATTGCAGGCATCATTCCCACGGGAGGGGTGACGAGAACCCATGCGAGAGGTTGGAATACCCATGCACTGTCGCACGCGCCTCATCCTTCTTCTCGCCGTGCTCGGCGTTGCGGCCTGGCTCCATACCGGCGCCTGCGGCGGCGAGGATTTCGACTTCCGCCGCGCGCACGGCTTCTACGCGCTCATGGAGTACAAGGATGCGACCGAGGCGTTCGAGAAGTACCTGGCCGACTTCCCCAAGTCCGAGCGCGCCGACCAGGCACGCCTGCTGCTGGCCGAAAGCTATTACCAGCTCAAGCAGTATCCTGAAGCCGCGACCGCGTACGCTTGCTTCATCAAGGAGTACCCCACCTCCCCGCGCCGCACCGACGCGCTGCTGCGCGCCGCCAAGGTCAACTTCGTGATCAAGAAGCCCGAGGCCAGCTTGAGCGCCGCCGAAACGTTCCTCAAGGAGAACCGCGCCCACCTGGGCGCTGCAGGCGCGCCCGAGCAACTGCCGCAGCAGGTCGCTACCGCGCTGTACTACGCCGGCGAAGCCAGCCTCGCGCTCAAGAACGCCGCGCAGGCCAGAACGTACTGGGAAGAGCTGCTCAAGTCCTATCCTGACTCCAAGCTGGCGCCCGACGCCGGCGAAGGGCTCGGCTGGATTCACTTCGATGCCAAGGAATACGAGCAGGCGCTGGCCCGCTTCAAGCTCACCGCCGCCGCGCCCGGCCATCCGCGTGCCGCGTGGAGCAAGCTCATGGAAGGCCGCACGCTGGCGGCGCTGAAGAAGACGGATGACGCCCTGGCCGCGTTCAAAGCCGCTCCGGGCTTGGGCGGAAGCACCAAGGAACTCGAAGCCGAGTCGGCCATGCGGACGGCGGAAGCGCTGGCCGGCGCGGAGCGTCTGCCGGACGCGCTGAACGCGTACAAGCGGCTGGCCGGAGCCTTCCCCGATGCCGCCGTCACGCTGCCGGCTCTCGGCGTCGGCGCTCTGGCGTGGATGGAAGCACAGCATCAGGCGGAAGCGCTGGCGCTGGCCGATCTCTACCTGAAGATCGGCGCCGCCGCGCCCGACCGCCCCGCCATTCTGCGGCTGAGGGCGCGCGCCCTGGCGGCGCTCAGCGACGAAGCCGAAGCCG
>JAPLOD010000893.1 GCA_026692735.1 Planctomycetota bacterium | reverse complement strand
CTGCAAGTTCGCGCCGCCCAACTCAGCGGCGATGCCCGCGAAGACCGTCTCTGGGCCACGCCGCGTCCGCTGCGCGCTGCCCGTTACAAGCCGCTTCGCCCGGCCGCGTGAGGTTTACTGCAAGTCCGGTGATGCACACAGGGGGTACGGGGCAAAGGTTGAAGCGGGATGGTGCAGGTGTCATGCCGTCGGCTGGCCGTGGACTCTTTTCCGCGGACCAGGTGTGGCTGGGAGCAGGGCCAGCGCCGGCCGCTAGCTCGAAATTTCGCATGACCGGCAGCCCTCTTTACTGTTTAATATGAAGGGTGTGTCCAGCGCGGCCTTGGACTCGTAGCGCATTCCTCTGTGTTTGCGCTGCTTTTGGAAGGTCGCGTTACAGTTCGTGGAGGCCGACATGAGCAACGGTGTGAACCCGCGGGCGCTGATTGTTGTCGGCGTGGTCCTGGGGGTGCTGGTTCTGGCCGTTACATTGCGTTCGGCCAAGACGAGCATTGACGGCGGCGACGCGCCGATCGTGGTCCTGCGTGTGGCCCCGGCCATTATCAGCGCTGATCCTGGGCCCACGTATGTGGCGGGCGCGGAAGGGGAACCCAACGGCGCTCGTTTCGTTGCCGCGGACTTCTACATCGAGGGCGCCGGGGATTGCCGCGTGTACTTCGACCGCCGCGACAATGCGAACTTCCACTTCATGGACCGCAAGGGCGCGAACGTCACGCTGGGCCTCTCCGAGGCGGGCCTGGAACAGGTCTTCTCGTCCAGCAAGCTGGAGAGCGCAGCGCCGCTGCGCCTGGCGCGCCACGGCCCGAATATCGGGCTGTTCCAGCAGGGTAGACTGCTCGTCGGGGCTTTCGACGACCGCCTGACGGGCGGCACGGGCGGATTCCGCATGTTGTCCGGCGAGCCGGCGGTCAGCCTGAGGGTTGAGCCGCGCGATGATATTCACTTCGCCGATGACTTCATGATTATGGAGGGCCGGAGCGCGCAGTGGCGCAGCAACGGCGGACCCGAGCGCGGGGAGTTCAAAGTACGGTCGCTCCGTCATCCGCTGCTCAGCGCCAATGCCTTCAGCTACATGGGCTCGGGGTCGAACATCTACTCCGTCGTCGGCGAGCCATGGTGGGACAGGTACAGCTACGAAGTCTCAATGCGCGGGCCGGCCGCTGGAACCATGGGCCTGGTCTTTGCCTTCCAGGATGAGCGGAACTACGGCCTGTTCCGCTGGTCGGCGCGGAAGCTGGATGCCGCCGGCGCCGTCATTGACGCGGGCAAGCGGGAGTTGGTGTGCCTCCGCGGCGGCACGGAAGAGGTGCTGGCACAGGCCGTCGGCGGGTATCTGCCCGACCAGTGGTATGCCGCACAGATCCGTGTGACATACGGCCGCGTCTCGGTTGCGCTAGACGGTCACAACCTGATGGAAGCGTCCGATCCCTGTCTCACGGCAGGCCAGGCGGGCGTGTGGTGTGACGTGCCGGTGCCGGGGACCCTGGCGCTTGAGCCCCGCGCGCAGGCGTTCCAGGAGAACAGTCTCGAAGGGCTGATGCGCCAGCACGCGGTGTTCGACGATGTGCGGATCA
>JAPLOD010000892.1 GCA_026692735.1 Planctomycetota bacterium | reverse complement strand
CGAACCACGAACGAGACGTTCGTGGTACCATGGGAGTCCCGCCCATGCCGGGGCCTGCGGGACGGGATTTCGGTGCTCCCCAATGAGGAGGACGACATGGGCGCGGAGACAAGCAAGGCGAACGGCGGGTTGGCCGGACTGGCGCTGCACGGCGGCCCGAAGGCCGTGCCGGGCTTCACCGGGCGCGGCCGGCCGAAGATCGGGGCGGACGAATTCCTGGCGCTGGCCGACCTGTGGGGCTACAGCCGCAAGACGCAGGCTGCGCTGCGACGGATCGTTGAGCGCGAGCGCGACCTGCCTTCGCCGCATCTGACGCGCTACTACAACCCGCGGCCTTCGCGCGTGGCAGCGCTGGAGGCGTACGCGCGCAAGCTGTTCGGCGTCAAGCACGCGCTGGCGGTCAACTGCGGCACCGCGGCGCTGAACTGCGCGTACATTGCCTGCGGCATCGGACCGGGCGATGAGGTGATCGTGCCTGCGTTCACCTTTCTGGCCACGGCCACGGCGGTGATAACCGCCAAGGCGCTGCCCGTGATCGCCGAAGTGGACGATTCGCTGACGCTGGACCCCGACGACGCCGAACGCAAGATCACGCCGCGCACCAAGGCCATCGCGGCAGTCCACATGGCGGGCCACTGCTGCGACATGGCCCGCATCCTGCGCCTCGCGCGCAAGCACAAGCTGCTGGTGATCGAGGACACCGCGCAGGCCTGCGGCGGGCGCTACCACGGGCAGCTCCTGGGGACGATCGGGGACGTGGGCTGCTTCAGCATCAGCAGCTTCAAGATCACCGGCGGAGGCGAGGGCGGGATGGTGCTGACCGACGACGAGTGGCTCTATACGCGCGCGCAGAACCAGCACGACACGGGCGGCTGCTGGCGGCCGGACCGCTACGCGAAGGAGCGGCGGCCGGGGGAGTTGTTCGTCGGAGAGAACTACCGGATGTCGGAACTGGATGGCGCCGTGAACCTGGTGCAGTTGCGCAAGACGGACGCCCAGGCGCGGCGCTACAACGCGAATTATCGGCGCGTTCTGGGAAAGCTGGACAAGGGTTCGGCGGTGGGTGTGAGGCGCAGCAACGACCCGCGCGGCGACGTGGGCTACAACCTCGTGTTGTTCGCGAAGGACCCTGCGACGGCGGCGCGGATCATCCCGGCGCTGGGAGCGGAAGGAGTGGGTTGCCACGGCCGTGGAACGTCCCAGCCGCGCGACTGGCACATCGCGGCGTACTGGGAGCAGATCATCGAGCACAAGTCGGCGTCGCGCGAAGGCTGTCCCTTCACGTGCCCGTACCGCAAGGAGCCCCTGCCCGCCTACTCGGAGGACATGTGCCCGCGCACGCGCGAGCTGCTGGACCGCGCCATCTCCATCGGCATCAGCCAGTGGTGGAACGCGGCGGACTGCGCCAGGGTGGCGCAGGCCATCAACAAGGTGTGCCGGGCGCTGGGCTGAGGAGACACGCGCGTCAGCAAGCGGTTCAGGAACCGCTCCCTCACGGTCGCGGCTCGGAAAGGGTCAGGCAATGGTGCGGCCCTGTGCTATGGCTGAGGCAACTCCCCATCGTAAGGGGTTCGCAGCGGCCCCGGCCGCCAGTCGGGGTGCTCAGCCACGGTGCCGCCCTCGCCGGAGAGGCGCACGCGGCTCAACATAATGGCGTGGTCGTAGGTCCAGATCGCAATACGATCCCCGCTGAGCGGCTGGGCGTCTTCGTAGACCAGTTCCGACTGTCCTCGGTCGCCGGCGAACAGGCGGTCCACGCGGAAGGTCAGGTTCCCGCCCCGTTTCTCGATTTTGTACGAGAACCAGTAGCGCATGTAGTTCATATCTGTGGGAATGCCGGCCTGATGCCGCGCGACCTCCACGCCATTGCGCAGGATCATGGATCCCTGGTTGCCACGGCCGCCGAACATGAACGTGTAACCCTTGGTCAGGTCGGAGCCGTCCGAGCAGATCGTCACGTTGACGTCGCGCGCGTACGCATACGGTTGACCGCGCTCGCACTCCATCTTGTTCGCGAAGAAGAACTCGAGGGTCACGTCGCCGGGATAGAGGAACTTGCTCCACAACACCGCCGGCTTGCCTTTGGCGCGGTCGTTCTTCAGTGAGAAGAAGGTCCAGCGCGGATCGGACTGCCAACGGTTGGTGACTTCAGCGATCGCCGCGCCCGCCGTGCGCCAGGCCGTGGGCGCGCGCGAGAACCACTCGTCGCGCATGGTGTCGCTGGCGATCCTGGTGGCTTCCGTCCGAAGCGTCACGCCCTGGGAGTAGTATGCCACCTTGCTGCCCACCAGAGGATTCTCATCGCGATAGGAGACGACGGGCCAGCCGTTTAGCAGGCCCACAACGTACTTGCCGCAACGGCGGATGCTGGCACTGGAGAACTGGCTGGCATCGTCGGAGACCGTCCGTTCGGCGATAACGCTGCCTTGGCGGAGCAACTGTGCGATGCCGGCCGCGCCGGCGCTCCGGGCGCTGTCACCAGCCCTGAACCGCAAGACATAGCCGTTGTCCTTGCCCTGGCTGTCTTTGGCGACGGACAGCGCGATCTCATACTTCCCCTGCGGCGCCTCGAGCGGATCAACCGCCAGTTCCACATCG
>JAPLOD010000891.1 GCA_026692735.1 Planctomycetota bacterium | reverse complement strand
GCCGGCGCACCGATGCACCGCAGGGCGGTGGCAGCCGCAGGCGCATCGGGCGGATTGTTGAGAGCCTTCGCGAGAGCGGGCAGAGCGGCGGGGTCATAGGGCGTCAGCGAGATGGCGGCGTCAATGGCCGCGGCGCGGACCTCGGGTTGCTGATCGCGGAACGCGCCGAGCACGGCTTTGCGCACGGGCTGGGCTTCGGGGTCAATCTGCCCGAGGGCCTCGCAAGCCGCGGCGCGGTGGGTGGCGGGCCTGCGGACGTCGTTCAAGACCGCGAGCAAGTCGGGCACGGCGTCCTTTGCCGTGGCGCCAATCGCCCCCAGGGCGTCCATCGCCCAGCGCTGCGTGTCGGGTTGCAGTTCGTCTTTGCAGAGCGTGACGAGTTCGGGCACGGCGTCAGCCGCCGCGGGGCCGAAGTCAATCAGGCAGAACATGGCGAGCTTGCGCTCTTTCTCGTTCTCGTACTTCTTGAGATGCTCAATCCACCCCCGCACGTCCTTGCCGAAGATCTGCTGGAGGGGCTTGGGGTCGGGGATGGCGACGGGCGGCGCGGTGCCGTCCTCCGCAGCGAGGCAAGGCGCGAGGATGCAGAAGGCCAGGCGAACAATCAACGGTGAGCGCATCGTAGCGGAGCCCGCAAGCCGGGTTATCGAAAGGAGCCGCCTCATGCTAGCGGCACCAACCTGTCCCGGCAACAGCCCTCTCACTGTCCCAGCGCCCGCAACACGACCGTGGCGTACGAGCCGCGCGGGAGCGAAAACGCGACGGTGCGTTTCAGCCGCGCCTTCTCCTTGGCCGTCTCGTCCGGCTGCGGCGGGGTCGTTTGGAAATCCGCCGCCGCGAAGAAGAGCGCGCGCGGCTCTTCGCCGAAGAACGGCCGCCGCACGCCGGGAATCTGCAGGGCGGCCGTCTCAATGCCCTCGGCCTTGAGCACGTCTTCAGCGGCCGCCTTCCACGGTTCGCGCAGTTCAGTCTTGCGGGACAGAAGCGGAACCTGGACGTCCGCAAGCTCGGCCGGTATGGCTTCGGCCGCGGGGAAGAGCATCTCGCCGAAGGGATCGTCAGCCGCGATGACCTTGCCCAGGGGCGCGCACCTCAGCGCGACGAGCCGCCGCGCGATGGCGTTCCACAAGAAAGACTGGTAGGCGTACACGCTCATCTGCTGCAACAGGTACGGCAAGGCGCAGAACGCGGCGCGGAAATCGCCGCCGGAAAAGGAGAGACGTTCGATGGCCTTGCGCTCAGGGCAGCGGCGCAGCTTGGGCAGCGCCTCCCGCCAGCGGCCCCAATGCTCGCAGAGCGTGCGCTTGAAGACCTTCTGTTCCATGCGGTCCTTGCGGGCTTCGGTAGCGATGGCCAGCCGCAGAGCGCCTTCAAAATCGCCGCGGATGAGATGGCGGGCGATGAAACCTTGCCCGTGGCGGGCGGAGCCGAAGCGCTGATCGCCGAAATAGTTGACGATGCGCAAGGCGCCGGGCGAGGGGGCAGGGAAGGCGAGCAGCCGTGCGGCTTCGTCCAGGTCAGCGCACTCATCGGCGGTCAGGTTGCGGATCGTGATGCGAAAGCGGTTGCATTCGATGTCGGTGGCGGTGATGGAACGCGGCACCGAGCCGAGGCGTTCGAGCTGCCAGCCGGGGCTGGAGGCTTTCTCGGGAGCGTTCGCAGCGTGCTGCAGGTTCAGCGTCACGTGCTGGATTGCGCGGGCGTGCTTGTCTTTCAGCCCGGCGTAGGCAACTGCGTGCGCGTGGATCTTCAGCTCGCGCGCAATGTGGCCGACGGCTTCCGGCGTGGCGAGCGACTCCTTGTGAAGGCGATAGAGCGCGAAGGGCGCGCCGGCGGCGGGACTGAGAGTCCCGCCTACCTCGGGGCGCACGAGAGCAAGGAAGGCGGGCGAGAGGACCTCCTCCACCTGGAAATCGCTGGGCGTGCGTTTGATCATCTGCGCTTCTCTTCCCTGGGAGAGTGGCGTGCGGCAGCGGCCAGCCGCGTGGCGAGTTCGCAGGCCGCAAAGAAGCTGTCGGGTCTTGCCTTGCCCTGCCAGGCGATGTCGAACGCGGTGCCGTGATCGGGCGACGTGCGAATGATGGGCAGGCCCATGGTCACGTTCACGCCGGAATCGAAGGCGAGCATCTTGAACGGGATGCAGCCCTGGTCGTGGTACAGCGCAATGTGGCAGGCGAAACGCCTGCGCACATGCGGGAGGAAGGCCGTGTCCGGCGGCAGTGGGCCCTCGACCGGAATGCCACGCGCCTCGAGAATCCTCTTCGCCGGCAGAAGAATGCGCTGTTCCTCGGCGCCAAAGAGGCCCTCTTCGCCGGCGTGAGGGTTCAGGCCCAGAAGACACAACGGCAGCGGCTTCCTGCGCAGCGCCATGATGCTGCGCCAGGCGAGTTCCGCCACTTCCACGATGCGGCCAGCCGTGAGCGCACGGGGCACGCTGCGCAGGGACTGGTGGCAGGTGACGAACGCGCAGGCAAGCCGAGGGCTGTAGAACAGCATCGCGTAGCTGGGAGCGCGCGTCAGGGCCGCGAGCATCTCCGTGTGGCCGGGGTAGTGGACGCCGGCCATGTGGAGCGCCTTCTTGCTGATGGGCGCGGTCACCATGGCTGCAAAGCGGCCGTCCATGCAGCCGCGGACGGCTTCCCGAATGTAGCGCGCGGCGGCGCGGCCGCAGGGGCGCTGGTTCTTACCGGGGACGACGGCACTGCCGATGAGCGCGCCGGGAGGATCGAAGACGGCGGGCTGGGCCAGAGTGTCGGGCGGCGCCCGCAAGCGCGGCGCGCGGAAGGGCACTCGTATCCTGCGTGCGACGCGCGCCAGCACGGCGGCATTTCCGATGATGAGCGGGACCGCGTGGCCGGGGAGCGTGGGGCGGGCAAGAAGGCGCAGGCACAGTTCCGGTCCAACACCGGCGGCATCGCCCATGGTGACGGCGATAATGAGCCTGTCAGGAGTGAGCCGGCGAAGGGCAGTGACCATAATTCCCGATCCGTTCCGCGGCAGGGCACCCACACGGGAGCCCCTCTACAGGGTGCATGACGGCAAATGCGAAGCCCGGCTGAAGCCGGCTGCGGCGACAGTTGGTGCACCGTACCACGCGCTGAAGCGCGTGTCTAACAACAGCCAGAGGCCCGCTGAAGCGGGCCAATGGGAGCGAGAGGAGCCTTCTTCGCCGCAGCGCACCTGCATGTGCTGCCATG
>JAPLOD010000890.1 GCA_026692735.1 Planctomycetota bacterium | reverse complement strand
CGGGCCGACATCGCCTTGAAATGCGTGCGGGGCGCCGTGTGGCAAGGCGGCACGCCCGGCGCGCTCACAGCCTGGAATGAGCCTGCCAACTGGAGTTCCGGCGCCGTCCCGGGGACCGGCGACCATGCCATCATCCCGTCGTACCCCACGAGCGGGTATTTCCCGGATATCAGCGCTACGCCGCTCCACGCCATTGACCGCCTCGAAGTGCAGGGCGGCGCCACGCTGACCATCGGCAGCGGCATGACGCTGCAGCTTCTGGGAGCGTCCTCCGATGCGACGCTGAGCGGGACCGGGACGATCAACGGCTCCGGCACGCTGGAGATTGCCGCCGCAACGGACGCCGACCGCACGCTGTTCCAGCATTCCATGAGTGTCAGCAACCTGCGCCTGAACTCGTCGTACAGCGGCCGCAAGTACACCGTGCCCGCGGGCGTAGCGGTGTCCACCGGCACGGTCGCGGTTGACTCCGGCGTACTGGTCGCCAACGGCGCCCTGTACAGCTCCGGCGCCACGACGCTCGCTTCCGGGATGATGCTGATGGGGATAGGAACCGCGGGCAACATCGTTGCCAGCGGAATGGTCAGCCCGGGCAACAGCGTGGGACGGTTGAGAGCGGCGAGCGCGGACTTCAGCGCGGGTGGTACGCTGCGCATTGAGATCGCCAACGAGACCGACGCAGGCGCGGACAAGCTGGAGCTCAGCGGCGCCCTGGTCATGGGCGGCGGTTCGACGCTGCTGCTCGATCTGGCTGGGTATGCCGGCGCGGACCGGCAGTTCACCGTCGTCGAGAGCGCGAGTTGGAGCACCGGCCAGGGCTTCAAGAATGTCCAGGTGACGGGCACCACGAAGCCGGTTGCGGTTGGCTACGAGAGCGACGCGGTTACGGGACGCAAGAAAGTCAACGTGGGTGTGGGCGTTGCGCCGACGCCCGCGCGCCTCGAGACGTTCACGGCGCGGGCAGACGAGGGGGCTGTGCAGCTTGCGTGGCGCTGCGCGTCCGAGTTCGAGAACCTCGGCTTCCATGTCTGGCGGCGCGCCCTCGGCACGCGCGAGGGATGGACCAGGGCCAACACAGCGTTGATCGCCGGCCGGCTGACCAGCCCCGACCCCACGACCTACGCCCTGCTCGACCACCCCGTGCCGGGCGACTACGAATACAGGCTCGAGAGCGTAAGCGTCCGCGGCGCGCGCGAGCTCTACGGGAAGACGGCCGGGCCGGTGCGCGTCGAGGCGGCCGGTGAGGCCGCGGTTGCTGAGGCCGGACGACGGCAGTTCGAGGAACTTGGCGTGCGCATGGAGCGCGCTGTGGCCAGGCGGACGGCCCGGAGCGCGACTGTGCGTTTGGCCTCTCCGCGGCAGCCATTGTGGCGCAACGTGGCACTTGGCGCCGCAACGCCCGCACCTGCCGCGGCGAGGGCAGGAAGCAGGGCGTTCGCAGAGCCGCAGGTTGTTGCCAAGGTCGTCTACAGCGGAGAAGGCGTGCTGCGCGTTCCGCAGTCGAGCCTGCCGCCCGGGTTCGATGCCCGGTCCATCACGGTCCAGCGTGGCGGACGCTGCGTCACGGCGCTCAGCGCCGACGCCGGCGGGCTCGTCCTCTACGCGCCGGGCTACGCCGACTGCTACACGGACAAGGACGCGTTCTTCCTGACGCCCGGCAGCGCGTGCCACTGCGAGCTAGCTCGCAGTGCCACCGGACTGTTCGCAGCGGACGTCACAGCTTCAACCACGACGGTCTCGACGGCCACGAAGAGTTTCCACGACGTGTACTTCGACTGGGCGATGCGCCCCTACGATTACGAGCCGTGGTTCTCCAACCAATACCTGACCGACGGCAGCGTGCAGAGCTTCACGCTGGACCTTCCCGGATATTCCTCCGGCGGTGGCACTCTGGCGCTCAGAGTTTGGAGCCTGACAGAGAGCGGCAGGCTGAACCCGGATCACAGCGTGCAGGTGTTCGTCAACGGGATGGCGGCAGGAAGCGCGGAGTGGGACGGCGGCGGGAAGATGCTGGAGCTGAGCCTGGCGGTGCCGGATGGTGTTCTGCTGGCGAGCGGCAACACTGTTGAGCTGCGCACGCCCGACCTGCGCTGCGGGCAGGTCGCGTTCGTGCATTCGCTGGCCGTGGAGTACCTCAAGACGCTGGCGCCCGGCGACGAGATCGTGCTGCCCGGCGGGGGAACGCCGCAACTGTTTGAAGTCGGCGGCCTGGCCGGGCCTGAACTGTGGGTTGTGGATGCACGCGACCCGGAGAACGCCGGACTGGTGCCCTACGAGACGCAGGGAGAGGCCGACGGAACGTTCAGGGCGCGTTTCCAGGCGGCGGGCGGCGGGCGATACCTCGTCGTGCCTTGCGGACAGGAAACGGCGCCGCTCTTCGTCACGCGGCGCAGCATCGCCTCCCCGCCGGGCGGGCTGCAGTACCTTGCGGTGGGGCCGAGCCAGTTCGCCGCCGCGCTCCAGCCGCTCATTGACGCGCGCACCGCAGAAGGGCTCGCCGCTGCATTCGTTGACCAGGAGGACCTGTTCGACTTCTACGGCTTCGGGCGCTATGGGCCGGAGGCGATCCGGGCGGCGGTGCGCGCCGTTCGTCCCGCCTACCTGCTGCTCGTCGGGCGGACGACATTCGACTACCGCAATTACACGGGCGCAAACGTGGACCCGCTGTGCCCCAGCTTCCTGCTCTCCACCACGTTCTTCGCGCAGACGGTGTCCGACCCGTCGTTCGGCGATCTGGGCAACGGGTACGCCGAGGTGAGCATTGGGCGCATGCCCGTGAACACGCCGGAGGAGCTGAGCGTCGCCGTCGCCCGCACGCTGGCCTACCCCGGCATGCCGGTCTCCGGCCAGCGCGCGTTGCTGGCTGCGGACCGTCCCGATCCGGCGGCCGGCGACTTTGCGGCTGAATGTGAGGCTCTCGCGGCTTCCGCGCCGGAGATTGCCTGGCGCAAGGCGTATCTGGGTGTGACTTACGCCAAGCCGCCGCAGGTGACGGAAGCGATGCGCGAGGCCGCGTGCGGAGGGGCGGATTTCCTGCTGTACAGCGGCCATGGCAGCTCCCGCGTGCTGGGCCTGCAGCAGCCGGGCATCCTCGACAGAGACTCGGTGAAGAGCTGGACGGGAAACGTCGTGCTGCTGCAGGCGACCTGCAACGGCAACTGGTTCGCACGCAACGAGCGCGATGGCCACAGCATCGCGTCGCAGGCCATGACGCAGCCCCAAGGCGGGGCGGTTGCGTCAATCTCAGCCGCGACGTACATGCTGTCGCCGCTGTCCATGGAGTTCATGACGGTGCTTCTGCGGCAGAGCGGGCCGGAGGACATGCGGTGGGGACAGGCAGTGCTGAAGACTCAGCAGTGGGCCTATGCGACGTCCGCTACGGCCGCGCGCAACGGGAGCTGGTACGCCGACCTTGCCCGGACTGAATGCCTGCTGGGCGATCCGGCGCTGCCGATGTACCAGCGGCAGGTTGCGGTGCCCGGCGGCGGAGGCGGCACGGGCGGAGGAGGGGAGCCTGGGGGCGGCTCGGGCGACGGCGGCAACGCCGGCGCGGGCGCGGCGCCGCTGGGCGTGAGCCGGCTCCATGGCGTCATCGTCTTCGGCACTGACGGGCGTGACATGGTACGCATCGCCGGCAGGCTACAGGGCCTGCCGCGGAACCTGACCACCGACGGCATGCTCGTGCGCGTGTCCGCCGGCGGAGCGGAGAGGGGGTTCACGCTTTCACACAACGGCCTTGGAAAGCTCGTGCGGAGCCGGCTCAGCCTGGCGCGCCCCAACAGACGCGGCGAACGAGCCTACTGCGCGCTGCTGGCGGGCACGTTCAGCTCGGCCTGGAGCAACGCCGGCTTTGTGGCGACGGATTGCCGCCGCGCGCGGCTCTCCTTGGATATCGAGATGGATGTCGGCGGCACACTCTATAGAGCGACCGTGCCGGTATGGTATTCAGCCAAGGCCCGCGCGTCGGGCACGTTCAGGAAGTGACGACGGGCTACAGGCTCCAGCCCTTTCGGTATTCGGTGCGGACGTACTTGTTGGCGTCCGCGAGGTTGGTCACCTTCAGGTTCTCGGCGTCCCACTCGATCCGGGCATCCACGCGCTTGGCGATGTTGCCGAGCAGACAGATTTCGGTGAGCGGGCCTGAATAGTGGAAGCCGGCGCCTCCCGGCCTGCCGGCCTTGCAGGCCTGCACCCATTCCTGTTCGTGGCTGCAGGTGACGCGCGGGATCGTCTTCTCGGGCCGCTTGTAGTCCTTCATCAGGCTCTCGGGGATCAGGCGCGGGCTCTCGCCGTAGACGCCGCCCATGATCTTGCCCTTGGTGCCTTTGAAGACCATGCCGCCTTCGTCGGGCATCTTGCGGCCGTCCTCGAGTTCCTCGGGCCGCGGCGGGCGCGTGCCTTCGTACCACGTGAGCTTGAGCGGCGGGAGGTTTTCGCGCGCGGGGAACTTGTAGGTCACGATGGCCGAGAGCGGATGCGTGTCGGGGTTCAGCCCGCAGGAGGTCGCTTCGATGCTTGAGGGCGGCGTGAGTTTCATGGCCCAGTAGACTGCATCGAGCGTGTGCGCGCCGCGGTCGCCCATCATGCCGCAACCGAAGTCCCACCAGCAGCGCCAGACCGCGGGGTGGTACGCGGGATGATAGGGGCGTTCCGGCGCGGGACCGAGCCACAGGTCCCAGTTGAGCCCCTGCGGCACGGGCGGGGTGTCCTTGGGGCGCGCGCCCCAGCGGGAACTCCAGCCCGCGTGGCCCCACGGGTAGTAGGTGAGGCTGCACCAGGCGTCCACTTCACGGACTTCGCCAATGGCGCCGTCCCAGATCCATTCGCAGATCAGCCGCGCGCCGTCCATCGAATGGCCCTGGATGCCCATCTGCGTCGTGACGCCGGTTTCCTTGGCGGCCTTGGCGAGCATGCGGGCTTCGTAGACGTCGTGTGTCAGCGGCTTCTGGGTGTAGACATGCTTGCCGGCCTTCATGCAAGCCATGGAGATGACCGCATGCGTGTGGTCGGGGGTGGCGATCAGCGCGGCATCAATGTCCTTCTGCTTGTCGAGCATCTCGCGGTAGTCGGAGTACACCTTGGCATTGGGGTAGCGCTTGATGGCGCCGCCGGCATGGCTGGTATCCACATCGCAGATGGCGACGATGTTCTCCGTTTCAAGCTGCCTCAGGTTCCCGCCGCCCATCCCGCCGACGCCGATGCCGGCGATGTTCATCTTATCGCTGGGCGCCATGGTTCTGCCTCCGCCAAGCACGTGGCGGGGCACGATGGTCACCGTGGCGGCCGTGGCGGCGATGCCGAGGAATTTGCGGCGGTCAAGCGGTTCGCGTGTCATGGGCCACCTCCGTGATTCACAGTCAACGCTGCGGGTTACCTCACCACTACGTACAACGGATACGCTCTATTGCACCTGATTTTTTCATCTCACCACCATGTGCGTGAACGGCGGGAGGTACGCCTGCGCCAAGACCAGGCAGCCGACCAAGGCCGCCAGCGCGAGGCTGTGGAAGAACACGTAGCGCAGGATCGCGCCTTCGTGGCCGTACCAGTTCGTGGCAGTGCTGGCCACCACGATGCTCTGCGCGTCCACCATTTTCCCCATCACGCCGCCCGAGCTGTTGGCCGCGCCCATCAGGACGGGGTCCAGGCCGGTCTGCTCAGCGGTGATCTTCTGGAGGCTGCCGAAGAGGACGTTGGACGCGGTGTCCGATCCGGTCAGCGCCACCCCCAGCCAGCCCAGAAGCGTGCCGAAGAACGGGTACAGCACGCCGGTCCTGGCCAGCGCCAGCCCCAGCGTCGCGTCCGTCCCCGAGTACTTGGTCACGTAGCCCAGCGCGAGCATGGCCGCGATGGTCGCGAGGGAAAAGCGGACCAGGACCAGGGTCCGCGCATAGCGGATCAGAAGCTCCCTGACAGAGAAGCGCATCACCAGGCCTGCCGCCAGGGCCGCCATCAGAATCCCCGTGCCCGTGGCGCTCAGGCAGTTCAGCCTGTACTGGGCCTTTTCCGGCGCCGCGCCGGGCGGCGCCACGGGTGGCGCGCGCAGGACCCGCTCATGCAGGTGTGGCACGTCGAACTTGGGCGCGAAGACGTCGTCGAGCGACTGCTTGACGGCCGGCAGGCCCCAGACGAACACGAAGACGCTCAGGAGAATCCACGGAATCCAGGCCTGGCAGACCTTGCCGCGCGGATGCGCTGTCTGCTCCAGGGCCGGCGCGGGGCTGCCGCT
>JAPLOD010000889.1 GCA_026692735.1 Planctomycetota bacterium | reverse complement strand
GCATCGGCCGTTTCCTTCGCCGTGCGGCAGACCGCGATCAGATGGTCGGCGAGCGTCTCGTTGAGGAAACGGTAGAAGTCAATCGCGGAGCGGTCGGTGACGGGATTGCGCAGGCTGTAGTAGCCCCAGATGTGACTGCCGTTGCGTGTGAAGCCGGCCGGACATGCCGCCGTCTCAAACGAGACCTTGTCGTCACGCCAGGCGGTTCGCAGCGCGCCGGTGTCTTGAGTATAGCGGCGCGCAAGCCACTTGCGGAATTCGCGCGTGTAGACGGGATGGTACTTGCCCTGGTAGTAGTCGGCGACATCGAAGGGCAGCCATTCCTCGGTGCTGCCGGCGTTCAGCATGAAGCCGATGATGCGCGGCGCCCAGCGCGTGGTCTTCAGCCAGGCCGTGAAGTCGCGGAGGAGTTGCTGCACCTGCTGCAGCCACACGGGCGAGTGAATCACGCAGACCGACAGCGTGCCCTGAGCATTGCCGGCAGCGTCGGGTGGATTGTGGACCTCTCCGGGAAAAGCTTTCGCGAACCACGGGTCGAGCAGGCCCAGCCGGACGCGGATGATCCATTTCGTGCCGGCGGAGTGCTCTTCGAAGAACCTCAGCTTCCGCTCGGCGTACGTCCAGTCGTACTGGCCGGGCCCTTTCCAGCAATGGATGCCGGCTTCGATCCAGATCATCATGATCTCCGCGCCGCCGCGGACAAAATCGCGGACAACCTGCGGATCGTCAAAGGCGCAGCTCGTGGCCGTCATGCCGTGCAGCGGCTGGCCGTCCACGAAGAGCGTCGGGACGCCGTTATGCCGGCGAACTTCCGATCTGGCGAATGACATGCGCGTGCCCTCCCTTGCTCACAACGGCCCCGTGATCCAGCGCGTGATGGTCTCGTGCTGCCAGTACAGGAGCGCCGCCAGGGCAACAAGCGCGGCGGCGACGGCATCGCGTGTGCCGAAGCGGTCGCGCGGGCCGCGCGAGCGCACGAAATCCAGTACCGCACCCGTCGGGCAGCCGAACCGGCAATAGGCCATCGGGACGAACAACGCCGCGACCAGGCTGAGCGCGGCGATGACGACGCTTGCCCACCCCGCGGAGCGGACCAGCCAGGCGTCGAACGGCTCGACCGCGGCGACGTCCAGCGGCAGCGCCAGCATCGTGCACGCCAGGACAACGACCAGCGTCAGAGCCGGCAGCCAGCGCAAGCCGCTCGCCAGCGCGCGCGGCAACGCGCTTCGCAGCCTGTGCGGGCTGATCCGGTCCAGGAGTTCCTGCGCGGCGCCGTGAGGACAGAGGTACTGGCAGTAGAGCGGCCGGCGCGTGATCCATGGCGCCAGCAGCGCGACGGCCGCCAGCAGCGCCAGCCCCGGCGCCACGCGCCAGGCGACGCCCGAGACGGTCCAGCCGCGGAACAATGACAGAGCGAGCAAGTCGCCGGCGACCAAGCCGACGTAGCCTATGATCGCGGCCTGCCACAACCGGCGCAGCCACGTGCGGCCGCGCAGACTTGTGAAGGCGAGCAGCGACGACACCATCACGGCCACGATCAGGCCGTAATCGTGAGGGCGCATGCGGAATGCCGGAGCGGCGGCCGTCGGCTTGGAGTGAGCCAGCCTGTACGTGATGCTTTCCGCGATGCTCATGCTGGTGACGGTCGCGCCCGAAACGCCTTCGATCCCCGCTTTTGCCGGATCGAGGTGCGCCACCTCGTCCCACGTTTTCCCATTCCACGTCTTCAGGAACGTGGGATCGGCGACGATGTCGTCAACGTACTTGGGTGTATCCGGGCTGCGCAGGATAGCGACGCCCAGCACCTTCAGGTTCGGGTCCAGAGCGACCAGCGTATCGGTTGGACCAATGTAGCCGATGATCGCATCCGCCATGGGACTGGTGCGGACAGCACATCCGAGGCGGTTGCCCCGGGCATCAAGGACGGTGAACTGCGTCTTCTCGGCGTCCGGCACAAGGCGCGCGGCGCCGGGGTAATATGGCTTGATCACGGCCAGCGTCACACGCCAGTCGCCCGGTATGTCGAGCCGCGCGTGGTTGGCGCGGATGATGAAGACGACGGCGGCCAGCATCCCCAGGCGGCAGAGCCTCAGAGCGAGGGGCGTCCACGTCTCGAAGCGCAAGGCGGCTATGCCCTCCGCGCGCCTATTCGGCGGGCAGCACCTGCACGGCGTCAGCGTGGACGATGCCGTCAACCTGGTCGTTCGCGATGACCACCGCGCCGGCCTGGCCGGCCTCAAACCGGTAGACGCCGAGCGAGACGAAGCCATTGGGCAGTGGCGCCGGCGCGCGCTGATTGACGCGCACGGTCTTCGTTCCTTCGGCGCTGATCACGGAGACCGGGGTGTTCGTGGCGCGGTTCTCATGCGGCTGGTGGCTGACGCGCACTTCGTAACGGCCCGTCTTCGGCACGTTGAACTCGAACCGCGCCGACGCCTTGCCCTCGCGGCCGTGGTACAGGTAATGAGCGCCGATGTAGCCCTGCAGCCGCTCGCCGCTCTTCCAGTCTCCCACAAGCTTGGCCTGCGTGTCGTCAATCACCTGGCCAGGCAGCTTGGCCGGGTCAACCGACGCGCCCGGCTGGGCGTTGCCGCTCGGCGCCCCAGGCGCGGGCATGGTGCCGGGCGCATCGGGACGGAGATCGAAGGCGCCGTTGACCGTGTCGCGGCGGGCCGAGCCTGGCAGGCGCAGCAGTTCCGTGAGCTCATCCCAATGCGAGGCGTACACGTCGCGCGGCGTGCATTTGTGCTTCACACAAAGGGCCGTGGCCTTGCCGACGACTTCGCCCATCATCCCCCCGGTCTTCATCACGCGGATGGTGCCAAGCGCTTCGTGCGTGACGGAAACGCAGCGCCCGGCCATGAAGAGGTTCTCGATGTTGCGCGAGTAGAAGCAGCGGTACGGGACGGGATAGCCGTGCTTGCGGTCCACGGCGTTGCCGAAGACGGCCTTCGATATGAACGGGTCGTCGGCGAACTTCTTGGTGTACTGTTCCTTGGGGTAATGCAGGTCAATGTCCCAGGTGGTCGGCACGCAGGCATCGGAGAAGGGCTTCTTGCCGACGATGTCTTCCTTGGTGAGGAGGAGGTCGCCGAGCAACTGGCGCGATTCGCGCGTGCCGCCGACGTACGCCACCCATTCGAGCCTGGCGTTGACGTGCTTTTCCTTGCCGCCTTTGTTCTTCATCGCGTTGAAGGCGCCGTACACGGCGCGCAGGTTCCAATCGCGCATGTACTCCAGGTCATTGATGGGATGTTTGGAGAAGCCGGTTTCCCAGAACCATTCGCCCGCCCCCTTGTTGGGATAGGGGAAGTCGTTCATCTCCAGGGGGAGCGCCCACGGCACGTCGGGGAAAGGCGCGGGGGCGCCCGTGTCTTTCCAGCGCCACATGTTGCTCATGCCCATGTGGCCCTCTTCCTTCAACGTCGCGTCGGCGCCGGCCAGAGCGCCGATGGTGGCATGGCCCGTGCAGTCGGCAAAGCACGCGCCGGCGAAGCGCTTGACCTCGCTGGTCATCGTGTTCAACGCCAGAACGGCTGTCATGCGCAGGCCGTCCTTTTCCACGGCGTAGGCGTGATGGTTCAGGAAGAGCGTGATGTTCTTCTCGCCGCGTATGATCGTTTCCCGCTTGGCGTCGGCGAACTCCTCTTTTGCCCCCGGCGACGACTTGGGCCGGTCCGCCAGTTCCTCGACGATCTCGCCCACGTGCGGGAACGGGCCGAGCC
>JAPLOD010000888.1 GCA_026692735.1 Planctomycetota bacterium | reverse complement strand
GTCTGTCATCAACGTCGGCAAAGCTCAGTTCCGGTTCTCCGCCGGCCCGTGGAATCTCCACGCCGGCGCTGACCCGTTCGGCCCGACGGTGCGCCAGGAGTTCACGTGGGCACGCAAGCTGCGAATCTTCAAGCAGCTCGGCTTGGACGGCGTGCAGTTCCACGACGACGATGTCTGCCCCGCCGATCTGAAGCCACGCGAGACGGCCGCGCGCACACGCGAGGTGCGCAAGCAGCTTAAGGACGCCGGCATGGCGCCGGAATTCGTGGCGCCGCGGCTGTGGGAACACCCCAACACGATTGACGGCGGGTGGACGAGCAACGATCCGAAGATGCGGCGCTACGCCGTGGACCGCTCCAGGCGCGCCATTGATATCGCGCTCGAACTGGGCACGCGGAAGATCGTGCTCTGGCCCGCCCGCGAAGGGACGTACATCCGCGAGGCCAAGGATTGCCTGGCGAGCTACAGGCACTACCGCGACTACCTCGACGCGCTGCTGAAGCACGACAAGTCCGTGCTGATCCTGGGCGAGATGAAGCCCAACGAGCCGATGGACGCGGCCTACATGCCGACGCCCGGCCATTTCCTGGCCATGGGCGCGCAGACGTGCGACCCGAAGCGCGTGGGCGTGCTGATTGAGTCGGCGCATTCCATGCTGGCCGGCGTGGACCCGTCCGACGACATGGGCCTGTGCTTGTCGCTGGGCAAGCTGTGGGGCGTGCACCTGAACGACCAGGACGGCCTGAAGTTCGACGAGGACAAGGCGTTCGGCGCCGTGAACATCCGCCGCGCGTTCAACCAGGTGTGGGTGCTGGCTCGCGGCGGCTACGGCGCGAAGGGTGAATTCGTCGGCCTGGACGTGAAGGCCATGCGCACGCAGAAGCAGGACGTGTCCATGCGCCACTTGCAGAACTCGCTGGCGTTCTTCAAGGCGCTGTGCGGTGTCGTGCACCGCGTGGACGAGGCGACGGTCGCAGCGTTGCGCGCCGAGCGCGATTACGAGGCGCTGGAAGCTTACATCGTCGGACTGCTGATGGGGAAGTGAACGGACTGTCAGCGGTGTCTTGGCTCTTGGCTACTGGCTATCGGCTCTTGGCTACTGGCTATCGGCTATCGGCTATTGGCTACTGGCTATCGGCTATTGGCGACTGGTGACGCCGGGGCCGTGGGAATGGCGTCACGGCGTACCGCCAGGGTACGGCAGAGGAGAAGATAATGGCGCGTTGTGACATCTTCGCAGGCAACGAGGTGCTTCTGGCGGTGCTGCTTCTGGCAGGCGTGGTCGCGGCGTCGGCGTTGCCCGTCGTTGGCGGCGAGCTGAAGCCGGAGTTGCTCTGGCCCGGCGGCGCGCCGGGGGCGAAGGGCACCGGCGAGGCAGACAAGCCGACGATCGCTGTGCATCTGCCCGCCGCTGAAAAGGCCAACGGGACGGCGGTCGTGATCTGTCCCGGCGGCGGCTACGGCGCGCTGATGATGTCCTACGAAGGGCACGATATCGCGAAGTGGCTCAACCAATACGGCATCGCCGGCATCGTGCTCAAGTACCGCATCAGCCCGAACCGCCATCCTGCGCCGATGCTCGACGGGCAGCGCGCCGTGCGGATGGTGCGATCGAAGGCCAAGGAGTGGAGCATTGACCCGAAACGCATCGGCATCATGGGCTT
>JAPLOD010000887.1 GCA_026692735.1 Planctomycetota bacterium | reverse complement strand
CATCCCGAACAACCGGCGGTGCAAGGCGATCCAGATCGGCGGGCCGTCCGGCGGCTGTGTGCCTGAGCCGCACCTGGACCTGCCGACCGACTACGAGGCCCTCAAGAAGTTCGGGACAATCATGGGTTCCGGCGGGCTGGTCGTGGTGGACGAGTCCACGTGCATGGTGGACTTCGCCAAGTTCTTCATGGAGTTCATCCAGTCGGAGAGCTGCGGCAAGTGCATCCCCTGCCGCGAAGGCACCCGCCGCATGCTGGAGATCCTCCAGGCCATCTGCCGCCCGCGCCACAAGGACCAGGCCCTCGACGCCCTGCTCCGCTTCCAAGGCATCATGTACCTCAAGAACCTCGGCGAGACGATCAAAGCCACCAGCCTCTGCGGCCTCGGCCAGACCGCTCCCAACCCCGTCTTGAGCACGCTGAAGTGGTTCCGCGACGAGTACGAAGCGCATATCTTCGACCGGCGCTGCCCGGCGGGCTCCTGCCGCGAGCTGGTTGGCGCGCCCTGCCAGAACACCTGCCCCGTGGGCACCGAAGTCTGGCGCTACGTGGCGCATACTGCGCGCGGTGAGTACAACGACGCGTACCGGGTCATCCGCCAGGCCAATCCCTTCCCTTCGGCCTGCGCGCGCATCTGCCACCATCCGTGCGAGATGATGTGCCGCGCCGGCGCGACCGGCGGCGAACCGATCGCCGTCCGCACGCTCAAGCGCTTCATCGTGGACCGGGTCGCCCCGGAGAGCTACACGCCGGACGTCAAGCCGGCCAAGCCCAACGCGCCGAAGATCGCGGTGATCGGCGCCGGCCCGTCCGGTCTGACCGCCGCGACCATTCTCGGCAGCCTGGGCTACAAGGTCACGATCTTTGAGAAGGAGGCAAAGGCCGGCGGCATGCTGGTGCAGGCCATTCCCGAATACCGGTTGCCGCGCAATCTCCTGGAACAGGAAATCAAGTCTCTTCTGAACGAGAACGTCGAGCTCAAGTGCAACCAGGCGTTGGGCCGCGACTTCGCTGTTGACAGCCTCATGACCAAGGACGGCTACAAGGCGGTCTACCTCGCCCTCGGCTCGCACCAGAGCCGCAAGCTCGAAGTGCCCGGCGAAGACGCCGCCAGGGAAGGCGTGATTCCGGGCATCAAGTTCCTCAAAGCGCACAACCTGCGCGGCGAGGAACTGGGCCGAGGCCGCGTCGGCATCGTTGGCGGCGGCAACTCCGCCATGGACGCCGCACGCGTGGCCTTCCGGCAGAAGAACGTCACCAGCGTCACCATCTTCTACCGCCGCACGCGGGACGAGATGCCGGCCTACAAGGAGGAGATCGAAGCCGGCCTGGCGGAGGGCATCAAGCTCGAAACCCTCGTGGCCCCTGTGGAAGTCCTCTCGCGCAACGGCAGACTCTCGGCCGTCAAGTTCATCCGGAACGAGTTGGGTGAGCCGGACGCCTCGGGGCGCCGCCGGCCCGTCCCGATCCCGGGTTCCGAGTTCACGGCTGAACTCGACACTCTGGTCGTGGCCATCAGCGAACAGCCCGAGGTCGAGGGCCTCGACAACCTGAAGCTCACGAAGATCGGCACGCTCATCGTTGACCCCGAGTCCTGCGCCACCAGCCGGCCGGGGGTGTTCGCCGGCGGCGACGTGGTCTCCGGCCCCAATACGGCGATTGACGCGATCGCCGCGGGCAAGAATGCCGCGCTGATGATCGGCCGCTACGTCACCGGCAAGCTGCTGAAGACGCTTCCCAAGGTCAAGCTGCCGAGCTTCTATATTGAGCCGTTGGAGGCCCACGAGGAAGAGGGTGAGGCCGCCGCGCGCGTCGCCGTGCCGCACCTGCCCGTGGACAAGCGCCAGAGGAACTTCGCGGAGGTGGAGCTGTGTATCTCCGAATCTCAGGCGCGCTGTGAAGCGCGCCGGTGCCTGCGCTGCGATCTGGACTTCACGCAGCCGGCCTGACGCGGGGGCTTGAGCATTCGCCATCTTGATTTCGGAGATTGACGGCCATGATCAAACTGGAAGTGAACAACAAGGTCATCGAGGCGAACGAAGGCGAGACGATCCTCTCCGCCCTCGAGCGCGAAGGGATTCACGTCCCGACGCTCTGCCATATCGAAGGCCTGCCCCCCACCGGGGCCTGCCGCATGTGCGTCGTTGAGAGCGAGGGCGCCCCGGGCCTGATCCCGTCGTGCTCCTTCCCCGTCGCGCCCGGCATGAAGATCAAGACCCATTCCTCCAGGGTCCTGGCGGCGCGCCGGACCATTGTCGAGCTATTGCTCAGCAACCATCCCGACGACTGCCTGTTCTGCGGGCGCAGCGGCAAGTGCGACCTGCAGGCCCTCTCCCAGGAACTGGGCATCCGCCAGCGCCATTACCAGGGCAAGAAGAACGAGCGCGAGATGGATGTCTCCAGCCCGTCCATCATCCGCGACCCCGACAAATGCGTGTTGTGCGGCAAGTGCGTCCGCGTCTGCGAAGAGATCCAGGGCGTGGCGGCCATTGATTTCATCGGCCGCGGCTCAAAGACCTTCGTCGGCACGGCATTCAACACGGGTCTGAACGTGTCAAGCTGCATCAACTGCGGCCAGTGCATCCTCGTCTGCCCGACCGGCGCGCTGAGCGAGCATTCGTACGTCAACGAGGTGCTCGCCGCCCTCGCCGACCCCTCCAAGACCGTCGTTGTCCAGCATGCGCCCGCGGTGTCGGTCACGCTGGCGGAGGAGTTCGGCCAGAAGCCGGGCAAGGACGTGGACGGCAAGATGGTCGCCGCCCTCCGCCGCATCGGCTTCGACCGGGTCTTCGACACGTCCTTCACCGCCGACCTGACGATCATGGAGGAGGGCTCGGAGCTGGCGCACCGCGTCGCCACCGGCGGCGTGCTGCCCATGCTGACAAGCTGCTCCCCCGGCTGGATCAAGTTCGTCGAGCAGTTCTACCCGGACTTCATCCCCAACGTGTCCACCTGCAAGAGCCCGCCGCAGATGATGGGCGCCATCATCAAGGCCGTCTGGGGACCGCGCGAAGGCATCCAGCCCGCCGACATCGTCAGCGTCTCCATCATGCCCTGCACCGCCAAGAAGTTCGAGTGCAGCCGCGAAGAGATGGGCCGCGAGTTCGTCCCCGATGTGGACTACGTCCTCACGACACGCGAACTGGGCCAGCTCCTGCGCATGTTCGGCATTGACCTCGCAAACATCGAGCCGGAGAGCGCCGACACGCCCTTCGGCGAACGCTCCAGCGCCGGCAAGATCTTCGGCGCCCGCGGCGGCGTCATGGAAGCGGCCGTCCGCAGCGCCTCTTCCCTGCTCACCGGCAAGGAAGTGCCCGAGCTGAAGATCCAGCCCCTCCGCGGGCTGAAAGGCTGCAAGGAACTCCAC
>JAPLOD010000886.1 GCA_026692735.1 Planctomycetota bacterium | reverse complement strand
CAGCGGCTCGCCGTCGGCCGTATAGACGATGCAGCCGGGATTCTCGGAGACCTCCCCCGAGCAGAGGTAGAAGCTGCGCGGTCCCTTGACCTGGGCGCGGATGGTCCCGAGTTCGACCGTGTGCGTGCGATTGCCTTCCTTGCCCATACGCCCCACGACGAAGACGTCGTCCAGAATCCTGGGCTGAGCGGAGCGGGGCTTGAGGGTCACGGCGTCGAACGTCTTGGTCGTGTCCTTCGGCCGGACGAAGGCCATATCGAGATCGGTGTCTTTCATGACCACTTCGGCGGGGACTTCCGTGCCGTCAGCGAGGATCAGCGTGGTGTCTTTGATCGAGGCGTCGAGCTTCACGCCTGCCAGCATGCGCTTCAGCGCGGCCGAGGGGTCCAGCATCGTCGCGCTGACGACCGTCAGGCCGGAAGGGTCAATGACCGTGCCTGGCACCTCGTTCTTCTGTTCCTGGTCCATGTTCTGTCCCTGAATGGTGAGCTTCAACGAGCAGACGACACGGACGGTCACCACGCTCTTGCTTGCGCTCTCAGCCACTTTGCGGGCGGTTTCCTTGAAATCCGCGGCTTGAGCCGAGGCGGCATACACGACAGCAAGGGCCAGGGCGCACGCCACTATGCGAAGTTTCATCGGTGCTCCTTTAGGGCTTGCGAGAGAGTACGTGACACGCCCTCGCTTGATCCTGAGAGCGCTGCCAGGAGAGCGGCAGTCAGCTCCTATTTCTTCTCCTCGGGGTTGGCGGCGGGCTCTTTCTTCTCTTCGGGCGGCTTCGGCTTGGCTTCCTTCGCCTGTTTGATGGAGTCAAGCAGGTCGGCCAACGGGCGCATGATAGGCATCGGCCGCATGCCGCGACCGCCACCATCGGCGCCGCCGACGGCAGTCTTGGTGACCAGGATGCCGATGGGTTCGCCATCCGCGGCGAAGACCAGGCAGCCGATCATGTTCATCGAGAGCTCGAAGGAGCAGACGTAACACGTGCGGGGGCCTTTGACCTCGGCCTGGATCTCGCCAGGAACGACTCGTACGGCACGATTGCCTTCCTTGCCGAGCCGGCCGACCGAGAAGACGTCGTCCAGCAGCTTGGGCTGCGCGGCGCGCGGCTTCAGCGCCACGGCGTCGAAGGTCTTGCCCGCCTCCTTGGGTCGGATGAAAACCATGTCAAGGTCGGTGTCTTTCATCACGACGTCAGCGGGCACTTCGGTGCCGTCGGGCAGGATCAGCGTGGTCTCCTTGACCGTGATGTCAATCTTCATCCCGCTCATCGCCGACCGTCCCGAGGGCTCAACCTGTGATGCGCAGGCGACGGTCAGGCCGGAAGGGTCAACGACCACGCCGGTGACCTCGTTCTTCTGCTCCTGCTCCCGGTTCTGCCCCTGCATGTTCATCTTCACCGTGGCTACCACCCGGATGGTGATGACGCTCTTGCCGACCTGCTCCGCCATGGATCGAGCGGTCTCTTTCATATCCGCCGCCTGCAGCGCCACGGCGGCGACCAGGGCCAGGCCGCAGGCGAGAAACGTCCATTGGGGCTTCATTATTTCTCCTTTCCGCTCCAGACGGGGAAGACTTCGACGAACGAGGTGATGATCCCGCGTTTGACGAAGAAGACCACGTGTTTGGGGTGCTGCGCCTTGACGTCGTTCATCGCCTTTTCGAGGTCGGCCAGGGAGGCAATCTTCTGGCCGTTCAGGGACTGGACGATGTCATCGCCTTTCAGCCCGCCGACTGCCGCCCAGCCTCCCATGTCAACCTGGGTCAGCAACGCGCCGGTTTCCGTGTCCGGCAGCTTGCGCTTCACCCGGTCGTCCTGCGTGATGTCGCGCGCCTTGAACTCGAAGGCGAGATCCTCATAGACGTGCAGTTCGTTCTCGGTCTTGGGGGCGGGCTTCAGCGCGACGGTCAGCTTCTGAGGCTTGCCTTCGCGGATGATCGTCAGTTCAGCCTGGCCGTCGGGCTTGTAGGCCCGCACCATCGAGGCGAAGACCTCGGCATCGTGCGGCTCGGAAGCCTCGACGAGCTGGCCATCCATGTGTGTGACGATGTCGCCAACCTTCAGACCCGCCTGTTCCGCGTTGCCGCCCGGGTACACATGGGTGATGCGCACGCCCTTCTTGCCCTCCAATCCCAGCGCCTTGGCCAGTTTCCTGGTCAGCACCTGTGTGGAGACGCCGATCCATGCTTTCTTGGCCTCGCTGGGCGGGTCCTGCGGCGCGCGGATGCCGGCCTCAACCAGCGTCAGGTATCTGTCGTTGCCGCGCTCGATCTCCACGACTACGGGCACGGATTCCTTGCCGCCGATGAGCTCGTTCGAGAGCTTCTCGAAATCAGCCTGCGTCTGGACGGGCTTGCCGCCGAGGGCCACGATGATGTCCCCGTTCTGCAGGGCGGGGACGGCTTTGTCCGCCGGGCCGCCGGGCGTGACGCTGCCGAGGATCACGCCGACGCAGTCGGGCCTCTGCTTCTGCTTGGCGTCCATGACCGTGATGCGCCGCGCGGTGAAACCCCATTCCTTGTACGCGCGTTGCCTGCTCATCGCCTCGTCGCGCAGCATGGGCGTGATCGAGACCGTCTGTTCCTTGCCGTCGCGCAGGATGCGGAACTCCACCGGCTTGCCGACCTCCTTGGCCGCCAGCACCTTGTTGAGGCCGGGCAACTCCTCATCGAAGCGCACCAGCACGGGCTCACCGCCGATCGCGAGCGCGATGTCGGCTGCCTTGAGGCCGGCTTCCTCCGCGGGCGTGCCCTTGATGGTGCCGGCAATCAGCACGCCCTGCTTGGGCGGGTCCTGTCCGGGCTTGTGCAGCAACGGCTGGAAGGCGATGCCGAAGAAAGCGCGGCGCACCGAGCCGCTCTTGATGATCTCCTCCGCCATCGGGCGGGCCACGGAGCTGGGGATCGCTCCGCCCATGGAGCCCATGCCGATCTCGTTCACGCCGACGATCTCGCCTTTGGCGTTGACCAGTGGGCCGCCGGAGTTGCCCGGCTGGATGGTGGCGTCGTGGCCGAACCACTTCACCAGCGAGCCGACTTCCTCGCCATCCAGCTCAAAGGTGTCGCCCATCCGTTTTGGCACCATCATGTCTTTGTTGGCGAGGATGCCGCGGGTGACCGATTGCGAAAGGCCCAGCGGGCAGCCCATGGCATACACCGGGTCGCCAACCTGCATCACGTCGGAGTTCCCCCAGCGAGCGGCCGTCAGCGGCGGCGCGCCGGCGGGACGAGCGGACAAATCCAGCTTGATGACGGCGATGTCCGCAAGCGGGTCCGTGCCCACCAGGGTGGCGGGCACTTCCTCCCGGTTGGCAAGGCGGCACCGCAGCGCCACGGCATGTCCCGCCACGTGGTGATTGGTGACGACATAACCATCCGGCGAGATGATGGCGCCGCTGCCCGTGCCGGGCATCTTCTGCTCCCTGCCGTTCTGGTATATGCCCATGACGACCTGTATCTGCACGAGGCTGGGATAGACGGCGGCAACCGCGGGATCAATGGCCTGCTCGGGGGCATCCGCCGCCGGTATGGGCGGACAGACCAGCGCCGCACAGAGCAACGAGACGACGAGTATGAATCGGCAACGCAACATGGAAGTCAGTGGCCTCCTAGAATGGCCGCAAGCGCGGCGGACCTTCAGGGATCAGGCCCGGCCGGGTGTTATGGAGACTGCGATACCGCAGGAAGCTTCAAACGCGCTCTCGTCCGGCTTGACAGGTTTCCGCTCCCGCAAGCGAATCTCAAAGTGTCCCTCCACAAGGTGGCACGTCCAGTGCAGAAACGCGGCCAGAACTATTGGCTATTGGCTACCGGCTATTGGCCGGCAGTCGAGAACCAGTAGCCAATAGCCAGTAGCCAGTAGCGGTTCAGTACCGCCCGTACTTGTGCGCGGTCTCGTACATGGCGAGGACGTTCTCCGTCGGGGAGTTGTCCTGGAGCGCGTGGGTCGGGGCGAAACAGTAGCCGCCACCGGGCATCATGACCTCCAGGGTCTTGCGGCAGTCCTTCACCACGTCCTTCACGGAACCGAAGGCGACGGGCCCGGCGGTGCTGATGCAGCCGTGGAACGCCAGACGGTCGCCGAAGCGCCGCTTCAGGTATTCCGGCGACATGTCTTTTGCCTCGGGCTGGAGCGTGTCCGCGGCCGTCAAGCCCATGCCGATGTATTCGTCATACGTCCAACTGCTCGAACCGCAGGTGTGGATCATGACGGGGAGGCTGTGGGCTTTCGCCAGGTCAAAGAACGGCTTGTGGCGCGGCTTGATGTGTTTCTGGAACATGGCCATGCTGATGAGCGGCCCGCGCTGCGTGCCGAGGTCCTCGCCGACCCACATGAAGTCCACGCCGCCCTTCGCGGCCTCCAGTTCGCGGCGCGTGACCTCCAGTTGGATGGCCAGCATGCGGTCAATCAGCAGCAGACCGGCCGGGTCATCCAACGCCAGGTCCATGAACACCCGTTCCATGCCGCGGAGGAATCCCGCGGTGTTCATGATGCAGGCCAGACCGGGATTGCCGAGATGCACGGCATACTTCCTGTGTTTCCTGCAGACCTTGGCGATGCCGGAGTAATCGTAGTCGTCGGGCGAAGGCATGGGCCACCGCGCAACGGTTTCCTCGCTGGCGTCTTTGAGGGGGAAGTCGCAGAAGTCCCAGTAGCTCCCGGACCCGTGCTCGACGAAACGCGTGACCCAGCCCCAGAGAGGGTCAACCCGCCGCTCGGGTTTCTCCGCGTGCAGGCGGTGCCCTCGATACGGCGCGCCGACGCCGCGGAAATCCACGCCCAGGGCGTCGCGCAGCCCTTCCCCGTCGTCCGGCTTCAGGCCGAAGTGCTGCTTCAGCCGGCGGTCAATACCCGGGTTGGCATCGTAGTTGATGGGCACGCGATCGGGCTTCTGGCGCGCGAAGGCGGCAAGTACTCGATCTTTGGAGGTCATGGTTCTCATGCGATCGGGTGCACCTTTATGTCCGCGAGCTGGGCGTAGGCTTTGAACATCCGCTCCAGGTTTCCAAGGATGAAGAGCTGGTGGAAGCCTTTGACATCGCGGGTGTCGGCCACGCCGTTGAGCTCGATCTCCACTGACGTGCGGCAGCAGCCCGTGGGCGGCTGCGGAATGTTCGAGCGCACGCGGCCGGTGCCGACCCAGATCTGCGGGCTGTTGGCATCGGCGTGCAGGACGGTAACCTCCTTGCCGACCGGCCACAGGACCTGCGGCGAACAGCCCGTGCGCGTGTGATAGCTGCGCAGCATGTAGGGCGCGCGGTAAGGGTTGTCGAAGCCTTCCAGCTTCAGGGGCGAGGTGCAGTGGGCGCCGATGAGCGTATTGTTGACGGTGTTGGGAGAGGGGTCCTGGATGAAGCCGGCGCGGTTGAAGAGCGACATCGTCAGCAACTCGCCGATGATGGGGTTCGCGTCGCCTTCGCAGCCCCCGACGATGCCCTTGTCGAGCAGCCTGGAGAAGGCCAGGCATACCGGATCGGTCCAGCCCAGGCACGCGATGGAGATGCCCTGGCATTTCTCAGCCTGCATCAGACGGTGGCAGACGACGTAATTCTTCGCCGCATTAACGATCTCCTGCCTGGTCGGCTCGACGACTTTCTCGGCGTGTTGCGTGTACAGGTCCGCGATGGCGCGGATCTCGCTGCTCTCTTCGACCTTCTTGTACTCCTCCTCAAACCGCGGCCTGTTGATGGGATGGAGGACCGTGCCCCAGGGTTTGAGCGTGACGTCCGGGCCGGCGTTGGTGACCATCAGGATGCGCGTAGTCTTCAGCCGCCAGAGGGTGCGGAGCATGCGCAGCGCGAAGGCGAGCCATTCGACTTCGTGCGTCGCTCCCATGTACGTTTTCGGCGTAGTGCGGGCGCACTGGAGATTGCTGGTGAAACCGGTGACGTGGCTGTACACGATAGTCGGTATGTCGCCGCGCTTCTGGACGATGTCGTTGACGGGCTGCCACAGGAACAGGCTCTGGGCGCAGACGATGAGGCCGTCGGGCGGCGTCTTCTTGAGCTGCTCGAGGAACGCCGCCACGTCCTCGTTCTTGTAGAGCGGCTCGGCCCTGACCTCGAGCTGGACGTCGAGCGCCTTGGCCGCGTCCTGAAGGGTCTTCGTGAACAGAGCCTGCTGCGCGGGAACATCGCAGTTCCCGCCGGGCCAACTGACGATGGGTTCCTTGTCGGGCCGGACGAAGACAACTCTGACCACAGGCTTTCCCGCAGGCTCGGATTCGCCGGCGCACAGCGATGGGGCGAAGTCGAGCAGGCCGAGTTCCGCGGCCATGGCCGCGGCTCCGCCGGCGGCCAGGAAGCCTCGACGGCTCATGGAGCAGCCCGATGCCTTGCACGATCCGCAAGTGGACATGGCGACGCCTCCTTATCCGTGCGAGTTGGTTCGGTGCAGTGGCCCCCAAACGTGGCAGCTTGTGCAGTCAGTATACCGTCCGCGCTGAGCGAGGCAAATGCCCGCTCTTACCAAGAAGGGGAGCAAGGGCTATGGCGTGGCAGGCGTCGCCAGGCTCTTCACTCTTTCGAGCACGAACCTGGGATCGGGACGATCCGTGACCAGGCTGGCGTAATGCGTCCAGACCACAATCCCGTTGCGGTCCACCAGGATGTTGGCCGGGACAGGCATCATCTTGCCGAACCTGGCGAAGCTGTCGTGGAGCAAGTTCAGCGACCGAATGGCCTTGGCGCCGGCGTCGGACGCGAGCAGACACGGCACGGTCGTGTTCTGGCGTCGGGTCTTGGCCAGGTTCTCAACGGACTCGGCGCAGATCGCCAGGATTTCGCCTCCCTGAGACTGCAGCGCCTTACGCACTTCTCCGAGACCTCGGAGTTCATCGGCGCACGATAGTCACCAGAAGCCGCGGAAGAAGACAAGGAGCAACGGGCCTTTCCTGGCGTAATCGTCCGGCGAGACGGGCTTGCCTTCCTCGGAGGTTACCTGGAAGAGAGGCAGGGGCTTTCCCGCCTCCGGCCGTCCCGGGGCCTTCGGCACTCGCAGTATGACCACGAAGGCAACTGCAAACAGGCCGCAAAGAACGCACGTGGCGATGCCAAAGGCGTCGAGCTTGGGATCGGCCGGACCGGCGTTGATGGCGGAGATGCCAACCAGGACCAGGGCCAGGACGAAGAGTGCTCGCGTCGGCCAGAGGGTCTTGCGCAGGCCGGGAGTCTTGACGACCGGCACGTACGTGACCCAACCCAGGATGGCCACCACCAAGGAGGACACAGACAAAGGTGTCATAGCCGGCTCCTGCGAATCCGGGAGAACGTAGTTTGCCGAACAGCCTACGGCGGGCGAGCGAAAGGTCAAATCCCTCGAACAGCAGAACTCCCCGGCGCGAATTCTGCAACTGACGGTGTATTGAAGACGAGTACCATTGACCGATGAAGCGTGAAGAATGAAGCGTGAACGGTCACGCAGGAGTTCCTCACGTTACAGATGGGATGCGGGTGCATGCAGAGATACCTTGTCCGGGGAG
>JAPLOD010000885.1 GCA_026692735.1 Planctomycetota bacterium | reverse complement strand
GGCGCATTCGCAGGCCTCGGAGCCGGTGGTCAGCAGGAAGATCCGTGTGAGCGGCGACGGCAGCCAGCGCGTAAGTTCCTCCACGAGTTGCAGGCGCACGTCGGTGGGGAAGCAGTAGGCATGATAGAGCCCCTGGCCCGCCGTGTTTCGGATGGCCTCGACGATGTCCGGGTGGCCGTGCCCACAGGCGGTGACCAGCACGCCGCTGGAGAAGTCGAGCCAGCGATTGCCGTAGGCATCGTGGACCGTGAAGCCCTCGCCGTGGTCCCAGATCACCGGCGGCTGGCCGCCCATGGAGCGCGGCTCCATCGCGCGCAGTTTCTCCAGCAGCGGCACGGAAGCCGGGACGGGGATCTCGGTGCAGATGGTGCGGTACTTCGTCTGGACGTGCGGCACCTTCTCAGGGACGAGGGGGAATTCTTTCGTGGCCACGGTTGCGCACCTTTCTTAGTCCGACCTATTCACCGCGGAGACGCGGAGAACAGACAATGATGAATGATGAACGATGAATGATGAACGGATGTCCCGATCACCCGATCCCCCAAGAACCCCTCCGTCTCTGCGCCTCTGCGCCTCTGCGGTGAGCCGGCGTTAGAGTTGGCGAAAGCTCACGCCGGCCGGGGGGCCGTAGTCAATCAGCACTTCCCTGCCGCCAGCAAGGATTGATTTTCGACCGGCCTCGATGACGAGCTCGTTGTAGCCGCTATTGGCCGGCGTCGCAAGGACGCCCTCCTGATCGTACCCGCGGATGAGTTCCCGGCGTTTCGCGAGCGCCTTGACCGCGGCCACTCTGCGGCAGGCCTTAAGGATGTACTCAACGCTGCGGTGGCCATAGCCAACCGGCGTCAGGCCGCCGCCGCCCTGGTCGAGGAACTGGAAGTAGTCGGGGTTCGGCTCAGTGTAGGCCGTGTCGCCCGGGTCGGTGCCGGGTTCGGTGAGGCTGTACTTGACGCCGCGGAACTGGTCGCTGTGGAAGACGAGGCAGGCGTCCTTGGGTCCCTGGCACCACAGGGTCATGCCCTGCGAGTTTCCGCCGGCTCCCGCGTTGGGATAGCCGATGGCGTTGGCCACGCTGAGGCACCCGCCGCCTTCCCAGAGGACGCGGGCGTCGGTCCAGAGGAAGCCTTCCTTGCCGTTGGGGTACTTGTCGCGGATACCGTACACGCTCACGCTCACGGGCCGCAAGCCCGTGATGAACGCCACCAGGTCCACGTAGTGACAGCCGATGTAGGTGAACATGTCGCTGTTCTCGCACGTGCACCAGTTCTGGAAGTTCGAGTCGCGGTAATACCACTTCTCATGCAGGTGTGCCTGGCCGATGCGGAACTGCCCCAGGCGCCCGGCCCGGTAGTTCTGCCGGGCCATCAGGCTGCGGTGGTCGAAGCGCTTGTGGTATTCCACGCCGACCAGCAGGCCGCGGTCATACGCCGCCCGCGCGACCTCCTCCCCCTGCTGATGCTTGAGCACCAGCGGCTTGACCGAGCAGACGTGCAGGCCGTTGGCGAGGGCCTCCATGACGACCGGGTAGTGCACGTGGTCCGGCACGGCGATCACAGCGATGCTGCGCGCTTCGGCCGCCGCCAACACCTGCTTGTAGAGGTCGGGGAAGGGCTTGTCGGCCGGCACCTTTGCCGGGTTCGGATGAGGCGTGAAGGACTGGCCGGGGAACGCGCGCCGGAGCGTGGCGTCGTTCTGCATCTCCGTCAGCGGCCCGGCAACCAGGGCGCAGATATGGATGTCGCCGACGACGCCTTCGCGCTGGAGATGGTAGATCGTCGGCAGGAGTTGGATGCGGGTGATCATCCCGCCGCCGATGATGGTGACCCTTGGGGCGCTCTTGGTGACTGCCATCTCCGGACCTCCGCTCAGCACTTGGTGGCTCTCATCCGTACATCCGACTTTTAACCCATTTCCGGGCCGGATGGAACGGCAAAACGACCTCTCGGGAGAGCCGGAACCCCGCAGGAAGGTCGCGGCGTCGAGACCCGGTGAGCAAGCTCGCCGGGAAAAGGCGGATTGCGAGAACAGGGCACAATCCCTTTCCCGCTCTTCCTAACCTGCATTGCTACGCTTACGCTCCGGATGCCGCATAGTAACCGCTTGATGTACAGAAGGTTAGGAGGTCGGTTGGGTCCGCTGTGGGCTGAGCACGATAATTGCATAACGAAACGCCAGTGGCTTTTTGCGCTTGAGCGAGAGTCTGATGACGGTAACCCATACCGGACACCACGTTCTTGTACTGCCCTCCGACACGCGCCATCTTGTAAAGGTGCGTCAGTACGTAGGTGGGGTGCTTTCCAGCACCGGTGCGTTTACAGCCGTTGCAGCCAACATGATCGCGTTGGCGGTGGATGAGGCTGTCGCCAACATCATTGAGCATGGTTATCGCCGCCGTCCTGGCGACGAAGCGCCCGATAACGAAGACATCATAGTGATGGTGGATATCAGCGCTGAAAGGCTGGAAGTTACGATCAGGGACAGCAGTGCCGGTTTTGACCCACGCGATGTGGCGGACGTGAACGTGCGGGAGCACATCAGGACCGGGCGCAGAGGGGGCTTGGGCCTTTTTATGATCAGGCGGATCATGGACGATGTACAGTACTCAGCGCCAGGCGATGGTCACAACGAACTGCGCCTGATAAAGGACCTCACTACACAACGCTGGCCAACGGCGGCCTTGGCCCAGGGCGGCTAAGAGACTTGTGGAAGAATAGCTAACGCTACCGTTCACGGGAGGTATGGACGCGCCAGTGAGCCGGGCTGGTGCTTCGGCCCCGCAGTACCACCTCCACGATGGCGGCGCCCCGCGGTACGCGGAGCGCCCCGCTCCGCCCCGCCGGCTGAAGCCGGGGACTGCTGATCCTGATACGCTCGACCGTGGCGCCCTTTGCCGTCGCGCGGTCGAACCGGTAGCCGGGCGGGATGTAGAAGACCAGTGTCACGGGCCGTCCCGGCACTGTGGCGAAACTGCCGGAAAGGGCGCCCGTGGAATCGTCCCAATGCATGTCTTCCAGACCCACGCCACCTTGCGTGATGTGCCGGTCCGTCGAGAGGTACTGGGGACGCCCCAGCGAGCGATGAATGGCCAGCAGCCGATTCGAACGCGGCGGCACTTTCGCCGAGAACCCGCCCGAGAAGCTGCCCAGGAATTCCTGCTGCCAGAAATCGTAGAGGAGATACTCGCCCTCGGAGGGTAGCCCGAGAGCGGCGAACGCGAATCCCAGGCGCCGCGGCTGCTGGTGCCAGTTGAAGAGGGACACGACGTCCCACGACCCAAAGGGCCGGCTGATCTTGAGGTCCCAGACTGGCATCAGGCCGGTGATGGGGAACAGGTCCAACGGCCGGACATCACAAGCCGGCAGCGCCTGTTGAAGCAGGCGCATGCGTTCCCGCGGCAGTTCGGCCAACCTGTCTCCTGCGAACGTGACCTGCCCGGGCAGAGCCACTACGGTGGCCGTGATCCGCGCGACATCCAAGGAGTGATACGGGCCGACCAGCAGCGTATCCGGATCGCTGTACCACACGATCCCGTGCACGAACAGTTGGCTCAATGTCTCGATGGCCTGGCCAACCACATTATGCCAGGTGGAGGGCTGGTTCGGGGAGACGATATCGCTTCCGATCCGCGCGGCGTGGCAGAACTTCGCTTCAACGCCGGTATGATGAGCCGCACAGGCCAGGATGACCTTCCCGCTGCCGATGCCGCGCGCGATACCGTCGAGACATTTCTCGAGGGGACGCGCCTGCGGCTGACGGAAGGCGGCTTGCACGTCCGCCTGCTCGCAATAGAGACCCATCAGACGAACGCCGTCCACCTTGAAGAATTCGTATCCCCAGTCGCGGGACATCACGCGATGCATGTGCTCCATCCAGCGCCGCGCCGCCGGATGGGTGGGGTCCAGCATGTACTTGCCGGTCCAATGCGAGATCGGCTTGCCGTCCTGGCCGTGGATGAACCAATCCCTGTGCCGATTGTAGAACGCCTCCTCGCCGGTGCCGAAAGCGACCGTCCAGATGCCGGGCTGGAACCCCAGCCGACGGATTTCCCGCGCCAACCACTTCATCCCATGTGGGAACTGCCGCGGATGCGCGCGCAGGTTCAGGTTATGGAAGTCAGAGACGGGAAGCCTGTCGGAGTTCTCCTGCCAGGACTCGATTGACCAAATCTTCAGGCCATACGGTTTCAGCTCGCGCGCCCCGATGCGAGCCTCGTTCAGATTATCGTCCTCAGTGGCTTGGTCGAAGTAGACGTTCCAGGACATCCAACCCGTCGGCGGCGTGGGGCAGCACCGCCTATCCAGTGGCCGGTAGAACGGCACGTACTGGCTCCGGTAGTAGCCCTGCCGCAACTCCAAGCGGATCACGGCATCCCTGGTGGGTTGGGTTCGAGCGACCAACTCGAGGTTGAACCGGCATGGCTTCCGTTCTCGGGCCGACTCCGCAACACGCGAAAGCGCCATGGATGCCGCCTGGAAACGCAGCGCAGTATCGGTGGGAATATCCAAGAGGGAATCGTTCAGCCGGCTGTCGGCCGGACCCGACGCCATCTGCAGCACCGCGTCGCCCGCCCCTGGCGTGGTCCGGCAGGCAAAAGTGTCCCTGCCGAGACGGGCCTCGCCCCAAAAGGTGAGGCACCCGGTCAGCGGCTTCCAGGCACGTCTCACAAGCTGAATCTGCAGCACTCCGTCGTGTGCTGTGAACACCAGGAGCGCCTGGGCCGTATCGCGCGGCCCTGGTTTCGCACGATTCACAATGCCAAGGCGGCCGGCAATCCCGTCCCGCGCAGGCATCACGCACCATGGCTCCGGCCCATTGTCCGCGGTCGCTTCGAACCGCAGCCTTCCCTGGATGCATGCGCCGGAAGCCTTGTGGCGGCAGGTGAGCATCTCCGTTTCGGACACAAAGCGGGCCTGCCACTGGTGAGCGCCCAAGAGTAGCGCCTGGTCCTTACGCATAATCAGGCTTCGATTCTGGCCACATCCGCAACGCCTGGCAAGGAAGATTCGCCGGCTTCATCGTGGCGGCGCGAGGGGTGCTTGTCCCGTTCCGCGGAACCACGACAGCCGACCCGCGGAAATGCCTGCTGTGCCGCCCTGCATAGGGTGTACTCCATGGAGGGTCGAGCCCATTGCGCACGGCCGTACGACAATCTGGCAGATTGTCCTACAAGGGCCGTGGCACCCGATAAGGAGCTTTCGACCATGCGTCACCATGGGTTTCCGGCCGTCCTGCTGTTCTCTGCTTCTCTGGGTCTCTGCGGTGAGACCGTTCCTGCCGGCGGCGTGAGGCTCGAACAGGTCATCTCCCGAGAGGACGTCAACTTCAACTGCCGCTCCGCCGTGATGAGCGCCGGACGCGATGGCAAGCTCTACTTCTCCTGTGTCGCTCACGATCTGGGCTTTGCGTTGCGCGTCAGCCTGGACGGAAAGGAGAAGTACGGGAAGAAGATCGTCTACGCCATCAGCAACGTCACGGCCAACGCGGATGGCGTGGTGGCGTCGGCCAACGGCCACTTCGCCCACAAGGTGACGCTCTACAACGCGGCGCTGGACCAGACAGGCGAGGTCACCGATTTCCTGGTGAGCGACTCCGCGGGCTGGGACGCGCCGGCGCACGTCGAGGCGGGAGCGAGCGGCGATTTCTACGGCGTGGACCAGCACCGCAACCGGATCGTGCGCCTGGCGCCCAGCGCGAAGGTCGCCCGCATCTACCCGATCCCGCGCGAGCCGGCCGACGGCGGCGGGCAGATGGAGAAGATCCGCGTCTGCGAGAAACAGGACGCGTTCTTCATCCTGACGCGCAACGGCACGCTGCGTTGCGCCGGCTTCGATGGGAAGACGCGGTGGAAGGCCGCCGCCAGTTCCGGCGCCTTCGACTGCGACGACGACGGAAACCTCTACGTCCTGCAAGGCGGGAGCGATGCCGTCAAGCGGTTCGGCAAAGACGGCGCCGCCCTGCCCGACGTGAAGCTGAAGCTCGGCGAGAACCGTCCCGGCCCAGGCCAGCCGTGGTTCAGCGCCCTGCGGGCCGTCGGGAAGAACCTGGTGGTGCGGCGCGAACATGACCGCGAGCTGTTCCAGTGCTACGACCTCGAAAGCGGCGCCTTCAAGCAGGCGCCGACGATTGACCACGAGCGCTTCGCGGTCTCGTTTCCCAACCTCGTCTGGACCGCCGGTCAAGCGGCGCCGCTCACGCTCCAGTTCGATGGCGGGGGACGGACCGTCAAACCCCGCTGGCGCGTCTGGGCGCGGCCGTTCGATGGCTTCGAGTACCGTGAGTTCAAGCTCGCCGGCGAAAAACTGGAAATCCCCGCCGACTGCGCGGGCCTGTACCGCATCAAGGTGACGCCTGAAGTGTTGCCGGCGGAGCGCGGCGGACAGGCGCAGATTCCCTCCGAATACCTCCTGCAGGCCGCCGTCGAAATCCGCGCCCCCGAGGCAAAGGGCTCGGTCGCCGTCTTCACTCCCGAGAACCGGGTGTACTACGGCCAGGGCGAGGTCATCCCGGTCTCCGTCGTCGTCCGGGGCGCTGACGCGGTGTCAGCCAAGGTCACGCTGAGCGGCCCCGGCGGGACGGTGGGCGAGAGCACCAGCGAGGTCAAGTCGGGCACGCCTGCCGCGCTCGCGATCCCGGCCGCGGTCACGGCGGCGCTACGGCCCGGCGAGTACCTGCTTTCGGTGGCCGCACCCGGCATGACCTGCACGCCGCAACGTCTCGTCGTCGGCCCGGGCATCGGCGAGCCCTCGTTCTTCATCACGCAATACGGCGACTACGGGCCTGTCTTCCCGCCGCAAGGGTCCCACTGGAACGCGGCCGATATCGTCGCGGCACATCTCGAACGAACCCGCAAGCTGGGCCTCAACCTGATGGTGGACCGCCTCGGCTGGGAGCCGCACTGCAACGAACTGTGGTGGCAGAACCCCGGCAAGCCCGAGCTGGATGCGCTCGCGAAGCGCCTCGCCGCCGACGCGGCCGCTCTGCCGCCGGAGAAAGTGAAGATCCTTGCGCCGCTGCAGCAGACGCTCGCGGGCTACAGCGCATACGGCATCCAGGAGATGGCGATCCTGATGATGAACGACGCGGGCCTGCCGCTCGGCACCGGCTTCGACAAGCGCAA
>JAPLOD010000884.1 GCA_026692735.1 Planctomycetota bacterium | reverse complement strand
GGGTCGCCGCCGATGGTGGAGAGTGTGCCGCCACCCCCCTGGTTGCGCCCGGTCCAGGTGCCGGAGTAGAGATCGGGGTACCGCAGCTTGCTGCCATAGTCCGCCAGCGCTTCAAAGATGGCGTACTTGAACTCGGACTTGCCCATCTCCTGGGCGAATTCGATCCTGGTTTCGACCTCGCTGGGCTTGACTGCTTCCTGGAACAGGTTCGCCAGGGTCTCGCCGAGCTTGGGCGTCTTCGCCGGGACGGCGCACAGCTTCTTGAACGCGGCCAGGCGCACGGTCTTGCTTGGGTTTTGTCTGACAGCGGAGATGAGAAAGGCCCAGGATTCAGGGTTGGTGGTGACATCCAGGAGATCCAGAGCCTTCAGTTGCTCGTTGGGGTCCTTGCTGCTGTACTCTTTCTTGAACTCCTCCTGCTTCTTGGTGGCCTCCAGCCTCTTCTGTTCCTCGGGGCTGGGCTCCGCGGCCAAGAGCACAGCACCGACGCTCAGCAGGACGGCAGCACACAGTAGCCTCAACATGGCGACGAACCCTCCACAGCTCTCCAACAGACCACTACACCATAAAGACGCGCGTCGAGCCGCTGCACTTAGTGTGAAATGGCGAAAACGCGGCCTTGCCCACGGGCGAGACGCCCGTGCCACCCATGACACCCACGGGCGAGACACCCGTGCCACCCATAGGGGTGAACGCGGCGCCGCGGCGCCGCACTCGCAAACCGGTTAGTCCAGCCAGTCCTTCTGCTTGAGCTTCTTGGGCAGATAGTCCGTGGTCAGGAAGCGGAAGTTTTTGTTGGCCAGCACGTCCAGTTCATATTTCAGGCCGGACTTCAGCATGTACAGGATCTCCTGCTGCCACTCTTTCTTCTGGAACCACGGATAGCCGGCGATCTCCTTGGCGCGGGCGATGTCCTTGTCGTTCAGCTTGATGCCCACGTTGCGCGGCAGGCCGTATTCCTCCGGGTCACGGCTTGACAGGCCGAGGAACTTGGCGTCGGGGATGGCGAGCCGCTCGGACTCGAAGGCGAGGCTGATCGAGCCTTGTTTGATAACCGAGTAGATGTAGTACCCCCACGGGTCGTTATCCATAAGCACGAGGATGGGCAGTTTCCACTCGTCGTGGAGCCGCCGCGCCAGACGCCGCACACCGCGCGGGGCCTGACCGTTGCCCGTCAGGAGGATGCAGTTGTGGCTCTTCCAGAACTTATCCTCCGAGAGGCGGCTGAACTGCGTGTCCTTCTCAACCAGCAGCACGAAATCGGCGCTGCAGCGCAGGATATCCACGTAGCCCGGCTCGACGATGGACGGAACGGTCTTGCCGCCAATGCCCTGACGCGAGCAATCCACGGTGTCACCAGCGTCGCGGATGACGATGGGACCGATGATCGTGCCCCAGGACTTGGCGCGGACGTGCAGTTCCTCGCGCAGGAGCGCCAGCGTCACCTCCAGGTCTTCGATGATGGGGTCCGATTCGTCCTGGTCGTCAAAGGTGTTCTCGCTGGTCCCCTTGATCGTGTGTTTGGTGCGGTAGTAGACTTCTCGCAAACTGGTCGTCACGTCTTCACGTTGGAGTTCCATCAACGCGTCGGCGATGAGCATGGTCTGCATGAACTTCCGCGCCATGCCGAGGTTGAAGAACTGGCGGGCGGTCTTCGCGCGGCCCATCTCGATGAAGCGCTTCTTGGGGTTGAACGCGACGTTGGAGAGCGCGCGCACGGGGATGTCGAAGCTTGGATCCTCTTTCTTCCGCGCTGCGCCGACCACGATGTCGGCCAGGCCTTCCAGCAGTGCGGCGACTTCCTTGTTTGTCCGGCGGCGGGCACGTTTGACCCTGAGCGCTACCATACGCTGCATCTCCCAATGATGGGCTGCGGGGCAAGGTCTCAGCTTGCCTCGGGGCGAACCGGAGAGTTCGCCCTGCTTACTCGTCAAACAAGCTGCGTTCGGCTTTGGCCTTCTTGCCGGCGGCCTTGGCCTTGGCGGCTTTCTTCGGCGGCGTGGCCAGGTCCACCCTGGGGCGCTTCGTCTTCACGGTCGCGCCCTTGATCAACTCGCCCGTCTCGACTTTCCGGGCCGGCCGCGCGGGACGGAGAACCCCGCCCACCGCCACGGCAGGCTGCGGCTGAGCGGGACTGAGAGTCCCGCCTACCGTCGGGGCGTCAGCGTCGGGCGGCGCCAGCACGGGGAGGTCGCCTTTGAGGCCCTCGGGAGTCAGCTCGACCGAGTTCTCGAGCAGTTCCTCCTTGTCTTCTTCTCTCTTATTGAGCAGCCTTTCGGTCTCTTCGCCGCCGGTGACCTCCTCGGCGATCCTGGCGAGCTGTTTCTTGAGGCGCTCGGCGTCAAGCTTGCCGTTCTTGAGGCGCTTGCAGGCCTCGGCGACCTCCTCGATGTACCGCTGGAAGGTATTGCGGCGCTCGAACTCATTCTTGGCGTGCTCGCGCTTGTGAATCCAGATGCCGAGTCTGCGGCCGCATTCCTGGAGCGCGCGCTTGACTTCGTCGAGAATCTCGTCGTAGCCGGCGATGGCTTCCTTCGCTTCGCTGGTAAAGGGCACCCAGACCGAGGCCATGTGGATGAAGATGACCAGGGGGCCCTGGGGCGGCGCGCCTCTGCTCTGGCTGAGGCCGTAGTTGCGCCAGGCGGTCTTGAGCACGCCCTGGTACATGGCGCAGGCGGACTGCTGATAGAGGAGCGGGACGCGGTTGGCGAAGCGGATCACTCGCGCCATCTCGACCTCTTCGTCCTCCTCGCCTTCGGCCTTGGCCTCGACCTGGCCGTTCTGAATCTTCTCGAGTTCCTCGGCGGCGGCCTG
>JAPLOD010000883.1 GCA_026692735.1 Planctomycetota bacterium | reverse complement strand
TCCTTCGCCGTCCTCCAGGACGGCAACAACGCCGTGCTTGTCGGGTCCTTGCGTCTCCATCGTTCTCCAGCCTGTAGCCGCCACTCAGGATTCGCAAACGCAGAATCGGCTGGCGCGTGGAGTTGTTTGGAGCTTGGTGCCTGGGATTTGCGACTTACAATGCCCTCCCATGCGCGTGTCCGTCGTTATCCCCACGCTGAACGCCGGCTCCCTCCTGCCTCTGCTCTTCGACCGCCTGCGCTCACAAAAGCCCGCCACGCCCGACGAGATCATCGTTGTTGACTCCGGCTCCAGCGACGAATCCCGCGCCCTGGCCACGAACGCAGGCGCGCGGCTGGTGGAATGGACTGAACCGTTTAACCACGGCCTGGCCCGCGACGCGGCCATCTCGGCCGCGACCGGCGACATTGTGCTCCTGACGGTACAGGACGCGCTCCCGGCCGCCGACGACTGGCTGGCCCGCATCAGCGCGCATTTCCTCGACGATAGCGTCGCGGGCGTCAGCACACGCCAGATTCCCCCGCCTGGCGGACCGCTCGAACTCCAGGTCAAAGCCGCGGCGGAAGCGCAAGCCGGCAGTGCGCCGGTCAGGATCCGCCTGGCCGACCATCCGGAGTACCGGCATTACACGCCGGCACAGAAGATGGCGTTGTACCGTTTCGACAATGTGTGCTCGGCCGTGCGTCGTTCGGTATGGGAGCAGATTCCCTTTGGCGCCTGCCGCTACGCCGAGGACCTCCTATGGGCGCGCACCGTGCTTGAGGCCGGCCATACGCTGGTCTACGACCCGTCCGCGCCGGTCGTGCACGCTCACCGGCGGAGCTTCATCTATGAGTTCCGGCGTGCTCTGCTCGATGCGTGGATGCTCGACGAACTCTTCGGCTTCCGCTATCGCCTCGGCGACAAGCTCGACCGGGTGAAGGCGTTGGCCAGGCCGGAGCCGGAAGTACCCAAGCCGGCCATGGCCGCGCGCTGCGCCGCCGCGCGCACGTACGCCGCCCATGGCTTGGCGCGTTTCTGCTACAACACATATCGCCTGACGCTCAAGCCGCTGGGCCTCGGCCGCGCTCTGCTCGTGCGCCTCACCCGCGGCATATAGTTCCCCCGCAGGCCCTGGGGGTCACGCTCGGTACTTCAGGTGCGCGCCCCGCTTTAAGGTCACAGATTGTGATCTTAAAGCCGCTGCTTCATCGCCGTTCAAGATCACAGGCTGTGATCCTGAGGCCGCCCGGTCGTCGCCGTTTGAGGTCACGGACTGTGACTGCAAGTTTGCCTACAGCACGCCCTTTGTGGACGGCACACCGGCCATGCGGTCGTCGCGCGCCATGGCAGCGCGCAAGGCGCGGGCAAAAGCCTTGAACGTCGCCTCAATAATGTGATGACAGTTCCGCCCCGCGCGGATCTCCACGTGCAGCGTGCTGCCGCTCGCGCTCGCGAACGCGCCCAGGAAATCCTCCATCAGCTCCACGTCGAACGTGCCGACTTTGCCCTTCCCCAGCCGTTTGCCTCCCGTCAGCGAGAAATACGCGCGGCCCGAAAGGTCCACCGTCACCTGCGCCAGCGCTTCATCCAGCGGCACGCTGGCGAAGCCAAAGCGCCGGATCCCGGCCTTGTCGCCCAGCGCCTTGGCGATGGCGGCCCCTGTGACGATGCCGACATCCTCAACGGTGTGGTGATCGTCAATGTGCGTATCGCCCTTGCAGGAGACGCTCAGGTCTATCGCAGCGTGCTTGGCCAGGGAGCTCAGCATGTGATCGAAGAAGCCCACGCCCGACGCGACACTCGCCCGCCCCGTCCCGTCCAGGTTCACGGTGACAGCGATGC
>JAPLOD010000882.1 GCA_026692735.1 Planctomycetota bacterium | reverse complement strand
TGCGCAGGGCGTTGCGTTTCTGACCAGCGTGCAGGCACACACCAACGGCGTGTACGTCGGTGGTTACGCCTCCGAAGGACTCGAAGATCTGCTCAAGGACCGCCCGGCGTTCATCAAGCAGTACCCGCTGCTGAAGGCCATCGAGTACAACAACCAGCAGGTCGCCGCGGGAAAGAAGGACCCCATCGCCGGCCGCCCGCATTTTGGCCGCTACGGCGCGCCGTGCCTGCTGCGTTTCAACAAAGACCTCGCCCTGGAGTGCGGCACATACCTGGAAGGCTGGCAGCAGGTCTGGGACAAGAAACGCGTCCGCAAGTTCACAAAGGAGCTTGAAGGCGGATGGGTGGAGTACTTCTGGCAGCCCACCAGCATCGGGCTGCTCACCGCAGGCGACGTATTGGTCTGCCACGACGGCGGCTACTTCCGCCTGCCGTCTGAGAAGGACAAGGAGTTGGCCGGGCCGGATGACAAAGCTACCGAGAAGGACAAATCTGTTGCGGAACGGCTGTTGTTCTACGACGTGTGCGACTACGTGAGCCGCCTGTCGCCGGACCTGAGCAAGCGGGTGTGGCGGAAAGACGTTTACACGCCGGCCACGAACCCGGAGGTGGCCAAGAGGGTCCGGAACGGCTGGCCGTTGCCGCACTACAGCAACCCGCGCACACAGCGCATGCGAACGAGCCGTACTGGACGCCTTACCTGTGGAAGCTCGACCCCAAGACCGGCGAACCGGCCTGGAAGATCTACGATTGGGATCCGATGTCCGGCAACGATGCCCGCATGAACGGCAACGTGGCCGATACAGCCGTGGTCACGCTGGCGCTCGAGGACAACGGGAACATCCTCACCAGTCTCCTGGCCGACGGCGGCAACTCGGTGATGGGCTGGGGCCCGCGCGGCCATGAGGGTGTCAAGATGGCCGCGCCCATCAAGGGCGACAACTTCGGCGTCAAGCTGGTCCACTGGTGGGGCCAGGTCCAGCGCGTGAACGGCACGACGCGCGAGGGCCTCGGCGGCGCGCGCATCGGGCCGTGGGGCTGGGTGCATGACATGGCGCCCCTGCCGGCCGGGCAGGTGCTGGCTGTCGGCCGCTGCAACGGTGAGTTCAAGTGCACTCCCGACGCCTGGTGCGGCAAGAGCGCCGTGGACAACCCCATTGCGTTCGTGCGTGTCTACGCACCGGAATGGGACCTGCTCTTCAGCACTGTCGTTCCGGGGTTGGTGCCGTTTGAGCTGAGCCCCCTTGGCAAGAACCGCGTGATGCTCGTGGGCCGCGCCGACAAGGAAGGCGCGCCGGTCAAGAACGGCCTCTACGAAAAACCGCTGGGGAAGAGCGATGGGTACCTGATGATTGTCGAGGCGCAATGACCGCCTTGTGTTTCGTGTGCCGAGGGGTACAGTGAATTCGGTTAGATGACGAGGGCTTGCGACATGCCAGAGGCGATGACCCGCAGCGCAACAGCGAAGACTCGGCCCAAGACAAAGAAAGGTTCGGACATGGGACAGGTCTGGCAGGACCTTGCGGTCTCAAACGAACTGGACGTAGGCAAGGCTCGCGAGGGGACGTTGCCCAAGAACCAGGTGCGCAAAGTGGTGGTCCGGGCGCTGGTGGACACGGGTGCCACGATGCTGGCCCTGCCGCGGGAGGTCATCCGGCAGCTTGGCCTCTTCCGCAAGCGCACGGTCCCGACGTTGCTTGGAGACGGGAAACTCCACCGACGCACTGTGTGGAGCGTCGTGACGGTGCGCGCGCTGCGCCGCGAGGCGGTGGTCGAAGTTGTCGAAGCCCCGCCCGGCGTTCCGCCCCTGCTGGGCCAGCTTCCGCTGGAAGCCCTTGATCTGCTGGTGGACACCAAGGCCCAGCGCTTGGTTCCCAACCCCGCGTCGCCCGACCCGAAACAGGCCGTGGTGTACATGCTGTAGGGCGTGATCTGCATGCGCGACGCTGCATTCTGCCTGGCCCTCTATTGGTGTACGCTTTCCGCGGCAGTCGCAGGGGAGTCCATCCTCCTCAACCCCACCAAACGTGCGTACACGGACGAACTCGTCCGCCTCAAGACGCCCGCGCCCGGTGCGGCGGGGACGTTCATCGTCAAGCAAGATGGCGCGGAGATCACGTACCAGGTCGAGGAGATTGGCGGCAAGCAATGGATCCGGGTCTGCTCCAGCTTTGAGCCGGGCGCGTCGCACAAGTACGAAGTGGTGTCCGGCCAGCCGAAGGCAGCGCAGCCCAGAGTTGCCGTCAGGAGGGACGGCAACTGCTACGTTCTCGACAACAGCTTGGCCGCGGTCAAAGTCCCGGCCGATGGTCAGGCAGGAATGCCTGACCTACCGGGCCCCGTCGTCGGCGTGAAGCTCGGGGATAAGTGGGTCGGCGGCAGCTTCTGGCACACATCATCCCCGTTGAAGAAGTTCACTGCCACGGTCGTCGGCGATGGAACCATTCTCGGCAAGGTCCGCCTCCGTTACGAATTCGACGGCTTGGCTGGTATTGATGGCAACGTTCCCGCATTCGCTCAGTTCGACGTATCGCTCGGCCCCGGCTGGAGCCATGTTGAGATCTTCGAACGGCACGAGATGGCTCGCGACGATTACTGGGAGCTGGAAGCCTCCAAGGGCTGGTCGCCAAGGCAAGGCGTCTCGAAAGCTTTCAGCGGCGGGGCCGGCTCGGGGCTGGTCGGCGGCAAGGTAGACCCGCAGCGCGACCTCAAGCCCGGCGGCCTGCCGTACCAGCAGCCCGACCTGTTCATCAACCTCTTCCCGCGATGGAACCAGCACTACAAGGACGGCTGGTACTTCGCGGCGACGGACGGCACCAGCTATGTTGGCGCGGTCGTCGGCGGCGCGGGCAGGTGGGTCTGGCCGCACAGCAACAGCGTTCAAGCCGTCGTGAAGGACAGCGGCGATTATGCCGGCTTGCGCGGCTCAACATGGAAGGGCCAGCGCCTGTGGTGGCTCTTCGCGCCGACGCTCGCGGCATGCAACGTGGAGTACGTGGCGCGCTACTCCTGGGAAAGCCTCGACAAGCTGAACCACGACTTCATCCTCGACTGGCCCGGCCAGCCGGCGGTGCCGGCGGCCCGCGGCTCCTTC
>JAPLOD010000881.1 GCA_026692735.1 Planctomycetota bacterium | reverse complement strand
AGAAGATTGCCAGCACGGGCACCATGTAGAGGAAGCTGGCCGCGCGCGTCACCGGGACGCGGGCGAGCAGGTAGGCCCACGTGAGATACGCCGCCGCCGCCGGGAAGATGCCGAGGTACACGGCGGAAAGCGTGGCGCTGACCGGCGCGGCGGCAATGTGGTGCGTCAGTCCCGGCGCGAACACCAGCAGGAGCACCGTTCCGGCCCAGATCGTGTACGCGGTGAACTCCAGCGCGCTGTAACGGGCCAGCAGCGGCTTCTGTATGACGAAGTACACGCTCGAGGACAGCGCGGCGAATAGAATCAGCGCCACGCCGGGCTCAAGCCGTAGCCCGCCTCCCTCGCCCAGTCCGATCAGAGCCACGCCCAGAAAACTGACCCCGATGCCGGCCCAGCCCCAGACTTTGAGCCGCTCGCCCAGAAAGAGCCGAGCCAAAATCGCCGTGAAGACTGGCGAAGTGTTGATGATGAGACACGCCGCGCCGGCAGCCACGGTCAACTCGCCGTGATTCAGCGCGACGTGGTAGACCGTGATCCCCAGCGCGCCGCAGACGAAGAGCAGCGGCAGGTCGCGCTTCGGTGGCAGGCGCAGCCCCTTGAAAACAGCGTAGACCGCCAGGCACAGCGAAGCGACCGCAAAGCGCAGCAGCGCCAACTGGCCGGGAGAGTAACCGTGGAGCGCCTGGCGAATGGCGGGGAATGCCGAGCCCCACAGCGTCACCGTGGCAAGCAGTGCGATCAGTGTCCGTGCGTTCATCATCCGCGCCCGTCTCTCAGCGAACGCTCAGCGTAGTGCTGCGCGCTGCCGATGCCACGACATCTGCACAGCTTTGCGATAGGGCCTGTCGGAAAAGTATCCAGGCGGCAACGCTTCCCCCTCGCTCGTACCCCTGAAACCGTTGGCACGCCAGTTGCATTAGCTAGTTTCTCCTGTAAGGGAAAGTGCGTCAAGAGCGGGGGGGATGTCATGACCGTTCGCTGGCTGCATCTGGCTCTGGCAATCACCTTGGCATACGGTGCCCTGTGGGCGGCCGAAACGACACCGCCGCCACCGGCGGCTAAGCCGTCCGAGGCAGCCGACGCGAAAGCACCGACGACTCAAGCAGACAAGGCCGGCGAGATCCCGGATTACGCCATCACCGTCACGGCGACCCGCTCCGCAGTGGATGTCTTCCGCGCGCCGTACACCGTGGAAGTCATCAGCGCCGACGAGATCGCGCACCGCAAGAACTCCGACAGCCTTGTGGACGCGCTGGCGGAGGTGCCGGGCGTCATGCTGCAGAAGACCTCGCCGGGCCAGGGCTCGCCGTTCATCCGCGGCTTCACCGGCTATCAGACCTTGCTGCTGATTGACGGCGTGCGTTTCAACAACTCCACCTTCCGCAGCGGTCCCAACGAGTACTGGCGTACCATTGACCCGTTGTCGCTCGATAGGCTTGAGCTCGTGAAGGGGCCATTCTCCGCCCTGTACGGGTCTGATGCCGTTGGCGGCACGGTGAACGCCATCACGAAGAGCCCAAGGTGGGGCGACGGCGAACACATCTGGCAGGGCATTGACTGGGGCGGGCGGACGTACTACCGCGGCGCGAGCGCCGAACGGAGCAACATCGGCCACCTCGAACTGGAAGGCTCCTACAAGAAGAAGGTCGCCTTTCTCTTTACCGGCAGCTACAAGGATTACGACGACCTGAAAGCGGGCGGCGGCGCGGGCGTGCAGCAGAACACGGGCTTCAGCGAGTTCGGCGCTGACGGCAAGATCATCTACCGCATCGCCGATGACCACGACCTGACGTTCCTCGGGCAGCACTACCGCCAGCAGGAAGTACCGCGAACGGAACAGACGGTGTACACCCAGAGCTTCCACGGTTCGGCGATTGGCACGGAATTCCGGCGCGACACCGATGAGAACCGCGGGCTCGGCTACGTGGAGTACCACGGCAAGGACATCAGCCCCATCCTGGCCGACGTGAAGGTCAACCTGAACTATCAGAACCACCATGAGGAACGCAATCGCATCACCAGCAACCATCGTAACGACATCAGCGGCTTCGATGTGGACACGTTGGGCGCGCTTGCCCAACTGCAGACCAAGACGGCGTTCGGCACACTGACCTACGGGCTGGACTACTACCACGACAGAGTCGAGTCCTTCCGCTACGACTTCAATGCCGACGGCTCCCCGCGTTCGCATTCCATCCAGGGCCCGCTCGGCGACAACGCCTCCTACGATCTGTTCGGCGCCTTCATCCAGAACGATACGTGGCTGCTGAACGACCGGCTCAACATCGTCGGCGGCTTGCGCTTCTCCTATGCCGCGGCGAGGGCCGGACAGGTGGAGGACCCGGTGGACAAGAGCAAGTTCTCGCTCCACGACAGTTGGAAGAGCGTTGTCGGCAATGCGCGCGTATTGTATCTCTTTGACAAGGAGAAACACTGGAACGTCTTCGGCGGGGCTTCGCAGGCGTTCCGCGCCCCGACCCTTTACGACCTGACTGCTTTCGATGCCACGGGCCAGTTCGAAACACCGTCACCGGGCCTGACGCCGGAGCAGTACCTGCAATTCGAGGCCGGCGTGAAAGGCGACTACGACTTCTGCCGCTTCACGGGCTCCTACTTCTACACGCTGATCAGCGACCAGATCACGCCCGCGCCCACGGGCAACATCATTCAAGACAGTCCGGAAGTCGTGAAGAGCAACGTGGGCAAAGGCTGGCTGCAGGGCATCGAGACACGCCTGGAGTACACGTTCTACAAGCAGTGGACGCCGTGGGCCGACTTCACCTGGCAGGAAGGCGAGACGAACCAGATGACCGATACGGAGAAAGTGCGCGCCCCAATCTCGCGTCTCATGCCCCCGACCGGACACCTCGGCCTTCGCTACCGTCCTAGAGCCGGCAAGTGGTGGGTTGAGGCCGTCGGTACCTTTGTTGGGAAGCAGGACAGGCTTTCGGTAAAGGACCTCCTCGACACGCGCCGCATACCGCCGGGCGGCACGCCCGGTTGCGCTTTGCTGGGGATTCGCGGTAGCGCCCAACTGGCCCGTCGGCTATTCTTATCAGGCGGTGTGGAGAACGTCACTAACCAGAACTACCGTGTTCACGGTTCGGGGACAAACCAGCCGGGGGTCAATGCGTACCTGAGCATTGACTGGAAGTTCTGACACGAGGCGTCCTATGCAGGCGTGCGCGACGTGCCGGTGTGACATGAATGTCTCGCCCATGCGGGAAAAGGGCCGCTGCCTGCATGTGCGTGAGACTCGCCGCTGCGGTCTCCCTGCCACAGGTGGCACGCGCGGGAAAGCCTGCGCGATGGCGTCGCTGGCCTTCCATGCCGGCATCCTGGCGCTGCTCGGAACCTTCAGGCCCGGCGCAATGCCGCCCGGCACGCCGTCCGAGCCTGAACCTGCGCAGGTGACGGCCGCCGCGGCGCCGCCTGAGGCTCTCGCCGAGCCGCTTCCGGAACCCGATTGGAGCGCGCTGCGCCCGGCTCTCTTGCCGCAGCAGCCCAATGAGGAGGAAACGCCGCAGGCCAGCGAGCTCGAAGACCTCGCAACGCCGCCGCCCGCGTCAACTGAAGTCACGGCGAATCCCGCCGCCGTAGCGCAATTTGCCAAATTGCGCTACGCCGAAGCCGCCTTGGCTTCAGGGACAGATGCCGGCGACTGGGCGAACGTGAAGCAGCGTTCCTCGACAGCGCCAGCGGGAGGCGACGGCGTGGCGTCCGGTGGCGGCGGGCCGGGATCCGGCGACGGCGTGGGTCTCGGTGGCGACGGTCGCTCCGGCACGGGCAGCGGGTCCGGCAGTGGTCTCGGCCATGGGACTGGAGCAGGCACCGGCACGGCGGCGGCCGGAAAGCCTGCGGGGCTTGGTGGCGGGCCGAGCCGCCCGGCCGAGCCGCCCGGCGCGCCTGGTGCGTGCGAGGCCCGGAGCATATCCTGCCGGCGCGCGCGAGGCTGGCATTGAAGGCACCGTGCAGGTGCGCGTGCTGGTGCTGGCGGACGGCACCGTCGGCAGCGCGTCATTGTGGCGTTCATCCGGTTCAAAGGAACTCGATGACGCGGCGCTCGAGGCCGTGAAACAGTGGACCTTCGAGCCCGCGCAGCGCGATGGACAGCCGGCGCCCTCCTGGGCCACTGTTTCCTATCGTTACGAACTGCGCAGCAACTGAACGCCAGGCTGCGGCGTTCTCCCACCTCACCTTGACACACGGCTGCGCCGGGAGTCTCATGTCCGGCGTTCTGGCCTCTGTTCAGCCCGTTCCCAAGCGGATGGCGTTCATCCGTCGGGCAACTGTCTGAAGCAGACGGCGAATATCGGGAGCGTAGCGGCTATGAAGGCAAACCTGATTTTGAGCGCGGCTATCGCCGTCGCTCTTTGTTGGCCTATGGCGGAGGCCGGCGAGCCGTTGAAACTCTCGCAGGTCAAGTGGGACTTCGAGGACGGCACGCTCTCAGGCTGGACCATCGTCAAAGGCGACCTGGGCAAGCAGCCCTCGTCCAATGACAATGACCGCTGGAATGGGAACTTCAACAAGCACGGCAAGTACTTCATCGGGACGTACGAGGACGGGGACAAGGCGGCCAGCGACCAACTCACCGGCGAACTGCGTTCGCCCGTTGCCGTCGTGGACACGGACATCATTGGCCTGTTGGTCGGCGGCGGAGAAGACCTCAAGTCCACGTATGTCGCCCTGTGCGATGCCGACGGCGATAAGGAACTGCTGAAGGCCGCCGGCCGCAACGCCGAGGCCATGACGGAGATCGTCTGGGACGTATCCAAGTTCAAAGGCAAGACCGTCTACGTGAAGATCGTGGACCGCTCCACCGGCGGCTGGGGACACATCAACGTGGATTACATCAGGGCACTCGATAAGGCCGACCTGGAGCGCCTCGAACGCGAGAAGCGCGAAGCCGCCGACCGGGCGCGAAAGGCCGAAGAGGAAATGCGGCAGCGCTGGACGGAGACCAACGCCGACTACTGCAAGACCGTCCTCGAGCCCGTCGCGCGCAAGGTGTACCGGGGCGACACGCTGCGGCACGTGTGGATGCCTGTCGGCGGCGTTGGCGCCGGCGGCATGGCCATCGGCGGCGACGGCGGCTTCCTCCGCTGGATGATCCACGACGGCAAGGCCATCCAGGTTCCCGACGCCTTCTTTGCCGTGCGGGCCAAGGCCGGCGGCGGCCAGGCCGCGGCACGGCTGCTCAAGCTGGGCGGCAACGGCGTCAAGGACATCGAGTTCTACGGCGAGTTCCCGATTGCGTTCCACAAGTTCCTCGACGAGGCGCTGCCGGTGCGCGTGAGCATGGAGTCGTTCTCGCCCTTCATCCCGCTCAACGAAAAGGACTCCGCGCTCCCGGTCGTGCTCTTCTTCGTCACCGTTGAGAACCCGGGCAACGAGGCGGCCGAGGTGACGCTGCTGGGCTCGCTCCAGAATTCGGTCGGCCGGTCGCTCGGCGACAAGGACAGCGGCCCGACGAGCGTGGACAACAAAGGCTACGGCGGCAGCACCGTCGCCGCGGCGAAGGTCGGCCGGTTCGCGGGCGCGGAAATGACGCAGAGCGGCAAGCCCGGCTCGATGGTCCTTATGGCGGCGGGCGGAGAAGCAAAAGCGCTTGAGCCCTGGACCGACGCCAAAGCCTTCTGGCAGACCGTCTCCGAAGGAACCATGAAGGCCCTCGACAAGCCGAGCGAGCCGACGCCGGCGGGCAAGACGGCCAACGCCGCCGTCGCGCTCACGTTCACGCTCAAAGCGGGCGAGAAGCGCACCGTGCCGTTCCTCTGGGCCTGGCATCTGCCCGGCGGGCCGCGCGCCACGCACATGTACGAGAACTGGTTCGCCGGCGCCGCGGATGTCTGCAAGTACGTGGACGCGAACTTCGACCGCCTGGCCGCGGACACGCGCCTGTTCCGCGCCACATTCTTCGACAGCACGCTGCCCTACTACGTCGTCGAGCGCGTGTCGTCACAGTGTTCGACGCTCTCGACGCGCGTCGTCAACTGGACCAAGCAGGGCAACGTGTACGGCTGGGAGGGCCTGGGCTGCT
>JAPLOD010000880.1 GCA_026692735.1 Planctomycetota bacterium | reverse complement strand
AGCTTGCCCTTGGGGCCTTCAATGTACGGCAGACCTTTGGTGATCGGTTCGCCCCAGGAGCCGGAGTCGAGGATGATCTCGCAGCCGTCAGCGTACCGCATCTTGATCCAGCCCCAGACGCCGCAGGCATCCGGGTGCGGTGGCCAGGGAGCGTTGGCTTCAACCTCGACGGGGCTGGTGTCGTCCTTGTTGAGCAGATACTGCACGGGATCGAGGTAGTGCTGGCCCATGTCGCCGAGGCCCCCGCCGTCGTAGTCCCAGTAGCCGCGGAAGGAACCGTGCGTGCGATGGGCGAAGTAAGGCTTAACGGGCGCGGGGCCGAGCCAGAAGTCGTAATCGAAACCGGCCGGAATCGGTTCCGGCTTGGCGTAGGGGCGGCCCACCCAGGCGCCAAGCTTCCAATCGAAGCCCGTGAACGGGCCGACGCGAACGGTCAGCGGCCAGCCGAGGAGGCCGGACATGACGAGCTTCTTGATGGGCTTGACTTCGGTGTTGAAGCCGTAGAAGCCGCCGTTCAGGCGGAACCAGGTGTTCAGGCGGAAGACGCGGCCGTTGCGCTTGACGGCATCAATGACGTGCTGGCCCTCACCGATGGTGCGGCTCATGGGCTTTTCGCACCAGACGTCGCAGCCGGCGTCGAGCGCCGCGATTGAGACGAGCGCGTGCCAGTGCGGGGGCGTGGGGACGTGGACGACATCCACGTCGCCGCGGTCGAGCATTTCGCGGAAATCATGGTAGCCCTTGCAGCCGGCGCCCTTCTTCTGGGCGGCATCCAAATGCCTGGTGTCCACGTCGCAGACGGCGATGAGGCGGGCGCCCTTGTCGCCAAGAACATAATCGAGGTGTCCCATGCCCATGCCGCCGACGCCGACGACGGCGTGCGTGATCTTGTCACTGGCCGCCGTCTGGCCTTCAGCGCCCAGAACGTGGCGCGGGATGATCGAGACGCTGGCAAAGGCCGCCACGCCTTTGAGAAAGCTCCGCCGCGATGCCGCCCTGCGTGTGTCAGCCATGTGCGCTGCCTCCGTGATCTGGGCCGATGCGGGATGAAAAGCCCGTACACATATACACCCTTTCCGCGAAGGCGGGAGTTCCGTTTCATCTTGCCCGGCAGTGTATGTGTTTTTGACTGGCAGCGCAGTCGGCTGCGCCAGTATGATCGGGCGCATAGCGGGGGACCAACAATGGACAAGCTTGTGACGCTCGCTGGCCTGGCGGCCATGTTCCTTGCCGTCGCGGGACCGGTTCCGGCACAAGACACAAAGCCGGAAGCAGGTCTGGTGGCCTTAGGCCCGGAGGACACGATGGACGGCATTATCGCCAAGGCGGCAAAGGTTGTGCCTGCCGCGCGGCAACTGGCCTGGCAGGAACTGGAGTTCGTCGCGTTCGTCCATTTCGGGATGAACACGTTCACCAACCGAGAATGGGGCGACGGGAAAGAAGACCCGAAGCTCTTCAACCCCACGCAGTTCGACGCCAGGCAGTGGGTGAAGGTGTGCAAGGACGCGGGGATGAAGGAGCTGATACTCACCGCCAAGCACCACGACGGTTTCTGCCTGTGGCCCAGCAAGTACACGGAGCACTGCGTCAAGAACAGCGCATGGAAAGACGGCAAGGGCGACATCGTGCGCGAAGTCGCGGACGCCTGCCGCGACGGCGGCATCAAGCTTGGCATCTACCTCTCGCCGTGGGACAGGCACGAACAGACGTACGGCGATTCGCCGAAGTACAACGAGCATTTCACCAACCAACTGCGCGAGGTGCTGACTGCCTACGGCCCTGTCTACGAAGTGTGGTTCGACGGCGCGTGCGGCGAAGGGCCGAACGGCAAACGGCAGGTCTACGACTGGCCGGCCTACTATAAGGCGATCCGCGAACTGGCGCCGGACGCCGTGATCTCCGTCTGCGGCCCGGATGTGCGCTGGTGCGGCAACGAAGCGGGGCACTCTCGACCCAGCGAGTGGAGCGTGGTGCCGATCAGGGGCGCCGACGACCAGCCGTGGGAGAGGTCGGACAAGACGCTGAAAGCGATCCTGGACATGGGCGCTCACGGCGGCGCGCAGCAGGCGGATATCGGCAGCCGCGCCAAACTGGCTGAAGCCGCCAAGGCCGGTGCGCGGCTGATCTGGTATCCGGCGCAGGTGAACACTTCGATCCGGCCCGGGTGGTTCTATCACGCCGGCGAGGACAACAAGGTCAAGGGGCTCGACCACCTGCTGGACGTCTACTACGGTTCGGTCGGCGGGAACGCGCAGTTCCTGCTCAACCTGCCGCCTGACAAGCGCGGGCTGATCCACGAGAACGACGCCGGGCGCTTGCGCGACCTGCGCAAGGTGCTCGACGCCACCTTCGCCACCGACCTCGCTAAAGGCGCGGCGCCGAAAAGCACGACCGACGGCGGCACGACGGTGATCGAGTACGATCTGGGCAAGGCGCAGACGTTCAACCGCGCGCTGCTGCAGGAAGACATCAAGCAGGGGCAGCGCGTGGAGGAGTTCTTCCTTGACGCGTGGGACGGGCAGGACTGGAAACAGATCGCGCGTTCGACCGTGATCGGCTACAAGCGGCTGCTGCGCGCCGACAGCGTGACGGCACAGAAGGTGCGCGTGCGCATCACGCAATCGCGCCTCTCCCCCGCCCTTTCAACCTTCGGCCTGTTCCGCGCGCCCCCGGTGCTGGCCGCGCCGGTGATCCAGCGCAGCAAGGAAGGGCTTGTAAGCCTGAGCGCGGCGCCGGGGGTCGAGATCCGCTACTGGCTGGAAGGCCCGCACGCCACGCCTTCGTCCAAGAAGTACACGGAACCATTTCCGCTGCCGCTGGGCGGCGTCGTCAAGGCGCTGGCGATCGCACCGGACGGAGCGGACTGCATCGTGCTGGGCGAGAGCACGCTGAGCCAGGCGGAGTTCGGCGTCGCGAAGGGCAAGTGGAAGATCGCTTACGTGAGCAGCGAGGAAGCGCCGGGCGAAGCCGCCGCCAACGCCATTGACGACAATCCGAAGACGATCTGGCATTCCGAATATAAGAAGAAGCAGCCGCCGTGCCCGCACGAAATCCAGGTGGACCTGGGCGAGACGGTGGAGATGGCTGGCTTCACCTGCCTGCCGCGCGATAACGCTCAAGACGGCGGCTCGGTGTGTTCGAAGTACGAGTTCTACGCGAGCGCCGACGGAAAGGAGTGGGTCCTGCAGACAGTGAAGTTCGAGAAGCCCGTCAGCGCGCGCTTCTTCCGCTTCGTGGCCGTGGCGGAGTGCAAGGGCGGGCCGCACGTCTCGGTGGCGGAGCTGGGCGTTCTGCCCAATGCGCCGAAACCCCCGGCACCGAAAGCGCCCACGGCCGGCTGGGCGGACCTGAAGCCGGCGCCGCTCGTGCCCGCGAAGAGAACCACGGACGACTTCCCGCTCTCCGACCAGGAGAACAAGAGCGGCTGGGTGAAGTACGAGCCTATGTCGGACGAGTTCAACGGCGACAAGCTGGATGAGACGAAGTGGTGGCCGTTCAACCCCACCTGGAAGGGGCGTTACCCGGGCCTGTTCCGCAAGGAGAACGTCACGGTGAGCGGCGGGCAGATGCATCTGACGATGAAGAAGGAACCCATTCCCGCGATGGAGACAGACAAGAAGTACAAGGATTACACCTGCGCGGCGGTGCAGAGCAAGGACACGGTGCGGTACGGGTACTTCGAGGTGCGATCCAAGGCGATGAACTCGGCCGGCTCGAGCTCGTTCTGGTTCTACCATTCGACCAAGCCGTGGTGGACGGAGATTGACGTGTACGAGATCGGCGGCAAGGCGCCGGGCAAGGAGAAGAACCACCACATCACCATGCACGTCTTCTACACGCCCAACGAGAACAAGCACTGGCAGGTGGGCAGCGCCTATGTGGCGGCAAACAACCTGGCGGACGACTACTACGTCTACGGCCTGGAATGGGACGAGAACGACCTGAAGTTCTACTTTGACGGCGTGCTGGTGCGCAAAGGACCGAACACGCACTGGCATCAGCCGCTGACGCTGAACTTCGACAGCGAGACGATGCCGGAATGGTTCGGCAT
>JAPLOD010000879.1 GCA_026692735.1 Planctomycetota bacterium | reverse complement strand
GCGCGAGCGCCGCGGGATCGCCTTGCGCGACGAGCGTGCCGGTTTCATCGGTGAGGATTTCGCTCAGGCTCCCGGCGTCTGTGCCGACCACGGGAATGCCCAGCGCGAAGGCTTCGAGCACCACGTTCGGCACGCCGTCAGCGTCGCCGTCGGGAGCGGTCCTGTACGGCGCGACGAAGAGGCCGGCGCCATCAAGGACGCTCCGCAGCGCGGCGCCGCCGAGAGGCGCCTGCAGCACGACGGTCCGCTCAAGCTGCAGCCGGCGGATCCTCGCGGCGAGGTCTTTGCGCTCCGGGCCCTCGCCGAGCAGCGTCATCGTCACGGTGCGGCTGGCCAGGACGGGCTGCGCCGCCGCCTCGATAAGGAGGTCGAATCCCTTCTTAGGCACGAAGCGGCCGGCGGCCACAATCCGCGCCGTGGAATCCGCGGCGCGCGCTTTGAACGGGAACTGCTCCAGCGGCAGGCCGTGATGCATCAGCCGCACTTTGTCGGTCTGCGAGGTCTTGCTGACGATGAAGTCCTGCGCGCGGGCGTGGCAGGTGAAAACGCGCACGCAGTCGGCGAGTTTCCGGTCGAGCAACTGCGGCTCGATGAACAGGTCGCGCGCATGGACGGAAAACGAGAACGGCAGCTTCGCGTCCGCCGCCGCCAGCCAGCATAGCGTCGAGGGAAGATTGGCGAAATGGGCGTGGGCGTGACCGAAGCCGCCCGCCCGCAGGCGATCGCGCAGCGCGAACGCCCGCCCCAGTTGCCTGTAGCCTGACAGGCCGAGTGACTCGCGCGCCTGCTCCCAGCGTTCGCGCACGTCCGGTGCCAGGGCCTTTGTGCTCTTGGGGATCAGCGCCGCGGGCAGGACCACGCGCCGCTCGAGCAACCCGCGCCAGTCATCGTCATCGCGTAGCGGGTCGCCGGCCTTCACGCAGAAGACGGTGAAGTCCACGCCGCGCCGGAGCAGCTCCTGCAGCTCGCGCGCGATGAACCGCTCACTCCACCGCGGGAACGTGTCCACGACAACAGCCAGCCTGCGCATGACGCGAGTTTCGAGTTCGGGCGGTGCAGTTTCAAGCGGATTAAGGTGCAAAACACATCGTGGGCCTATAGGTGCATGTGGTCGCGGTAGATCTCCAGCGAGTACAAGAAGTCCTTGTAGTTGATGTTGGTCGAGAGCGAATGGTCTGAGCCGTAGACGAAACGCGCCTTGCGCTTCCGCATGCCCTTGATGAAGTCCGTGACGCCCCTGCGGATGACCTTGTGGTCGCCGCTTTCGAGGATGCGCGCATCCAACCCGCCGACAAAGACCAGTCTGTCGCCGTACTTCTCGGCGAACTTGAGGATGTCGTTGCCGGCCTTCACCTCCATGGGGTTCAGCGCGTCAAAGCCCGCCTGAATGGCCAGCGGGATCATCGGCTCCTGGAAACCGCAGGAATGCAGCACTACAGGCAGATCGTAAGAGTGGAAGAAGTCAACCATTTCCTTGTAGTAGGGAAAGATCAGCGTTTCGAGGGTCTTCGGGCTGCAGAAGAGCCGGTCTCTGTAGCCCAGGTCCTCATACAGCCAGATTCCGTCCGGCTTGCCGACTTCCTCGAAGAGGATCGTGAAGCACTTCTTGAACAGGTCCGTGTAGACTCGGTTGTAGTCGTGAATCCAGGCGGGGTCGGCTACCAGGGACATGTACATCGTGTAGTCGCCCATGCTGCCGCGCATGTTCTCCCAGATGAACTGATTGCCGTAATGCGTCCATTTCCCTTGCGCTCTGCGTTTGGCCAGGTTCTCCTTGACCGGCTTCAGGTCGCCGAGGCGTTGGCGGTCGAAGTCCACGACAAGCCGGCGGTAGTCCTTGTCCCACACCTCGCGGCTCTTCATGTGGAAATCAATGTGCTCCGGCGTCCCGGACTTGTCCTTCCACCATTTCAGCGCGGCGCCGCTCCCGTTGCGGACGATCTTCCATTCGGCGGTCTCCTGAACGATCTCGCTGAAGCCGCGTTTGGGGTGCCAGTCGAACCAGCCGCCGACGCCCGCCATGTCGAAGCCGAAGTGGTCCACGACGTCCACCGCGTTGCCTTTCTCATCGGCGGGCATGCCTTGAGCTACCCATTTCTTAAGCGCGTCGCCCCACGGCGAATCGTGTATCGGCACATGGTCCGCCGGCTTCTTCCGCATGAGGCCGTCTATGGCCTGAAACCCTGTCTGCATGGTGCTCCCCTTTCGCCAGCCCCAGACTCCCTGCGCTCGGTGCGGTGACTGCGCACCACAGTAACCGCAACAGGGTCAACGGTTCAACGAAAAGTCGCTGTTGACGTGAACAGTCATTATGATATATGAACCTTCAATACGGAGAATGAATATGCGTTCAGAATCACAGTACAGAAAACGGCGCCGCGAGGTGGCGGCGGACCTCTTCGTGCAGTCCGCCGAGGCCGTGATCGCCCAGAAGGGCTATGAAGGCGCCACGATGCACGATATCGCCGGGGCCGCGGGCTGCGCTGTCGGCACGCTGTACCTGTACTTCAAGAACAAGGAGATGCTGTTCAACGCGATGGTCACCCGGCACAGCCACGCCATCGCCGACCAATTGGCGCGGGCGAGCGCGGGCGTTTCTGGCCCGCTGGAGCAACTGCGGGTCCGGAACGAGGCCATGATCGCGTACTTCAACGCACACCGGGAGTTCTTCCGCATTTTCTACGCGGCCGATATTGGAGGGCGGGCCAATATTGCGTCCAACCTGCGCGGCAGCGCCATGCGCGCGTACCTTGAGTCCAAGGCTCTGGAGATAGAGATGGCCCGTAAGGCTCAGACAGCCGGCCTGATCAGAACCGATATTCCCCCTGAGGAGATGATCGAGTTCCTCCATGGCGTCATGGTCACGACTCTGGCCCGGTGGAGCACCGCCGCGTCAATCCCGCCGCAAGAGAACCAGAAGCGGCTCATCTGGAGCCTGATCAGCGGCGGCCTGGGCGTGATGAGGCGGGGGGCATGAGCTTGCGCCGGACGCTTTTCCTCGTCGCGGTGGCGGGCTTGGCCGCCGTCCTCGTGGGCTGCGCCCCCCCAAGGGTCAGCCGTGAGGAGGAGACCGCGCGCTTCAACACTGAGACGGAGAGCCGTCGCGCCGCGCTGGGCCTTGATCCGGCGCAGCCGCTCACGCTGGCTCAGTGTGAAGCCATCGCGCTGCGCAACAACCTGGCGTACCGCGTGACGCTGCTGCAGACACAGCTTCAGGATGAGCAAGTGCGCCTGTCGCTGGCGGGCATCCTGCCGAAGATCACGGCGGAGTTCGGCGAAGCGCGGCGCAACAACAAGCCCCTTGTCGGCTTTGGCGGGACAACCGTCGCGTTCGAAGACCAGAAGGCGGCGCGCTTCAACCTGCGCGCGGTCATCCCCGTTTTTGACTTTGGCGCGACGTACTTTGCCTATCACATCGCCAGGGATCGCGAGATGCAGGAACGGCTGGCCGCCGTCCGCGCACGCCAACTGCTGCTGCGCGACGTCAGGACCGCGTACGCCCAGTACGCTGCGGCGCTGCGGCAGGAGAGACTGGCGCGGGTCGCGGTCGCCGCGGCCGGGGAAGTGCTCAAGACCGCCACATCGCTGGAACGCGAGGGGCTGGGTTCCGCGGCCGACACGGCGTTCGTGGAGGCCGCGCTGGCGCAGGCCGGCCTGGAACTGCTGCTGGCGCAGCGCCGCGTTGAGGAGAGCCGCTTGCGCCTCAACATGACGCTCTCCGTGATGCCGTGGACCGACTACCAGGTTGAGACACCGATGCCCGAGACGCTGCCGGTGCCGGGGCCCGAGAACGTCGCGGCCCTCGAACAGGCGGCGCTGCGAGCCCGGCCGGAGCTCTGGTCCCAGGACCTGGAGCGGCACATCTCCGCCACCGAAGTGCGGCGGCGCATCACCGCGTTCCTGCCGCATCTTGACGGGGTCTGGGACTTCAACTGGTCCACGCAGTCAATGCAGGTGAACCCCACCTTCTACACGGCCGGCTTCGTCGTTGGCCAGACGCTGTTGGACGGCACGTCGAACATCTGGCGCTACACGGCCGCCAAGAAGGAAGTCGCAGTACAGCAGGAACGCGCGCTGCTTGTCGCCATGGGCGTGCTCTTCGATGTTGACTTCCGCGTCCTGCAAC
>JAPLOD010000878.1 GCA_026692735.1 Planctomycetota bacterium | reverse complement strand
CGGCGCGGTGCTGGGCGTGTGCATGGTCCGGTATGAGATGTCGCCGAGCGTCGCGGTCGTGGCGTGCGTGTGCGTGGGGCTGGCCTGCGGCCTGGCCAACGGACTGGTGACCGTCGGGTGGGGCCTGCCGTCCTTCATCGTCACGCTCGGGATGCTGGAGATCGCGCGCGGCGGGGCGTATCTGGTCGCCAATTCGCAGACGCAGTATATCGGCGGCAGCATCGGGGAGCTCGCCAGGCCGGTCGCGCTGGGTTTGTCGCAGCCATTCTTCATCGCGCTGGCCATCGTCGCCGTGGGGCAGTTCGTGTTGTCGCGCACGGTGCTCGGCCGCTACATGATCGCGATCGGCACCAACGAGGAAGCGGTGCGCCTGTCCGGCATTGACCCGCGGCCCGTCAAGCTGGCGGTGTTCAGCCTGTGCGGTCTGCTGTCGGGCCTCGCCGCGGTATTCCAGACGGCGCGTTTCGAGGCGTCTGACCCGAACGCGGGGATCGGCGCGGAGCTGCAGGCCATTGCGGCGGTGGTCATCGGCGGGACCAGCCTCATGGGCGGACGAGGCTCCGTGGTGAACTCGTTCTTCGGCGTGGTGATCATCGCCGTGCTGAGCGCCGGCCTGGCGCAGATGGGCGCGCAGGAACCGACCAAACGCCTCATCACCGGCTGCGTCATCGTGGCGGCCGTGGTGCTGGACCACTACCGGTGTCGGCTGTGGAAGGCGTGAATGAGGTCAACGTTCGTCGGCGGGGATGGCCTTGAGGCGCTTGTACTCGTCGTCGCTGATCTCTTCGACCTTGACGTTGTCGAAGTAATATTGCCCGTTCGGCCAGTAGGCGTAAAGCATCACGCGCAAGAAGGCGACCTCCGTGTAGGTCGCGTTGTCCTGGTCCTTCCCGCCGGGGTCGTTCTTGTCCTTGGAAGTGCGCCGGCGCGTCGGGTGGAAGGCCTGCTCAAAGTGCGCCCAGCCGGTGCCCTTGACGCGGCAATTCACGATCGTCTCCCAGCGCCGGCGCTCCTCGCCCTGGAACATGCCCCACCCGCGCACCCACACCTTCGCGCCGCCGCTGGGGCCTTTGAAGTCGAAGTTGATCTTGTAGGCCTGCTTCGGCTTGCACGCGAAGCGCTCCGAGTAGAACGAAACGCCGTTGTTGCCGCCAATGGATCCATATCCCGCTCCCGGAGTCTTGGCCGGTGGGGACGGCGGGGCGCTGCCGTTGGCGAGCGCTTCACGAACCTGGGTCTGGCGCTTCATGGCCGCGCCCTGGGCCTGGTCCGTGTCCAGCACGACGACCTTCCCGTGTTCGGGCGACATCGCGTCCTTGATCCAGAAGATGCAGTAGTCGTCAGGGTGCGCCCAGTGTTTCGGGTACGGCACGGGGCCGGCTCCGACCTCCTCAAAGCCGCCGTTGATCAGCGTGTCGTTGTAGACCTTGTTGTCGGGAAACTCCGGGTACCAGTGCTCATCGTCCTTCGGCTTGTCGGGAGCTTTCCACTGGCCGACGTCCTTGCGCGGCGGGTCGGGGGGCTTGGGATCTGGTTTCTTCGGCTCTTCGCCGGCGGAAAGGCCGGTCACCGCAGAGACGCAGAGCGTAATGCAAAATGAAAAATGCAAAATGAAAGATGAAACCATCCACTTTTGCATTTTGAATTCTGAAGTTTTCATTTCCTTCTTACTCGTCCTTCTCCTCGACGAGCGACTTGTAGTAGGCCTCCAGCAGGTCCTGGTAACCCGCCGGGGCTTTCTGCTGCATGCCGGTGAGGATGCCGTGACGGACGTTCTTGGGCAGATCGCGGCTGCGTTCGGCGTTGAGGGCGACGAGGCGGTTGAGCAAGGTTTCGGTGCGAGCCGCGTCCGTCACCCCGGCGGAGGCCGGGGTCCAGGCGGTTTTGTTCTGGATTCCGGCCTGCGCCGGAATGACGGCAATTAGGTCTTGCCAGCC
>JAPLOD010000877.1 GCA_026692735.1 Planctomycetota bacterium | reverse complement strand
GCACCCATCAGGCCATGATTCACCGCATGGCGCTCGACCTGCTCCGCGACAGGCAATGCGCCGAGCGTTGGCCCACCCTGGCCGCCCTGCACTACGCGAGGGCGGGGTAGAATGTGCCCGATGTCGATGCTACAGTCTCCGGGAAGACGACGGATTGTCTGGCGGACGACGCTTCCAAGAAGGTCTGGCGCGTTCAGGACGGCGCGCTGGTCACGGTGCCAGGCACGCCGGGAGGCGTCCTGACGACCGGCATGGAGTTTGGGGACGGCGATATTCGCGTCCGCTATGAAGTGCGAGGGGTCGGCTATGGGGAGTTCAACGCTCGTTACTCACCTCTCGGCTACGTTCAAGCCTCAATGGATCGCCCACAGATGGAGGCCAAGAAAGGGGTACAGGAGTTCATATTTCACTGCAGGGGCGATGACATCACCGCCACGCTCAATGGACAACTCTGGCCACTGAACGGCAAGCCAAAGTCTGGTAAGGGCCGGCTTCGCTTTTGCTTCAACGGTGGCACGCTACGGGTCGTCAGCATCGACTACCGCGACCTCGCGCCGGAGCGGCTGGAGGTCGGCCAGAAGGACAAGGACGGCTGGACGTGCATCTTCAACGGGCGGGACCTGACGGGGTGGACCACCGTTGGCGCAGCGCCGAAGGTTGAGGAGGGAGCAATCGCATTCGTGAGTAGTCGCGGAATCAGCCGATCCGTCGCCATGCCGGACTTCGAGGCAAAAGGGAGCTTGCTGTTGCGGTCGGCAGACGCGGCGGGGTATTTTGGATCCATCGCCGTGCGACAACCCGACCTCCAGCACCCTGGGGAGTCGTACTTCGGCTTCTACCGCGATGGCACTATGCGCCTCTTCGGGACTGCGCAGGGCACGGTGGTAAGCAGCGGCAGCAAGGTGGCTATCGGGACATGGCAACGCTTCCTGCTGCGTGTTGTGGGCGACACGGCCTCTCTCGATGTGGAGGGCGCAAACGTTTTTCGTGTCAAGCTCTCGCGTCTTGAAGGCGGCCCATTATTCCTTCACACCTATGGGATGGATGGACGGGCCATCGCCTTCAAAGACCTTTGGCTCCGCGAACTCGGCCCCGACGGCAAGCCGCTGGGCGCGGCGCCAAAGCCCTGACCTCCCCAAGCCCATCGCAAAGGCTCACAGATGACCAAGCTCACCATGTCGCTCAAGATCGCCCAGCAGGCCGGCGTTGAACAAGTCGTGGCCAAGCAGATCGTCCAGGCGACGCTGGACGCCGTCATCGAGGTGCTACCTGCCACCACGACGTTCGCGCGCAAGACTTTGACGCCCCGTGTGAACGCCGGAACGTTTCTGTCAATACGGCCCTTGACACTGCCACTGTGGCCGAAGACATACACCATCAGCAAAAACAGGCTGGGCGTGTTGGCGCAACGGCGCAGTTCAATGCGAAAGGCCGCACCAAATGAGGCACAGTCACTCGCTCTACCATGTCCCGTTCCTTCTCCTCTCAGTTCTGACTGCGGTGCCGGCGCGCGCAGGCACGGTCCGCGTGCAGGAAACGCGCGGCGGTCCGCAGATTCACGTGGATGGCTCGCCAATCCCGCCGCGGTTCTTCTGGGGCGCCATGAGCAGCGGGCATATCGCCTCGCGAGTCGAATGGGCGGATCATTCGTTTGAGCTCCTTCCGGGCGACGTGGACGGAACCGGC
>JAPLOD010000876.1 GCA_026692735.1 Planctomycetota bacterium | reverse complement strand
GGTTGATGATGGTGCCGCCGGAACGGACCGGCGGCGGGAAGACGGATAGAACCGATCGTGATGGCGGACGGGGATCAGGTCGGGACGCGGGCTGCATGGGTGGCGCAACGGGCCACTTCGTACGTGGCTAATGGGCGGACGCACCCGGAGAGAATAGGCCGCGCCCGGTGTAGCACCGTGGCCAGATTCGCATCGAGACGGCTCAACCGAGTTCCGCAACCACACGGACCGTCGCGCCGCCGAGGTCGAGCGGGATCGTGTGGCCCTGGATCTCCTTCCCGTCCACCTGCAAGCGGCGCACTCCCTTCTGGACTCTCTTGGGATTGCGCACCTCGATGAGGTACATCCTGCCGCGGAAGCGGCGCTTGACGGTGAAGCCCTTCCAGTTCTGTGGGATACAAGGATCGACCACTAGTCCGTCGGGGCTGGGCGTGACCCCCAGGATGTACTGCGAGATTGCGATGAAGCTCCACGCGGCCGTGCCGGTGAGAAACGCGTTCTTCGCCTCGCCGGGCGTCGGTGCGTCGGGGCCGGCGGTCATCTGGCTGTAGACGTACGGCTCGCAGCGGTACGTCTCGATCTGTTCCTCTTTTCTGGACGGGCAGATGGACAGGTAGTACGCGAAGGCTTGGTCACCGTTGCCGAGCAGTGCTTCTGCGCACTGGATCCACGTGTTGTTGTGCGTGAAGATGCCGGCGTTCTCCTTGTAGCCGGGCGGATAGCTCGAGACTTCGCCGAGCTCCACGTGGTAGGTCGAGTAGGCGGGTTGCTGGAGGACGATGCCGTTGGGCGTCGCGAGGCGTTCTCGCACGGAGTCCAGCGCCCGGCGCGCGCGGCCATCGGTCAGCCCCACGCCGCCCAGCACGCACCAGCCCTGGCTTTCGATGAAGATCTGCCCCTCGTCGCAGGTCTTCGATCCGACCTTCCTGCCCGCGGCGTCGTAAGCCCGTAGGAACCAGTTGCCGTCCCAGCCCGCGGCGTCAATGGCGGCCTGCACCGCGGTCCGGTGCTCCAGGGACTGTGCCGCATCGCGCTCCCGTCCCACCATCCGGTAGATGCCCGCCATGCGCTCACAGGCAAAGCAGAAGAGTCCGGCGATCATGACCGATTCGGCGACGCTGCCTTCGATGTCGCCGGCGCACTGGAAGGATTCGCCGGGCACGACGGAGAAACAGTTCAGGTTCAGGCAATCGTTCCAGTCGGCGTGACCGATGAGCGGCAAGCCGTGCGGGCCGCGATTCTTCAGCGTGTAGGCCATGGAGAGCTCAAGGTGGTCCACCAGGTTGGCCGGGGCGTCGGGGTTATCGGCATAGGGGCAACGCGCCTCCAGAATGCCCGCGTCGCCGGTTTCGGAGAGGTAGGCGTACACCGCCAGCGGCAACCAGAGCGGGTCGTCGTTGAAGCCGCCGCCGATATAGGCGTTGCCCTTTTTCGTGAGCGGCTGGTACTGGTGGAAACAGGTGCCGTCGGAGAGTTGCGTCGCCGCGAGATCGAGCAAGCGTTGGCGCGAACGCTCCGGTTGCAGGTGGACGACGCCGAGTAGGTCCTGGTTCGAATCGCGATAGCCCATTCCGCGTCCGATGCCCGACTCGAACATGGACGCGGAGCGCGACAGGTTCAGCGTGACCATGCACTGGTACTGGTTCCAGACATTCACCATCCGCGAGACGTGCGGGTCGGCGATCTCGACCGAGTAGACCGAGAGCAGGTCGTTCCAGTAGCGGCCAAGAGCCTCGAACGCGCCGTCCACGGCGTCGGGCGTCCCCAGCGCCGACCTGACCTGGTCAACCGGAGCTTTCTCGGCGGCCAGTTGCCCGGGAGACACGCGGCGCGGCGCGCCGCCTTGCGCCGGGTCAGTGGCAAACTTGCGGTCCGCCGGGTTCTCGGCATACCCGAGCAGGAAGTGGCAGCGCCGCTGTTCGCCTGGCGCCAGGTCCAGCTCGATCTGGTGCGCGCCGATGGGGCGCCAACCGTGGGCGATACTCCCGGTGCAGCGTCCCGCTACGACCGCTCTGGGCGCGTCCAGCCCTTCGTGGACGCCTACGAAGCTATCGCGGCAGGTGTCGAATCCCTGGGTCGGGACGGAGGACACGAAGTACGCGAAGTGGTTTCTGCGCTCGCGGTACTCCGTCACGTGATAGATCGCCTGCGGTTCGACTTCGACCTGACCCGTGGAGAAATTCCGCTGGAAGTTGGTCGCGTCGTCCTGGGCGTCCCACAAGCACCATTCCACGAACCCCCACAACTGGATCCGCTTGCGGGAGGCGCCGGTGTTGCGCACGCGTACGTCCCACACCTCGCAGGTCTGCCCCAACGGGACGAAGTACCGCGTGGTTACCGCGATGCTGTCCTTGTCACCGCTGATCTGCGTGTAGCCCATGCCGTGGCGGCATTCGTACCGGTCCAACGCGACGCGGCAGGGCTTCCATGACGGGTTCCAGACGGTTCCGCCGTCGCGGACGTAGAGGTATCGGCCGTTCGAGTCCAGTGGGACGTTGTTGTAGCGGTAGCGCGTCAGCCGCCGGAGGCGCGCGTCCCGGTAAAAAGAGTAACCGCCCGCCGTGTTTGAAATGATCCCGAAGAAATCCTCGCAGCCCAGGTAGTTGATCCACGGCAACGGCGTATCCGGGCGCGTGATGACGTACTCGCGTCGCGCGTCGTCGAAATGGCCGAATGGATTGACGGACATGAGTGCTCCTGGTTCGATGCGTACCTGGCCCACGGCGTCAGTTAGTATACCTGTCCCGCTGGGGCGGGCAACGATATCACCCCGTCGCCCGCGGGCGTCGTCGCGACCTTCTACGCCCCACAAGTCATGGCGACCGGTGCCGACAAGCGGCTACGGCAAGGGCTCCCCGCCTGGAAACGAAGAATTGCCTCGATGAGCCTCCCGCCGCCCACCCCACGTCCAGGTCGAACGCGCTGCGCGCTCTCCCGTCCCTTCTCGCTGTCCCCGACGGAGTTTCCCGGGAGGGCAAGAGGTAGCTTGGCGCCGCCTACTTCGCCTTCGCCGCCTTGCAGAAGAGCCTCGCCCGCACGTTCAGCCGCCCGATCACACTTGCCCTTCCCCGCTTGCCCCGCTAGATTCTGAGCGCAAAAGCTCCTCCGCAGACGCCACATCGCTCTTGTCATGGGGGATAGCGCAGTGGCCACGGGCGATATGCAGACTGCCGCGGAAACCGGCGGCCAGACCAAGCCCGCGTACGCCTTCCAGAATCTCACCAGCGATCCGCTCCTCGCTCAAGCGCCGCGCATCGTGTTCCACGGTGTGCAGCGTCCGGCGTTGGGGGGCATTCCACTGCTGGCCAAGATCGGCCAGGGCGGGATGGGCGCCGTCTACTACGGCCTGCATCCGGTTATGGGCGTGGCGGTGGCGGTGAAGGTGCTGCCGCTGGATCTGGTCGGCCACAATCCCGATATGGCGAGACGCTTCGTGCGGGAGGCGCAGATCGCCGGCAGTATCAACTCCGCGAACTTGATCTACGTCCGCGATGTCGGCCAGGACGCCGGCTACTTCTACCAGGTAATGGAATACGTGCGCGGCCTCTCCGCTGGCGCATACCTGGACCTCACGCGGAAGAACGGGCGCGTTGGCCTTCGGGAGACAGAGGCGCTCAAAATCTGCATCGCAGCGGCAAAAGGGTTGGCCGCCGCGCACGCGCAGAGCATCATCCACCGCGACGTTAAGCCGGATAACATCCTGATTCCAACGGTGGGTGAGACGAAGAAGCTCCAGTTCCCGGCCGCCAAACTCGCCGACCTGGGCCTAGAGCAGTTCACGTTTGTATGAAAGTATGCCGATACTGTAGGGATGAGAACCTATTCGATGGACCTGCGTGAGCGGGTCGTGCAGGCGTACGATGCCCGAAAGGGCACTCAAGCCGAGATCGCGAGACTGTTCAATGTC
>JAPLOD010000875.1 GCA_026692735.1 Planctomycetota bacterium | reverse complement strand
CTCTTCGTGTTCTTCGTGGTCCGATGCCGGCGGGGCCGACTTGACAACTACCGTGCCGCTGATAGTCAGGAGGCACCGGCAATCCGGTGACGGCGCAGATCGGACGGAAAGAGGAACCACGAGAAGTGCGGTAGGGACGGTTGTAGCCGTCCTGAGTAGTGCGGTGTCATGTCTGTCTGCCTCTTGCGAGGCGGAGAAGGGAGAGGTCATGTCAGCTCGGGACCAACTCGTGAAGAGCCAGGTTGAGACGGCAGTCAGCATGCTGCAGGCCCTTTACGCAAAACACCGGCAGGGCGGGATGGCCCTGAATCAGGCCAAGAAACTCGGCGCCGACCTCCTGCGCGCGCTGCGGTACGGGACCGACGGGTATTTCTGGGCGGATACGACCGAAGGCATCAACGTTGTTTTTTTCGGCAGGAAAGACGTCGAGGGAACGAGCCGCCTTGAGATGAAGGATTCGAAGGGCACCTTCCTCATGAAGAAGTTCATCGCTACGTGCCGGCGGGCCGGCGGAGGCTTCGTGGGATATACGTTCCCGAAGATGGGGCGGAGCAAACCCCTCCCCAAGAGGTCCTACGTGTTCCTCTTCAAGCCTTTCGGCTGGATCCTCGGCACCGGCTACTACCGCTGAGAAGTGCCGCTGGAAAAAACCAGGGATCGGCTATGATGCACGCGTGGAAACTCGTCAGCACTGTGTTCACATCTGATCGGAGAGCCCCGTCATGGCCATGCGTCCTCACAGGCCCGCCCAGAAGCAGCCGCTGAAGTTAAGGCCGGAGATGCAGCAGGACGGGCTCTTCACTGGCACCGCGCAGGCGGGCGCCGCGCGCCCGCGTCGCGCCCACGCCTTGGCCGAGGAACTCCTGGCCCGCGGCTGCCTCTACATCCAGAAGCAGGTGTGGGATGAGGCGGGCCGCGAGTTCCGCAAGGCCCTCCAAATGGAGGAAGACTACGCCGAGGCCTACAACAATCTGGGCCTGTGCCTCCTGTACATGGGCAAGGCTTCGGAGGCCGTGCAGAATCTGCAGCTCGCGCTCCACTACTTCCCCGGCTGGCACATCGCCGAAGCGAACCTGGGCCTGGCCCTGACACGGCTCAACCGCAACGAAGAGGCGATCCCCTACCTGGAGAAAGCCATCGCGCAGAAAGTCCAGGCGCCGATCTGTCTGACGCTGGGCGATGCCCTGGCGGCGCTGGGGCGGATTGACAAGGCGATCGCCGCCTACCAGAACGCCCTGACCGTGGCCCCGAAGTCCGCGCTGGCGCACTACCGCATCGGCATGTTGCAGGCGCGGCGCAACAACATTGACGACGCTGAAGCCGCGCTGCTCAAAGCCGTCCCAGTTAGACCCCGACAACGCCGAGGCGCAGGCGGTGCTGGGAGCCATCGCGGCGCGCCGCGGCCACCTCAGCCAGGCCGAGGGCTTCTTCGCCAAGGTCAAGGCGCTGCCGAAGGTTCCCGCGCCCGCGCAGCGCGGCCTTCATCGGCTGGAGGTGTTCCGCAAGGCCCTCGACAGGGATTTCGCCGCGTGGAGGGCGCAGATGCCCACGCCCCAGCCGCTCGCCACCTGTTACTACGACCTCGGCCTGGCGCTTCTGACCGCCAATGACAGGGGCGGCGCCAAGGAAGCATTCAGGAGCGCCGCAGCAGCCGACCCGAAGTGGCCTCAGCCGCTGATCTGGTTCGGCTTCTTCGCCGCGTTGGATGGCGACGCCATGGGCGCGCGGAAACAGTGGGAGGCTGCCGCCAAGCTGCAGCCCCAGGACGCCATGCTGCGTGAGATGCTGGGCTACCTCGCGGTCGCCATGGGCCTGCAGAAGGAAGGCGAGACCCACTTCGCCGACGCCATGAAACTCGGTTGCGCCATCCCGCAGGAGGACATCTACCCCGACCAGCATGTGAAAGCCGCGCCGAGTGCTCCGCACGCTGCCGCGAAGAAGAGCGCCGAGGCCGAGGGAGGCGAGGAGGAGGCAGCTTCTGCGGAAGACGAGGACGTGGACGAGCTTGAGGAGGTTGACGAGGGCGCGGCAACTATGATCGAGCCGGCCGCGGAGTGAAGACGCCGGACGGGAGAGCGAACGGAAGGTTGAGCGCTATGGCCAGGCCCGCACGGCCGCCGACCGGGAAACAGGTCGAGCACGCTCGGAATGTCGCTGCCGCGTTGGCGCGGGCCTACCCGGACGCGACGTGCACGCTGGATTATACGAACCCGCTGGAGCTTCTTGTCGCCACGATCCTCTCCGCGCAGTGCACCGACGTGCGCGTGAACATGGTCACGCCCGCCCTTTTTGCGAAGTACACGACTGCCGCCGAGTACGCCGCTTCCCCGCCCGGCGAACTGGAGGCGGTGATCCAGTCCACGGGCTTCTACCGCAACAAGTCCCGGTCCATTCGTGCGGCGTGCAAGGACATCGCGGAAAAACACGGCGGAAAGGTGCCTGATAACCTGGACGATCTCTGCGCGCTGCGCGGCGTCGGCCGTAAGACCGCGAATGTTGTCCTCGGGAATGCCTTCGGGAAGCCCGGCATCGTGGTGGATACGCACGTGGGCCGCGTCGCGCGCCGGCTGGGCCTGACTAAACATGCTGACCCGGTCAAAGCGGAGTTCGAGCTGATGAAGCTCTTCCCTGCCGATCGCTGGACGGTGCTGAGCCATCAGATGATCCTGCACGGCCGCCAGGTCTGCAAGGCGCCCAGGCCGCTGTGCCCGTCCTGCCCGCTGCGGGCTCTATGCCCCTGCCCGAAGAAAACAAAATAGCAGCCCGTAGGCCGTACCCAATCGCCGCCACGCAGACAGCAGAACACAGCCGGCGCGCACAAACTGTAGCGTGTTACGAACCATGCATTGCGTGTTACGCGGTTCACCGCACGGTGTAGATGGTGAAATCCACCGCGCACGAGTCCATGGCGTCCTGCCCGTCCGGCCCGATGGCAACGTACACGGTGTCTCCGCCGTTCAGCGTTCCGAGGAGAAGCGCGAAGTCAAGCGGGTTGCTGCTGCCATCGGTCTTCTCGTTTTCCTTCAAGGTATCGTTGACATAGATGCGCAGCTCGATGGTGCCGTCCGCGGCTCTGCGCTGCAGGCTGCCCGTAATGGCCATCTTCCCGCTCTTCGCGGCGTCTAACGTGTACGCCGCGATGGCATACCTGTCGAAGCCCACGCCTTGGCCCGCACCGCGGCCGGGATGGCTGGTGTCGGCGCTGAGGCGCACCCAGCCCGGCGGCTCGTTCACCGGGTATGCCTGCGTGTGGGCGGCGTACGACTTCTGCCCGTCGTTCCAGACCAGGTCCTGATACTTCGCAGCGGTGCCGATCGCGTCGGTCACGTTGCACATGTAACGCCACCCCGATCCCGGCGACTGCAGCTTGAAGTCGCGGCCAAACTGGGCGATGACATCCGCCGGTGCCGGCGGCGGCGGCTCATCCGTCGGCAAGCGCGTGAGATATTCCGTGGCCTCCGTGCCCGCCGCCGTGCTGGCATACAGGGCAACGAAGTTCTTGCTCTGCCGGCGCGCGCTCCTGCCGCTCAGAGCGCCACGGTCCACC
>JAPLOD010000874.1 GCA_026692735.1 Planctomycetota bacterium | reverse complement strand
GCCGCCTGGGACTCCAGAGCGGGGCACTTCTGCAATGCCGCCGCGTAGGAACTGAGAGCATTGGCCGTGTCGCCCGCCGCGCGGAAGGCATCGCCCTTGGCCAGCAGCTCACGGCCGTCCACTTCCTTCAGCTTGGCCGTGATTTCCGGGTCGTTGGCGGCCCGGTAGGTCAGCGCCAGAGTAAATTCTACGCGGGCCTTTACGAAGTCGCCCGCCTCAAGCGCTTTCTGCCCCTCGCGCATAGCCGCGTGCGGGGGCAGTTCCGCCGCAACGGGCCTGTTCTTCTGTTGCACGGCCTCGAGCTTCTGCTGCAGCAGCGGGTCGGCCTTGATCTCCAGGGCTTTCTTGTACCACCTCTCGGCCTCTGCGTACGTCTTCAGCTCTTCGGCCGCCATGCCCTTGGCCTGGTAATCCTGGCGCCGGCACTCCTGAGCCTTGTCCGCAAACACGGTCCGGACGGCGCCGTCGGACAAGCTGGCCGCGCGGGAGTAGTACTCCGCCGCCACCTCGAACTCGCAGGCCTTCTCAGCGTCGGCGGCCTTTCTGCTGACCATGTCCAGTTCCGCGTTGCGCTGCTTGTTGGTCAGCCCCTTGCCCTTGGCGATCGCGGCCCGGATACGCTCGGCCCGATCACGCGCCTTGGCTCCGCGCTCGAACCGGGCGGCCTCACTGTAGCGCGACTCCGCCGCCTCCAGGTCGCCCTTGGCTTCCAGCGCTTCGGCGGTCTGCATGAGTTCATCACACCTGCGGGCCTGCTCGGTCTTCGCGATCTTGTCCTTCAGGCCCTGGTCATCGGGCTTTTCGGCCAGCGCCTTGGAGTAATTCTCCAGAGCATCCGCGTAACGGCCGGCCGTGAAGGCCTCGTCGCCCTTGGCGGCGAAGTCTGGCTTGGGGGCGGGATCCGGGGTCTCGATAACGGGCGGAGCAGGCGACGGCCCGCCCTTGCCCGGCCGGGTGACCGCGAACACGATGCCCGCCGCCAGAATAGCGAGCAGCACCGCCACGCCCGCCATCACGTTTCTTCTCGAAGAACGCGCGGTGGCCGGCAGAGCCGCGCCGGGACTCAGCATCGTAGGCGCAGTGCCGCTAAGCGCGGCCGGGACGAACTCAGGCGGCGGCGGCACAGGCTTGCCTCGCGCGATGCCTTCGATCATCTCCACCAGTGCCTGCGCGCTCTGCGGCCGGTCTTCGCGCCGCTTGGTCATCATGTGGAGCAGGAGGTTGCGCGTGTCCTGGGAGAGATCCGGACGAACAGCTTTCGGATCCGGCGGCGCTTCGAACTTGTGCTTGAAGAGCAAGTTCATCACGGTGGGCGACGTGAACGGCGGCTGGCCGGTGAAGACGCGGAAGAAGGTCACGCCCAAAGAGTAGATGTCGGTGCGGGCGTCAGCGTGCTCGCCGTCCGCCTGCTCGGGGCTCATGTACATCGGCGTGCCCAGGCAGGCGCCGGTAGCGGTGAGCTGTGTGGTGGACGCGGACTCCATGACCAGCCCGAAGTCCACCAGGCGGAGGATATTGTCCTTGCCGAGCAGTATGTTCTCCGGCTTGATGTCGCGGTGGACGAGGCCCTTGGCGTGGGCGGCGGCCAGGCCCTTGGCGGCCTGGAGCAGCAGGGCGCGGCCCTCGGCCTCGTTGATCGGCTTCTTGTCCTCGATGTACTTCAGCAGGTTGCAGCCGTCCACGAGCTCCATGGCGATGTAGTAGCGCCCGTCTTCTTCTCCGGCGTCATACACCTGGACCACGTTGTCGTGCCGCAACGCGGCCACAGCCCGCGCTTCGCGCAGGAAGCGGGCCACGTATTCAGGGTTGCCGGCCAGTTCGGCGGGCAGGAGCTTCAGCGCAACGGGCCGCTCGAGCGTACCATGGACGGCACGGAATACCGCCCCCATGCCGCCTTGGCCTATCTTGCCGACAATCCGGAAGTTGCCGATCTTCTCCGGGATCGCAGCCGCCTCATTGCCCATCGCAAAGCCTCGCCTGACAGTTGCCGCTTGCGCTCTCGAGAGCGGATTATAGGGTCAGATCGGAGCAACGCAATGCACGCGGCAGAATCGTTCTCTCGCCAGTCCCTCGGAGCGTTGTGCCGAGGCGCAACCCGCGCTAACAGCCACATATCTTCTAGACGCCCCAAAGACGCTGCCATTCACGGCAGCGCCATGTTGCCAAGCCCCTGCGTCAGGGTAGGATGACCACAGGAGGATGCATCCATGCGCTCGCTGGCGACCATGCTGCTGACAGCGTTCACCGCCGCGTCGTGTTACGGCCAGGCGCCTTCCGTCGCAGCGCCGGCAGACGGAAAGCTCTATCACGGTGTGTACCCCGGCGGACAGACGGGCGAGGAAGACGATATCGCCCCGGCTGATGTGACCGCGTACGAGGACCTCGCGGGGAAGCACGTGGCATGGGTGTACGTCTCGAACAACTGGTACCGCAGCCGCGCCTTCCCGCTGGAAACGGCGCAGTGGACCCGCGACCACGGCTCGATCCCCTTCATCCGCCTGATGCTGCGCTCCAGCAGCGCCCAGAACAAGCGCGAGCGCCTGTTCAACGTCAGGAACATCCTCAGGGGGAGGTTCGACGCAGACCTGCGGGCCTGGGCGGCGCAGGCGCGCGATTTCGGTTCGCCGCTGCTGGTGGAATGGGGCACGGAATGCAACGGCGCGTGGTTCTCCTGGAACGGCAAGTGGAACGGCGGCAAGAGCACGCGCGGCTTCGGGGACAAGACGAAGCCTGACGGTCCGGAACGCTTCGTGGCAGCGTACCGCCACATCGTGGAGGTGATGCGCGGCGCGGGCGCGGCAAACATCACGTGGGTCTGGCACGTCAACGCCACCGACGGCCCTCAGGTGCCGTGGAACGCTTCGGAGCTCTACTATCCCGGAAACGACGTGGTTGACTGGGTTGCGGTGAGCGTCTACGGCCCACAGACGCCGCTGGACGAGGGAGCACCGACGTTTCGGGAGCAGATGGACCCGTGCTATGCCCGCCTCGACTCGCTGGCCCCAGGCAAGCCCGTCATGCTGGCGGAGTTCGGATGCACGGCCGGCAATCCGCTGGTCGCGCCTGAGAACTGGGCCCGCGCCGCGTTGAGCGACATCCTCGGCGGGCGTTATCCCCGGCTGGCCGGTTTCTCGTGGTGGAACGAGCGCTGGGAGAACGATGACAACCCGGCGCACAACACGACGATGTGCCTGGAGGATATCCCCGCGCTGGCCGACGTGTTCAAGACCATGCTGGAGAACTCCAAGGCCATTATCGTTGAACGGCCGAGCCCGTGACGGCGCGGCGTCCTGGCCGCGGGTGTGTGTGTTGCGAGTCGGCCGTGAGCGTGTACTCTCGGCGTCAGGCATAGTCGGGAAACGGGCGCATGGCAGAGGCTATTCTTACTCCTTCCCAGCTTGCGGTCTTCGATTTCGCGAGGGGAGCAGGCGCGATGCACACACCCAGTGCGGAGGACTTGGCTAGAACGCTCGAGGACTTACGCAGAGCGCAGGGTTCCGCGTTGGTTATCGGGGGCCTTGCCGTGATCTACCACGGTTACGAGCGATCAACGCAGGACATTGATATTCTCTACGCTGATGCCGACGGCAGGATCCTGGAGCGTTTGAAGCCCGACTTCAGGATCGTGCTGAAGGCGAAGAACGGCTGGCACCATCTGGAGCACAGGAAGACGGGCGTGCGGCTGGAACTCATTCCCGAGGGCGGGCTGGGCACGTACGGGTTCATCCCCGGCCCCAAGACCGTGGGAGGTGAGAGCGGGTTCATCTCGCTTCACGGCCTTGTCTGGCTGAAACTGGTCTCCGGACGGAGCCAGGATATGGCCGACCTCACCACGCTCGCCAAGGTCAGACAGCAGGAGTTTGCGGCGTTGCGGGAGAGGCTTCCTTCTGAGCTACTCGATCGCTTCGACGAGGTCCTTGCCCAGGCAAAACGCGAGATGGAAAACGACCCCAGCCGCTTGCCGGACAATCACGCGGGCCAGGCCGGCGGCGAGGTGCGCGAGACGCCGGCGCGCTATGGGAAGAGAAAACGCGGCGCACGGCACCCACGCAAGCCGGCGCGAGAATAGGGGCCCGTGAGGGACGCGGACTCCGGGTCGGACCGGCCCCGCTCCGGTTGACGGCGCGCCCCTCTTGCCGTACCTTGGTCCCTCATGGCAACAGAAGCGCGCAGTCCCGAGAAGCAACTGGTTCACCTGCTGGTTACCGCTGGGTTCCGGCGGCGACATGGTGTTCGTCGAAGACCTGAACAGCCGCAACGGCACCCGCGTGAACGGGGAACCGGCCTCCGTCCGCGTGCTTGACGAGAACGGCCGCATCGAGATAGGCGCGTCGGTCATAGAGCTGAGCTGGGTGGCTACGGAGAGCGCGGTGCCGCTGGGCGCCGTAGCGTCGGCGGCCGCACCCACGCTCCTCGACGACCTCGGCAAGACCACCACACTCCGCCGCGCGGACGAGCCCGCCGGCTCGACGGTCCTCGGCGCCCAGCAGTTGCAGGAGCTGCGGGCCGCGCAGGGGCGCCTGGGCCAGACCATTGGCGACTTCATCCTGCTCGAAGTGGTCGGCGTCGGCGGGATGGGGTTCGTCTACCGCGCCAAGAACACCAAGCTGCGCACAGAAGTCGCGCTGAAGCTGATCGCGCGTGCCAGCGCAAAGACGCCCAGGCTCCTGGACCGTTTCCTGCAAGAATGCCGCACGGACCCGCAGGTGCCCGGCGCCGCCAGGCTCCTGGGGACGGGGCTGGGCGAGCGGGACGCGTACGTTGCCATGGAGTTCGTGCACGGACGCAATCTGCAGTCGCTGGTTGACGCCGGCAGGAGATTCACGGCGGCCGACATCGTGGCGATCGCCGTC
>JAPLOD010000873.1 GCA_026692735.1 Planctomycetota bacterium | reverse complement strand
TGCCGTCGCAGAAGAGCTTGTCGTCGGTGTTCATGGAAGAGCACGCCCCGCCGATGAGGACCTGGACGCCGCGCTTCTTGCGCGCCTGTTCGACGCCCTGCGCCATGGCGGCGTACAGTTCGCGGAAGCGCGGCAGGTCGCCGCCCCAGCCGGAGATCGAGATGCCTTCCCACGGCTCGTTCCACAGTTCCATGCCGTTGAGCGGGCCGCGCGGCCAGCCGAACGTGCCGGCGACGACGCAACACCACTTCTGGAAATCCTCGTCGTATTCCGGGAGGCCGGCCATGTCGCCCTGCTGCGGGTTGTCCACCATTTCGTCCTGAGCGTTGAGCCAGCGGCGCGGCATGGTGTTGAGCGGCTGCGGGTAGCCGGTGTTGCTGATGGTCATCATCACGGTGATGTCGTGTTCCGCCATTCCCGCCAGCATGCGGCCCATGTCGGCGAGCTGTTCGGGGAAGCCGTCGCTGCTTGTGGGGCGGGCGCCGTATTCCAGGCGCGTGGCCTTTATCCCGAGGCGTTGCCACAGCGCGAAGACTTCCGGCACGCAGTTCCAGCCGTTGATGTCCAGCGCGAACGACGGGTATTGCACCTTGCCCGGCATCGCCACGGGCGTGCGCAGGAACGCCGCGCCGAACTGCCGGCCCGAGCCTGCGAGATCAATGAGCAGCAGGCACGCGCCGAACCTGGGGGGCACAGTCGGCTTGAGGATCACGTTCTGGAAGCCCTTGCCCGGGATGTCCACGGCAAAGGGCGTCGAGCCGAGGTCGGCGATCTTGTGGGTCTTGATCTGGAAGACGTCGGCGGGATCGGTCGTGAAGCCGTAGCTGACAAGTTCGGCCTTGCCGTCCGCCTTGAGCGGCTCTCCGGTCTTGTTGACGAACTGGAAGGTGAACGCAATCTCCTCGCCCGGCCAGAAGACGTTGGATCGGCCGGTGGAGGCGATCTGCTGGACCGTGTAGTCCTTGGCCACCTGGTCCGGCTTCATGCCGAAGGCCTCTTCGTAGCCGGGGGCTTTCCATGGTTCGCCGGCGGCCACGGCGGCGGCAAGCACATAGCCGGCAAGACAGACGCAAGTGTTCACCCGAAGTTGGACAATTTGGCAAATTGTCCTACTTCGGTGGCGCGGTTCTCTCATCGCGATCTCCTTGGAGACTTTAACGCGCAGGCCATCACTCCAGCTTCGGGCCAGCAATGCGCTGCCCGCTGCGGCATGGTAACGCCGCGAGGTCAGCACATCAGCATCATGCGCTTTGCGCCGTGCTTGCCCATGAGCGTCTGCGTCGTGGGGTCCACGATAAAGTCGAGTCCCTCCAGCGGGATGACTCCGACAAGCGCAGGCGCTTCGTCGGGCAGTTCTGCCACCGCAAAGACGTCGCTCCGCCCTTCGATGGTCAATACCGCGCCACCGTACAGCCGCCGTTCCACGACTCCGGCCACGGTTGTTGCACTGATAGTCCTTGGGAACGGTTTCAGCCCAAGTTGCTTAATGTAACGGGACGGCAGGCACAAGTATGTTGTGCCTGTGTCCACGAGCGCGTCAGGGATGATGATAGTACGAATCCGTGCTTTTCCCCGTGCCTGCTTTGCCCCCGCGGTCATCCAGTCCGCGACGTTCTCCACCTTGATCGTGACCAGCGCGTGGCCCATGTCCGCTCCGTTCGCCTTCGTCCTGGCCGGTTTCTCCGCGCACGTTCTCATGGTCTCGCCCAGCCTTTCCACATCCATAGTACGCCCCGCGGCCCCACGACGCAATCGGCCCATCTCCTTGGCGCGGATCGCCCCCGCCGCAACGCACGCCATCACTCCAGCTTCGGTCCGTCAATGCGCTGCCCGCGCTGCTGGCGCGCCTGGTCAGCGGGATCGAAGGTGCCGTAGAACAGCGCGTTGGCGTCCATCCAGGTTGCGAGGCGCTCAATGTCGTCGGGGCTGAGCTTGACGTCCTCGTGGCCCGCGAGGAGCTTCCGCATGAACTTGCTCCCGCGGGCGCCGAAGAATTCCGGCGTGGCCAGCGGCTCGCTGTTCGTCTTGCGGAAGTCGCCGCCCGTCCATTGCGCGAACGGCACCAGAGGGGCCATGGCGTTGTAGCTGACCGTGTAGTGCCCCTTGGCTTCGCCGGTGAGGATGACTTTGCCCTTCGGGTTCTCGTTGCTGTGGCAGCGCACGCATTGCTTGTCGAGCACCGGCTGCACGAGGATGGGATACGAGAGCGGCTTGGAGCCCTCGGGGCCTGGCGTGATGGCGGACGGTTCATGCGCGAGAGCCGCCACGCGTCCGCTCGCCGGCGGCGCAGTCATGCGGTGCTCATGACAGCCGACGCACGCCGCGGCCTCGCCGCTCTGCAGGTAGGTGACCGAGCGCATGACCTGCACCGCCTGCCCGTGTTCGTCGAGGGCCTGGAACGACAGCGGCACGCCGGCCGGCGCGCGGAAGAAGGCTGAGCCGTCCGCCTCGACGGGCACCGTGCCCAGCACCTGCTTTCCGGGCGACGCGTTGGCCAGCCCGACGGGCGGGTTGTTGATCCCCGGCGTGCTCTTGGGCAGCACCTGCACGATACGCAGCCGTTTCACGGAGCCCGGCGGCAGAGGCGGGTTGGCGGCGTACACGTTCTGCACGACGCAGAGACCGTCCTCCTGCGGTTTGGCGGGCTGCGAAACAGCGGCGGGCGCGGCGGGACTCGATCCAGGGGATCGAGTGACGGCGGGCGGGCGCGGGCGCGGCTGCACGAGCGCGGGCCAGACGCTCGCGATGTTCAGATCGCGGTACAGCAGCTCTTTGTTGCCGAACGCGTCCACGAGATACAGGCCAAACATGTTGGCCGGGTTCGCCTTCGGCTCGCCGACCAGCGTGTCGAAACTGTACGCCGCCAGGAAGTACGTCTCGCTGAGCGGGAAGGGGCTGCGGTAACAGTGGCCGGGCCAGCGCCGCGCTTCGACGGGAGTGGGGCGCGCTTCGGCGGGCACGGCGCCCCGCCATTGCGGCGCCACCGTCACCTCGCTCTCGGGAAAAAGCGCGTCGGGCGTGAGGCGCGTGAGCGGCTCCAGGCCATCCACGCCCCGTCTGGGATCCACCAGGATGATCGAGCCGGCGGTCATGGCGTGGTGCGCGGCCGCGGTGGCGATCACGCGATGCGAGCCGGGCACGGCGCGCGGCTCCCACGTGCCCACCGGGTTGAAGGTGTTGTTGCCGTAGAACGCGACCGGACTGCTGCCATCGGTGCGCACGGTCCAGAGCTGCTCGTAATACACGGCGTGCCGGTCCACGTAATCCCAGCGGCAGTAGACGATGCGGCCGTCGGAGAGCACGGCCGGGTCCCACTCTTGCGTCTCGTGGCAGGAGATGGGATGCGGGTTGGAGCCGTCGGCCTCGGCGATGGCGAGCGTGTAGTTTTCGCAGCCGGGACTGCCGCAGCGATGCCAGCCTCCGCGCCGCGTGGAGATGAAGACGATGCGCCCGTCGGGGAGGTGACGCGGAGCGAAGTCGTTGTAGGGGCCGGTCGTGAACTGGCGCAGGCCCGAGCCGTCGGCGGCCATCTCGTAGAGGTTGTAGTAGCGGCCCTGCTGTCCGGCGATGCCGTTGGCGGGAGCGGTGTCACATTGGCAATAGGCGAACAGCAGCTTGTCCGCGTTGTAGGAGACGTCGAGGTGCTGATAGCTGCCTTCCTTCAATGCACCGGCTGTCAGCGAGCGGCACTGCATGGTCTCGCCAGGCCGTTCGAGCACGAAGATACCGCCGCCG
>JAPLOD010000872.1 GCA_026692735.1 Planctomycetota bacterium | reverse complement strand
TCCCCCGAAAACGCCAACCACGGGCACCACATCAAGGCCGCCATTCTCTGTCAGGATGGCCGCTGGACGCGCCGCTGGCCACCCCCTGTGCCCGTGCTGGATTTCCCGGCTGCTTTGCTGAACTAAAATGAAACAGTCCCGCGGGGCGGCTCGGTTTTCGGCGTGAGCACCACCGTCCCAAGCTCCACGCTCCACTGCGCATTCGCTTTGCGGCACAATTCGTCGAGCAGCGCTCTGAGCGTGTGCTTGCCGGGCGCCAGCAATTCCGCATCCCGGGGCGTCAGCTCGAACTGCGCAACGCTCCCATCGGGCGCGTCCTCCAGGAGGATGTTAACCTCCCCGGCCTTGCGCAGCGCCGGGATCACGCGTCCGCCGCTCAGGCCGCGGCCGTCCCACTCGACCTTGGCGTTCAGGCGCTCCTCGATGGCGGTCTGCCAGGCCGGGGGCTGCGGGGGAGCGTTCCTCGCGGGCCACTCGTCGATGATCTCCAGGACGCGGGTCACCGTCTCATAGCGTCCCTGCATGAGCATGCGTCCGCGCAGCACGGCCAGGTCCCGCTTGGTGTTGGAGGCCGGGAAGAGGGCCAGGTGCGGCTCGATGACTTCGAGCAACGCCCTGAGGGCTGCCGCGTCGCTCTCCGCGCCCACCCTTGCGCCGCGGGGATAGAGGAACGTCACGTCAGCGCCGGCCAGGAACAGGTCGAGCGCAGGCGCGGACTTGTGCTGCAGGCGGAGCTGCAGACGGCCTGCGGGCCCTGCCTCGAAACCGAGGACCAGGTCCGCCTGCTGCTCCGCGGGGAACTTCGCTCGCCGCTCCAGCCAGCGCAGGACGAGGCCCAGCGGCAGTTCGCGCAGCTTCAGACTCATCGGCGACGCGCCCGAAAGCTCGGACGGGAAAGGCGGCTCCACGCAGCCCTCGCCGTCCGCGCGAGGCCCTGCGACCACACATACCGCGTGCCCCTGCTTCCTGAGCTGCACGATGGCGGCCAGCGGGTGGGGAATGCAGTCCTCGGCGCCGCGCACGGTGAACACTTCAGAGCCGGTGTGTAACTCAGTGCTGACCGGCGGGAAGAAGCTCTGGAACACCTTGCCGACGCGCTCGGCTTCGTCGCGGCTCAACTGCAGGGCGCTCCAGTCAAAGGTGTGGCGCTGGGTGGCAAGCCTCTGGGCGGTCTCCGGGAAGGTAATGAGGTAGACGCCGCCGCGCGGCACGCCGGCAAGACCGAGACAGCGGGTCAGAAAGTGTAAGACGCTTCCAGCCGTGGGGTCAGAGAATGCGGTTTTGTCCGGCATGTCAACAATCGCGAGGCCCTGCCCCGGCTTTGCGGCCGGGTCGAACAGCACGGTTACGTCTGCCTCCTCGGCGACCTTGCGCACCCACTCCACGACGTCCTTCCCATTCGGGGGGAACTTGACCTTCTTCGCCAGCGCCGCCTTGAGCCCCAGGTCCATCGGCAGGTAGCCGTCGTAATTCAACAGAACCTTCTGATGCAGCCCCTTGGCCTGCTTCGCGATCTCCGTGTCGCCGTGTTTTGCGTATTCCTGCGCAAGCGGCAGGACAGCGGTGCCTTTGGCCACCAGACCATTCAGCGCCTGTTCGCGAATGTCAAAATCCTCGCTGGAGAGCTGCTCAAAGAGCTTGCGGCATGCTCGTGCCTCCTCGGCCGAGAGCGCGGCGATGACCTGGGTGGCCGGATCAACCGGGGCGGAAGGCTCGGCAGCAAGCGCAGCCGCGGAGCCGGCTCCCAGCAGATGCCACAACACGAACAACCAACGGGTGAACACGCGCTTCCACTCCCATTTCCCGGCGCTCACGCTACAACATGGGGGGCGCTTTCCTCAAGAGGAGATTGGGGTTCACTTGCAAACGCGCGGCTGCTGACTATTGCATAGGTGCGAGGCCGCACGATGTGTGAGTGTGGGACGGTTCTGGCAGACGCTATGGAATATGGGGGTCACTGGTGATCAGCCAGACGTGCTCAGCCTGCGGCTGCACTATTGGCGAGGCGGCGCTGCGGAGCACTCAGGTCGTGCGCCGTGGCACACGCGTCTATTGTGCTGAGTGCGCCAAGCTGATCATGGCGCCGGACGAACTGCTCTTCGCCGCCGGCCGCACCGGACGGCAGCCACAGCCGCCACCCCGTCCCGCGGCGGGCGGGCCGCCGTCTCCCGGGCCGAAGGTGATAAGCGCCGTGCGGTTCTCGCGCGGGGGCGAGATCGTAGACAAAGTCAGGATCTCGGCGCAGGGACGAGCCCCGGCAGCCCCACCCGCGTCACCGGCGCCCCCGCCACCTCCACCACCTCCGGCACCGTCCGAGCAGGCCAAGGACGATGACTGGCTCAAGGACCCGCTGCAGGACGATGACTTTGCAGACCTCAACGAGAT
>JAPLOD010000871.1 GCA_026692735.1 Planctomycetota bacterium | reverse complement strand
TGTGCAGGAGGCGGAAGCGGACCTGAAAGCCGGCAAGGCTGAACGGGCTGTCGCGGGCTACTGGGGCGCGCTGCTGCTGGCGTTGTGCGCATCCAACAGCGATGCCGCGCCCTATCTGAGCCTGAGCAAGGCCCGCAAGATCGTCCCGCCGGAGAAAGACAAGGACAACAAGCCCATTGAGGATCCGGCGCAGTTCAAGAAGGTGCTGTGGAAGACGCTCGAGCGCAGCCTGGGTGACCCGGTGTGGACAGGCAAGTGGCGTTTCGTCGGCTTCACGCTCGATCCGACGGCCAATTTCCGCACGGTCCTCGAGCCGGAGCGCAGTCCCGACAAGGCGGACTTTGGCGGCGGCCGCCGCTGGCAGGATCTTGACCTGGAGCCGGATCCCGCGCCGGATGTGTACCGGGGGAACCATGACCTGGGCATTGACCTGCGGCGCTGGTCGGGCACTGCGCAGGTCGGCTACGTGATGCGCGACTTCGAAGTCCCCGCGGCCGGCGAGACCGTGCTGCGCCTGGCAGCCTGCGGTTCCTGGTTTGCCTGGGTGGACGGCAAGCCGGTCCGCGAGAACACCAACGTCACCAGCTTCCGTTTCGAGAACGACTGCATCAAGCTGAACTTGACTGCCGGCAAACACCGCCTGCTGCTGAAGCTCGAAGCGCCGCCCGACGGGCCGTTCGCGTTCCGCGCGCGCATCAGCACGGAGCCGGAGCTCGCGGTCCATCTGCTCGTCCAGGCGCTGATGGCCCGCCAGTTCCCTCTGGCTTGCCCTGAACGCCGGAAAGACCTGCAATGGCTCTGCGATTTCGCGTGGGGGAAAACCGGCACTGAAACGCCGTACACCATCGCCGGCGCGACGAGCCAGCTCTTCGCCGATCAGCCCTGGCTGCGCCTGGAGACCGCAAACTGGATGCTGGAGCACATGCGGGAGACGGGCGACATCACGCAGGCCGTGGCCACGCTGCGGAACGAAATGGCATTGCTGGAGACGACGCCGTCGTACAGCGACCGCGGGCGCCACATCTGCGATTTCTCGCTGCGCCTGTTCCATGCGCTGGTCGCCGAAGGCCGCACCGCGGCGGCCGACGCCGTCCTGCGCAGCCTGTGCGCCCGCCGCCCCGATGCGGGCGACGCCTTCTTCCTGGCTATCGCCCTGCGGGGCAGCCTGCGCCGCGATTCCGGGCAGAGCCAGAGCGCGCTGCCGTTCTACGAGTATGTGATGCGCGAGAGCCCGCTGGCCTGGCGCATGCAGCAGCGCGCTACCGTCGCCGGGCTGGACTGGTGCAGGACGTACCGGCCGGAGCGGCTCATGTTCGAGACCTCGCACGAAGCGCAGGCGGTGCTCGATGCGATCCGCCGCCAGTTGGCGGCGGGCGGGGCGGAGGACATCGAACGGGCCATGCGCAACGTCACCGACATCCTGTCCTCGGCGCCCGGCGCTTTGAACCGCGTCGCGGACAACCCGTTCTACTCCCGCTTCGTCGGCGTGCGGGAGTACATCCGCGCGCTGCTGGCCAGCCTGCCGGACGCGACGCGGGACGTCTACCGCAGGGTTGTCGAAGCGGCCTCAACCCGGCGTCTGAGAACGGCGTCCGAACTGAGCGATGTGACGGAACTCGAGGTGCTGGCCAACGAATACTACTACACGCCGGCTGCCGAGGCGGCACGCAACCGCGCCGGAGATATCTACTTCGACCGCGGACAGTTCGCGCAGGCGGCCTCGCTGTTCTCCAGCGTGGTGCGCGAATGCGATTCGGCCCGGACGCCCGCATCTGCGATGCTCTATGGCAAGCTGGCCCGGGCGCTGCTGGCCGACGGACAGACGGCCGCCGCCGAGAGAACGATCGAGCGCCTGCGCACGCAGCACGGCGGCGAGAACGTGAAACGCGGCGGCGAGACGATCACCGGCACGCGGCTCGCGGAGGGGCTCAAGCAAGTCCTCGACCAGTGCAAGGCATCCGGTTCCCGCACGCAGTCCGGCGACAGCGGCAGCGACTACGCCACCCACATGGGCAACCTCTCCCGCACCGGCGTCTTCCACGGCCCCGCGCCCGTTCCGGGGCCGGTCGTCTGGGCACACCCGTTGATCCAGCAGGTCTCCCTGCGGGGCTCGGGCGGCGCGTTCGAGCCGCAAGTCCGCTCGTACGTGCCCTGTTTCCCGGTCGTTGCGGGGGGCCGCGCGTTCGTCAGCGGGCTGGACTCTGTGCGCGCGATTGACCTGGCTTCCGGGAGAATACTCTGGACGCAAGCCTGGGGTGCCGGCGGGCCGTTGCTGAAAGGCGTGTTCAACGGCTTCCCGCTGAGCTGCCCCACCGTGCACGCCGGCAACGTGTACGTGCGCTCGCTCGAAGGGGGCGTCTCGTCCATCCGCTGCTACACGGCGGACACGGGCAGGCCGCGGTGGAGCAGCACGGCGGTGCCCGAGCTCAGGAAGGCGGTTTGGCTGAGCGACCCGGCCGTCGCCCACAACCTGGCCTTGGCAGTGTTCCTTGAGCAGGGCGATATGAACGCGCACGGAGTCGCCGCTGTTGACGCGGACACAGGGAGACTGCGCTGGAAGACCACGCTCGTGACAGGCAGCACGGGCGTCAAGATCGGTGAGCAGTACTACCTGTCCACACTGAACATGGGGCCGCCCGCGGTGGACAGCGGCGAACTCTATATCAGCACCGGTCTGTCGGCGGTGGCGGCGCTCAACGCGTTTTCAGGCGAGGTGAAATGGATCACGACGTACCCGCGCTTGCACCTTGGCGACCCGCAACACGGCCAGTCTCAAGCCGGCTACGACCTGCGGCAATACACCAGCAAGGCCCTGTCGCGCGGACCGTTGTCGCCCATGGTCGTCGAGGACGTGGTGCTGCTGGCGCCGAAGGACGGCTGCGGCTTCCTGGCGCTCGACAGGCAAACCGGCGCTATCCGCTGGCGCATGGAGCTGGCGGACTGCCGCTTCGTGGCGGGGATTGCGGATGGCACTGTGCTGCTGTGCGACGAGGGCGTGACCGCCGTCAGTGCGGCCAGCGGCCGCGTGGTCTGGGAGTACTCTCCGGCGAACCAGTCCGCGTACGGTCAGCCCGCCCTGTCCGGCGGCGTGCTCTACCTGCCGACCGAGAAGGAGCTGCAGCGCGTGGATGCGCGCACGGGGCAGTTGCTCGGAGCGACCCCCTGGGACTCCCGCCTCGGCCCGCTCACGAACCTGGCCATCGTCTCCAGCGGGCTGATCGGCGTGGGCGAGAACGCCATAGCCACGCTCGGCCCGCCGGACAGCAAGGTCGCGGTGCTGCCCTTGTACGAGGCGCGTGAGCTCGAAGCCGCCGGCAAGCTTGAGGCTGCTGCGGCCGCGTACGCTCGCCTGCAGGGCAGCAAGGATATGGGCGAGGTACTGCATGCGCTCGCCGCCCGTGTACGCATCCTGGAGAAACTGGGCAAACGCGAGGACGCGCTGTCAGCCCTGGCGGCGCTTCAGGCCCAGACGTCGGAAACGCTGTCTTCCTTCAATGGCCTCTGGCAGGTGCGCAAGGACGCCTTCGCCCGCGCGTTGCGGAGGCGGCTGGGTGAGCAGGCGCCCGACGCGTCTCCGCCGGCCGCCGGCACGCTTGCCGGCGTACTGACGTTCGCCTGGCAACTGCCGGGAGAGAACTGCACGCTCATTGAAGCGCCCGAGAAGCCGGCCGTGCCGGTTCCCCCTGCGGTGCCGGCGCCCCCTGGCGACCGCTGCTATGTGCTGGCGGGCAATGACATGTGCTGCCTGCGCATGGGGCCGCAACTGGACGTCGTCTGGCGCACGTACGTCGGTCCAGGCATCAGCCGCACGGTCGTCGGCACCACGGCCATTGCGGCGGCCAGCGAGTACAAGATCACGGTCCTCGACAGAGCGACCGGCGAAACTCTCGGCGAGATGCTCGCGCCGGCTTTCCTGCATAAGGACACGAAGCGCTTTGAGACCAGGCGCTTTGACGAGTTCGCGCTGGGCGACAATGCTCTGGTGGCCACCGACGATGCGACGATGTACGCCTGGGAACTCTCCGACGGCCAGAGCATGTGGCGCAGGAAGATGCCCGGCCAGCGCGCCGTGCCGGGCGGACTCGCGGTCCTCGGCGACAAAGTGTTGAAAGTGCAGGGCGTCAAGGACGAGAGGAAAAACGAGTCCATTCTGGATACGTATGACCTCAAGACAGGCAACCAGTCGCAGGGCCTGCCGCTGGGCGGCCGCGGCCAGGCGATGATGGCCTGTTTCTCGCCGGACTGCCGCCGGCTGCTGTACCGCGCCGACACGCGCGTCACGTGCGCCGATGTGCCGCAGATGAAGACACTGTGGCAGGCGGACCTGCCGCGTCTGGAGTCGCGGCAGTACCTGTTCGAGTTCCAGGACGATGTGATCCGCTACTTTGGCGCGGAGAACGGGAAGTGGCATCTCCTCTGGCTGAACAGCGAGACCGGCAAAGAGGCGCGCCCGCGCATCTCTCCCGGTTTTGCCTTCCGCATGAACGGCGATCACGCGGCAGAAGGCCAAGGAGAACAAGGTTGACAAGGTATGGGAGATCAACATCCAGCCGGAACTGGCGTTCAGAGACCATTACCTGCAGGCCGCGGTAGCCGGAGCTGACCGGTTCCATCTCCTGTACGTGCGCAGCCGCAACAACCAGGACCAGTTCGTGTTCAGGACCATCAACTGGGAGAACGGCCAGATCATCGGCGAACAGGTGTTGCCCGGCACCCCTGGGCGTCTGGAAGACAACAGCTTCAGGACCAAGTTCGTGCAGTGCGGCAGCACGCTGGTGTACTCGGCGCGGGACGGCGTGTTCGCCTACACCGCCGTGGACGAACCGGTCGGCAAGGTCGTTGAGAAGCTGCGCGCTGAACTGGCCACTACGGAGCTGCCCAACGAGCGGCGGCGCAGTGCGCGGCGGGCCCTGGTGGACCTCGATCCGCCGTCGTGGATGGCCTTTGTGGCGCCAGCCGGCACGCGCATTGATGGCGACCTCGGCGAATGGCAGGGGACCGAGCCGATGACGCTGCGCGGGCCGCTGCATTACGTCCCCCTGGGCAACACCACCGGCATCCCCGTGCCGGGCGCAGCGGAAGGCGGCTGGAAAGGCGATGAGGACCTGAGTGCG
>JAPLOD010000870.1 GCA_026692735.1 Planctomycetota bacterium | reverse complement strand
GAGGCCACGGGCCACGGCGTTGCAGGCGAATACGTCTTCGGCGGGCAGAAGGACGTCCTGCAGCGCCGGTGCAACCAGTGCCACAGCGGCTCGAACCGGCGTCCGCTCCCGTTCAATGTCGAACGCGACGAGCGCCGCAAGGAGTTCAAGCGGCCGACCGACGTCTACGAGCGCCTCGTCACGAAGGACGATCCTGAGCTCCGCTACAGCGCGGTTCTCCTCCTGAACCTGACCCGGCCCGAACTCTCGTCGCTGCTCCTGGCCCCGCTGGCGCGCCAGGCGGGCGGATGGGAGGCCTGCGGCGCGGTGTTCAAGGACACGGGCGACGCCGACTACCAGCGGCTGCTCGACGGCATACGCAAGTGCAAAGCGGCGATCGAGGCCGAGCAGCAGTTCGGCACGCCGCAGTTCAAGCCCAATCACCAGTATATCCGCGAGATGAAGCGCTTCGGCGTTCTTCCCGCGGAGTTCGATGCGGCCAAAGACCCGGTGGACGTGTATGCGACCGAGCAGAAGTACTGGCGTCTGTTCTGGTACTCGCCGCCGGCAAAGCCTGAGTGACGGAATTCTCCGAGGACAACGACCATGGTCAGAAGCAGCGAACTCGGCATCGGCTGGCTCACGCTGGCCGGCGCGGGCGTGCTTGCGGCGCTGCTCGTCGCAGGCAAGAGTTGGGCGGGAGAGGAGGCAGCGAAGATGCGGAACGATGCGGCGGCAGGCAGCGTGCAGACGCTGAGTGGCGGCTGGGTGCTGGCCACCGATCCCGGCAATAAGGGCCGCGAGGAGCGCTGGTTCGAGCGCGCCCGGCCCGACGCCAAGGAGGCGCCTGTGCCGGGCGTGATACAGCAGGTCTTCCCCGGCTACCACGGCGTGGCGTGGTACTGGCGCACATTCGCTCTCGCGGCGGCCCAGAATCCAGACCGCCGTTGTCTGCTGCGCTTCGGCGCGGTGGACTACCTGGCCGACGTGTGGCTCAACGGCACGCACGCCGGTTCCTATGAAGGCGGGGAGACGCCGTTCGAGCTGGACGTCACCGGCGCGATCAAGCTGGACGGCGACAACGTGCTCGCCGTGCGAGTGCTCAATCCGACCACCACTCCCATTGACGGCTACGTCCTCAATCAGACTCCGCACCGCAACAAGGTCGTGCCGCCGAAATGCGGCAGCGCGTTCAACAGCGGCGGCATCATGTACCCGGTGGAACTGCGCTTCGTTCCCGCGGTCTACATCACCGACATCTTCGCGCGGCCCGATGTGAAGACCGGCGCCATTGCCATGACGGTCACCGTGCGCAACAGCCGCGCCGCGGCCGCCGCCGGCACGGTCGCGCTCAGCGTCGCGCCCTCCGCGGGTGGGGACGTCCTGCAGAGCATGGAGCAAAAAAAAGCCGATCTGCCCGCGGGAGAATCGCAGCACGAGCTGAGCATCGTCGTTGCGCAGCCGCGTCTCTGGAACCTGGATGATCCCTATCTCTACCGCGTGAGCGCCAGCGTCACGGCGGAGGCGCAGGCAACGCATCGGCTCGCCATCCGCTGCGGCTTCCGCGACGTCCGCGTCGTGGACGGCTACTTCCAGCTCAACGGCAAGCGCTTCTTCCTGAAGAGCACGCACACCGGGAACTGCATGCCCATTGGGCAGGTGGCGCCGGTCATCCCCGACTTTGTGCGCCGCGACCTCATCTTCGCCAAGGCCTCCGGCTTCAACATGGTCCGCTTCATCGCCGGCGTGGCGTACCCCGAACAGCTCGACTTCTGCGACGAGCTCGGCCTCATGGTCTACGAGGAATGCTACGCGGCCTGGTGCCTCGAGGACTCGCCGAAGATGGGCGAGCGCTTCGACCGCAACACCTCGGACATGGTGCGGCGCGACCGCAACCACCCCAGCGTCGCCATCTGGGGGCTGATGAACGAGACCAGGGACGGCCCGGTCTTCAGGCGCGCCGTGGCGTTCCTCCCGAAGCTGCGGAAGCTCGACCAGACGCGGCTGGTGCTGCTGCAAAGCGGGCGCTGGGACGCGCAACCGACGATCGGTTCCGTGAGCAACCCCGGCAGCGCCGAGTGGGACCCGGTGTGGGGCGTCGAAGGCAAGGACGCGCCCAAGGTCAACCCGGCGCTCGGCTGGAACCCCGGCGGCTACGTTGACCGCGCGGGCGACGCGCACGTCTACCCCGCCACGCCGCACACGCCGCAGACCACGAAGTTCATCCGCGAACTCGGACGCGACACCAAGCCCGTCCTCCTCTCGGAGTACGGCATCGGCAGCATGATGGACGTGATCCGCGAGTGGCGCGGGTTCGAGCGCGCCGGGGCGCGCCCCGACCTCGAAGACGCCGCCATGCTGCGGGCGCAGATCGGCTTCGATCTCCTCCGCTCCAACCCCAAGCTCTGCGGCTACAACCTCACCGGCATGCTCGATCACGCCATCACCGGCGAGGGCTTGTGGACGTTCTGGCGCGAATGGAAGCCCGCCACCTTCGATGCCGTGGCCGACGGCTGGTCGGCCCTGCGCTGGTGCGTCTTCGCCGATCCGCTGCACGCGTATTCCGGACGGACGGTCACGGTGGAAGCCGTGCTCGCCACCGAAGACGCGCTCAAGCCGGGCGAGTATCCTGCGCGCTTCCGCGTGTCCGGCCCGTCGGGAGTCGTGTGGGAGAAGGCGGCCGCAGTGACGATTCCCGACCCGGCGCCGCTGGCCGTCGCAGTCATCCGCGAGACCATCAAGCTCGAAGGCCCCGCCGGCCAGTACGTCTTCGCCGCCAATCTCGAACGCGGCGGCGCCCCTACCGGCGGCCGTCTGGTGTTCCACCTCTCCGATCCCTCGTCGCTGCCGCGGCTCCAAGGCAGCGTCGCGCTCTGGGGCATTGACAAGAAGGCCGAGGAGTGGCTGACCGCGCGCGGCCTGACCTGCCAGCAGCTTGACGCCGGCGGCGAGGCGCAGCGCGGCGTGGTCCTCGTCGGCAAGCCCGCGGACGCGGAGAAGGACCCCAAGCCCTGGGAGGCTCTGACGCAGCGGCTGGCCAAAGGTGCCACCGTCGTCTTCCTCAGCGCGCACCCGTTCCAGCACGGCAAGGCCGGCATGAACTGGCTGCCGCTCAAGAATAAGGGCCGCTGTCGCGCCTTCAACGACTGGCTGTACCACAAGGAGTGCGTCGCCAAACGGCACCCCGTCTTCGACGGCCTGCAATCGCCCGGCATCATGGACTGGGACTACTACGGCCCCGTCATCCCGCACGACATCTTCGAGGGGCAGGACACGCCCGATGAGACGATCGCCGCCGCGTTCGCCTCGGGCTACTACGAGTATCCGAACGGGTACGGCTCGAGTCTGCTGATCGCCGCGTACCGTTCCGGCGAAGGCCGCTTCATCCTCAGCACGCCCTACGTGCTGGAGAACCTGGACACGCATCCGGCGGCCGATCGCCTGCTCGTGAACCTCATCCGCTACGCCGGCAACTGGCCGCGGTAGCCGGCACGCGCTTTGGCATCCGGTATCCGGTATCTGGCATCCAGCATCCCCCGTTCTCACGCCGGCGCCGCGACGAGGCGGTTCTTGCCCTGGCGCTTGGCGGTGTACAGCGCCGCGTCGGCGCGGTGCAGCAGCGTGTCAATGTCCTTGTCTCCCAGCGTGGACATCGCGGCTCCGACGCTGACGGTCACCTGGAGCGGCTCGCCTTCGACCTCCAACGTGGCGCGCCGGACATTCTGCAGCACCTTCTCGCCGGCGGCGCGCGCGCCGTCGAGCGTTGTCTCGGGGAGCAGGACCACGAACTCCTCGCCGCCGTAGCGGCCGACGGTGTCCACTTCGCGGACGGACCTGGCCAGCGTCTGCGCCAGCAGCTTCAGCGCCTGGTCGCCCACCAGGTGTCCGTAGGTGTCGTTGATGTTCTTGAAGTCATCGGCGTCAATGACCAGGATGGAGAAGGCCTTGCCGTAGCGCTGCCAGCGCGCCCATTCGGCGTCCGCCTGGTCGAGGATCATGCGGCGGTTCAGCAGGCCGGTCAGGCTGTCTTCGCGCGCCATTTTCTGGAGCTGTTCGTTGGCGGCGCCGAGTTGCCGCTCCATCTTCTTCAGCTCGGTGATGTCCTTCGAGACGCCGACGATGCCGAGCACCTGGCCGTCGCGTCCGTAGAACGGCACCTTGCTGGTCAGCGTCCAGCTCTCCGGCGCGCCCGCGACGAACTGCCGTTCCACCTTGCTGATGATGCGCTTGCCGCCGACCACCGCGCGCTCGTCGGCGTAGAATTCCTGCGCCCGCTCCGCCGGGTAGAAATCGAAGTCCGTGCGCCCCACCGCTTCGCTCGGATCGCTCAGGCCCATGTGATAGGCCTGATAGCTGTTGATGCGGATGAACCGCGACTGGCAATCCTTGAAGTAGATGTTGTCGGGGATGTTGTTCATCAGCGCCTGCAGCAGGTCGCGTTCCTTGTGCAGGTCCGCCTCGGTCTGCCTGCTGTCGGTGATGTCCTCGCAGATCACCAGCACCGCCTTCACCCCGTTGGACAGCGTGAGAGGCAGCTTCCTGGTCCGGTGCCAGTGGACGCTGCCGTCGGGACGCGTGGCCTGGTTCACGTGGAACTTCGGCTGCCCCGTCGCAAAGATCTCGCGGTCGGTGGCGAGCCACTGCTGCACTTCCTCGGGCCGCGGGGCCTTCGCGGTATGCAGCTCCTCGTGTTTCCGGCCCGTCACCTCGTCAACCGTGGACTCGTAGAAGGCCGCGAACGCCTTGTTGGCGAGAAGGAGCCTGCCTTCGCTGTCCCTGACGAAGATCAGGTTCGGGTTCGCATCCAGGACCTGCCGCAGCAGGTACTCGCGTTCGCGCAGCGCCGCCTGCGCCTGGTTGCGCTCCGTCACGTCCACGCACACGCCCACGAGGTGGGACTCTCCCGGCGCGACGCGCTTGATCTTCACGTCCTCCTTCAGCCAGAACTCCTTGCCGCTCGCCGCCCGGAACAGAAACTCCTGCTGGTAGCCGTCCGCCCCGCTCCGCAACGCCGCGCTCGACACGCGGTGCAACTGCTCGTGCTGCCCCGCCGGAATATGCCTGATCCACATCACGTTGTCCGATTCCCCCGGCAGGCTCTCCAGCCCGAACTCCGCCCGCGTCAGGTCCGAACTGTACACCCGCAGCCGCCACACATACTCGCCTCCCTTCTCCGTCACCTGCGCCTCCCACAGGATGCAGCGCGCGCTGGCCACGACGTTCTGCAGGACCTCCTCCGCCTGCTGCCGTTCCGTGATGTCCCGGTTGATGCCCACGATGCCGATGGCCTTGCCATTCTTGTCGAAGATCGGCGCCTTCGTCGTGGACAGCCAGCGTGGCTCGCCGTTGAACGTCAGGCATTGCCGCTTGTCCAGCATGGGCTGGCCGGTGGCCAGCACGCGCTCTTCGTCCGCGCGGTAGCTGGCCGCCTGTTCCGCGGGCATGCCGTCGAAGTCCGTCTTGCCGATGACCGCCTCGGGCGTCTTGTAGATGCTGTCGCGCGCCAGCGCTTTGTTGACGCGGGTGAAGCGCCCCTCCGTGTCCTTGAAGTAGATGTGGTCCGGGATGTTCTCCATCAGCACCTGCAGCAGGTCCCGTTCGCGCTGCAGTTCCTCCTCGGCGCGCTTGCGGTCGGTGATGTCGCGGCTGATGCCCACAAGGCCGACGGCTTTCCCCGCCTTGTCGAGGACCGGCGCCTTGGAGGTTGACATCCACAGCTCCGCGCCGCCGACCAGCGCGCGTTCGACCCGGTCCAGCAGCAGTTTGCCCGTGCTCATCACCTTCTCGTCGTCGGTGCGGAAGCCCTGCGCGTCCTCGGGCCGGAAGAAATCGGCGTCCGTCTTGCCGATGGCCTCGTCCGGCGTCTTGACTCCGAGCACGGCGGCCACGCCCCGGTTGACACGCAGGAAGCGGCTCTGCGTATCCTTGAAGTAGATCTGGTCGGGAATGTTGTTCATCAGAGTGTGGAAGAACTCGCGCTCGCGCGTGAGCTCCTCGGTAGCGCTCTGGAGGCGCGCCGCGGTCTGCTGCAGCGCGTCGTACGCTTGCTGGAGCAGCCGCTGTCTGCGGCAGACGTACAGCAACGCGACCGCCGCTGTCGCCAGCATCGCTGCCAGGACGATTGTCTCAGTCATGGACGCTCCTGTGCTTTGTCCCGCACGCCCGTGCTTTCGCAGGTACAAGCATTATACTGGCATGGCCGGCGCACGCGCCTCGCCGCCGCTCCAGGCCGTCAGCGACCGGCGACCGGCCAGGACATCCCATCCTCAGCAAGCGGTGTTCCTTACGTTATAATGCCGTACGCCCGCAGCTTCACGTAGAGCGTGCTGCGGTCAATCCCCAGTCTCTCGGCCGCCAGTTTCTTGTTGCCTTCGCACCCCTTCAACACGCGCAGAATGTGCTCTTTCTCGACCTCCGCCAGCGTGGACGCAGCGCCGGTCGCCCCGGGAGCGCCGCCGGCGGCCTCGACCGCCGCCCGCTCTCCTTCGCCCGCCCCCCCCCCCGCGTCGCCTGCGCCCGCGCGGTACTCCGCCGGCAGCTCCGCCAGGCCTATGGTCTCCTGCGGGCACAGCACTGCCAGCCGTTCGGTCAGGTTTCGCAGTTCCCGAACGTTTCCCGGCCAGCGGTACTGCTGCAGCGCGGCGAGCGCCTCGTCGGAGAATTGCATCCCCGCGCGCCCGCTCCGCACGGCGGCTTCGCGCAGGTAATGGTTCAGCAGCAGCCGTATGTCCGCCCCGCGTTCCCGCAGCGGCGGCAGGCTGAACGCCAGCACGTTCAGCCGGTAATAAAGGTCCTCGCGGAATCGTCCGCTTTTCACCTCGGCCTGCAGGTCCCGGTTCGTCGCCGCCACCACGCGCACGTCCACCTTGCGCACGCGGCCTTCGCCCACGCGCGAGAGCTCGCCTTCTTCCAGCACGCGCAGCAGTTTCGTCTGGCACGCGTTGGACAGCTCGCCGATCTCGTCCAGGAAGATCGTCCCCCCGTTGGCCATCTCGAAGCGCCCCGCGCGGTCGCTCGTCGCCCCGGTGAACGCGCCCTTGGCGTGCCCGAACAGCTCCGACTCGATCAGCGTCTCCGTCAGCGCCGCGCAGTTCACCACCACGAACGGCCCGTCGCTGCACTCCGAATTGTAGTGGATCGCCCGCGCCACCAGCTCCTTCCCGGTCCCGCTGTCCCCCAGGATGAGCACCACTGCCCCCGACGGCGCCGCCCGCTCGATGAACGCCGTCACCTCCCGCATGCGCGGGCTTTCCCCCAGCAGGTTGTGCTGGCTCTTCAGCTCGTCCAGCAGGCGCGCCTTTTTCGCCAGGGCTTCTTCGAGCCGCCGCAGGTTGGCCAGCGCCGGCGCCGCCTGCAGGCACGCCGCCGTCACCAGCTCCTGGTCTTCGCGCTCGAAGTCCTGCCCGCCCAGCCGGTCCGCGTAGATCAGCCCCAGCACCTTCTCG
>JAPLOD010000869.1 GCA_026692735.1 Planctomycetota bacterium | reverse complement strand
GACTTGGCCGCCCCGATCTTCGCCTCGGAGAGCGCCGAGAGTATGGCATCCACGGGCAAAGCGGTGGCAAGCTCCTTCGCGCCATCGGGGACGATCTCCCGCCGCGGCGGCGGACGCCCCTTGTTGTCGGGCGGCTTCGCCCGGTGGTAACCGTTGCGGGCGACTGTCTCGACCTGGACGACCGGCGTGCCCACGCCAAATGAGATCACGGCCGCGGGTGTGTGCCTGGCGAGCGCCTCCTCGAGCGGTGCCGCCATTTCATCGTACACCACCGGCAGCACCACCGTCTCGATGCGATGGCCGAGGATCTCGCGCCCCTGGAAGCGTTTCACCGTTTCCCAGGATGCATTGACCTTGAGGCCGCCGAACGGCTCGAACCCCGTCAGCAGCAGCACCGGCCTGGCGGCTGCCGTGGCGTCCGGCTCAGCCGCGCCCAGCAGCGCCACGGCCGAGAGGCTCAACAGCAGGAGGATGCAGCGACGGGTGACCGCGGCCTGCGCCTCCCTCGTGGTCCTGCCGTTGGGGTTCTCGAGCGGCGTAATCATGGCGTATGGCCGGTAGCTTCCAGTCTGCGCTCACTGCCCCGCCATCACACGGCTGTGCAGCGCGTGCAAGGCGTTCCAGGTCAGATCAACCAGTGTTCCGGCATGCCGGTCCTTCTTCCCCTGCCAGACTTCCTCAAGCAGCCCGCCCAGCGATTCCTGAGTGAGGTCGCCGAACTTGGCGGGCAGGGCCGCGGGAGGCGGACTGATGTTCTCGCGCCGTCTCATCATGCACACGATACCCGCCGCCGCACCCAATGCCAGGTTGCAGGGCTGCACGCCGTATTCCAGGGCCAGGCGCATCGTGCCGTACAGCCGGTCGTCGTACCCCAGCTTGCGCACGTGGTCGCGCCCGACCCGCACCACCAGATCGTTGAGATTGGGGTTGACCATGCGGGCGAGCAGATCGTCGGCGTACTGCCGGTAGCCCTCGGGCGTGAACAGCGGATCACCCACCTTCTGGTGGCGCCGCAGCAGCGCCTCGCCGGATTCGTCAATGAACGCTTTGCGGGCGACGTCCATGATCTGCCCGTCCCGGCCGGCTTCGGCGATGGTGTCGAGGCCCTTCAGGTCCGCGAGGTAGGCGATCACGGCGTGGATGGCGTTGTGGCCGTAAAGCTTCGCCTCCTCGAACGGCAGCAGATCGGGCTTCTCAACGAAGACTTCGATGCCGCGCTTGTACCCGGGCAGGCTGATGCGCGTCACCAGAATCCTGTTGAATGCCTCCACCAGGACCGCGCGTCGCAGGCCGGGAGTGGTCGTCGTGAGGCCCAGGCGGGCGATGACGGCTTCCTCGCTGATCACGCCGCTCATCTTGCCGATCACGGTATTGAGCAACTGCACGTCTTTCAGGTTGCGGCAGCCGGCCGCGGACAGATGGCCCGCGAGTATCTCGGCGGCGTGGTTGTGGTTCTCGGCCGTGTAGACGACGGTCGGGCGCGGCGACGCGCGCCGTCCCAGCCCGGCGCAGAGCAGCTTGACCACGCTCGTCCCGTTGCCGGCGGTGTAGATGCCGACGCTCGGGAGCGCCGTCGCCATTTCGTCGGATTCCGCGATGGCCGCGACAAGCGCTTCGCGGTCGGCCGGAGCGTTTGGGTCGTAGATCTCGATGCCCCGGACCGTGGCGCGGTCAACCCGATCCGGGTGCGCGATGTTGATGGCGTAGCCGCCGCCGTTCGCCCTGACGGCCGCCACCAGGGAGGCGTCCACCTCGCTCACGACATACCGGGAGAACCTGCCGGACTGATAGGCTTCATAAAGGAACAGCGCGCTCTGGATCGGCCCGAACCCGAAACCAACGTACGTTTTGCCCATAGCCGCGTCGCCGAGACTACCTGGCGTCCCTCAGCAGTTCGTCCTCTGCCGCCTTGCACCAGATGCCGTTGTGCAGCCTGGCCGCCACCACCGGGAGCTTGTCCTTCAACTGCGCCAGCGACACCAGCCCCATGTCGTGCAGCATCGGGTAGACGATGATCTTGCCCGCCAGCGTGCGGTTTTCAACGGCCGCGATGCCGTCGGCCGCGCCCGCCATCCCGGAGACGGCGTCCACTGAGTAGTCGGTGTCGAGTTGGCCGGCTTCGACTTTCTGCAGCACAGCCTCCATGTCACGAATCTCGGAACCGCTGGACCCGACCATGAAGCAGCGCTTGGCCAGGTACGTGTCCAGGTCCAGGTCGTGGCGCGTCGGTGCGGGGATGCCGGCGAAGATGTTGATGAGCGCGCCTTCCGCGCTGTCACGGATGGCGGCGGCGACAAGTGCGCCCACCGGGGCCATCAGCGCGATGTAGCTGAACTTCTCATTGAGCGGCGTCTTCTGCGTGTTGCTCAGCCGCAGGGGAACGCTGTTGGCCTTGGAGGGGCCGGAAGCCTTTTGCAGGAGGGAATTCAGGCGGGCATCGTCAACGTCCGTGCCCGTGACGGTCACGCCGGGCACACCCGCGCACAGGCTGCGGATCACGTGCATCTGTCCCATCGGCCCGCCCGCGCCTATGACCAGGACCGTGTCGCCGCGCCGGATCTCGCCCGACGCGGGTATGCGCTTGTACGCTTCCGCCGCGCTGCTGCCGGTCGTGCCCGTCCAGCGCGTCGGCCCGTAGTGCACGCGCCCAACCCCGACGGACACCGGCTGCCCGATCTTCCTGCCGCCGGTGACGATGTTGATGATGCCGTGCGCCGCGAGCCTGTCGTTCAGGGCTTCCAGCGTCTGCTTGCCGGCGCCGAAGTAGATGATGTCGTCGAACTCCTCGGTGGGCAGCGAGGCCAGGCTGGAGACTTCGTCCGAGGCGATGCCCAGGCCCGCCAGCTCCCGCCGTTGCGCGGGCGTGGCGCACAGCGATGTCACCGTGGCCGGCCGGCCGGCCGTGACCGCTTCCGCCAGGCCCTCGAGGGCGTGGCCGGCGTCCGCGACGACCAGCAGCTTGCCGCGGGCTTTGAGCGTCTGCCGCTGCGCAGTGGCGTATGAGTTCTCGACGCACGCCCACGGCTCAACCAGCGCGATGGCGGACGCGCTGAGGCGCTCCGGCACGGGGATCAGGAAACGCTTGCCCGTGGACCTGTCCATGATGACGCGTTCGTCCATGAGGACGTATTCCTGCAGCGCGCCCTCGAAGTTGTAGCCGAACGCGGCGTTGGATTGGGGCGTGCGCAGGTCGCGGTAGTCGGTCTGAATGAGGCAGCGCTCGCCGACCTTGTGATGCTTGACCTCGCTGCCCACGGCGACGATGCGGCAGGTGGCTTCATGCCCCGGCACGGTCGGTTTCTCTCCCGCCACGTAACTGGGGATCTCCACGAGCACGGACTTCGAGAGGCCCGTCACGATTTCCTGCTTGCGCGGGTGGGCGGAGAACTGCTTGAGCAGCTTCAGGTCGGAAAAGCACAGCCCCACGGCTTCGATCTTCGCCAGCACCTGGCGCGGGCCGGGCTTGAAGACTTCCTTATTCTTGGTGAGCCTGAGCTGGCTGGGGCCGACCAACTGAACAGCGTACTGCTGCGTCGGGATGCCTGGGTTCATCGTCATCGTCTCTATGCTCTCTGTGGGCTCTGCGGCAGCGCCGTCCCCGTCAGTGCAACATCACCTGCCCGCCGGTCACCGGAACAGCCTGGCCCGTTTCGTACTTCTGCTCCATCAGGTAGTAAATGGCTTTCATCACGTCCGGCGTCGTGCAGCCGCGGCCCATGGGCACCTTGGCCTCGTACGCCCGTCTGACATCGGCGATGGTCTTGGCGCCCGGGACCTTCCCCGTGCGCAGGTACTGCACGAACAGACCGCTCTGCGGGTCCGACCACAGCGGTCCGTCGAAGAAGTTCCCCGGGCAGATGGCGTTCACCTTGATGCCGTCCTCGACCAACTCCAGCGCGTATGACTGCGTCAGCCCCACGCCGCCGAACTTGCTGCCCGCGTAGGCGCTGTTCCGGTTCGAGCCGACAAGGCCGGACTTCGAGTTGATCTGGATGATGTCGCTCCAGCAGGCCGGCTGCGCCTGGTGCTGCAGCGCCAGTATCGGCGCGGCATGCTGCACGCAGAGGAAGTAGCCCTTGTAGTTCACGGCCGTCACGAAGTCGAAATCCCGCTCGCTCTGCGCCTTGACGCTCTCGGCTTTCAGGACGCCCGCGTTGGACACCAGAAGGTCCAGGCCGCCGTACGCGCGGATCGCCTGATGCAGCGCGGCCGCCACGGACTGGCCGTCCGTCACGTTCATGGCCAACCCCAATGCGCGGCCCGAACCCACGGATGCGGCAATGGCCGCCGCGGCTTTCCTGACGCCGTCCACATTGAGGTCCACCAGGACGACGCACGCGCCCGACGCTGGCGGCGACCTTCTTCCGGTACGTCTCGACTTCCCACCCTTCAATGAACTCCCGCTCGGCGGTCGTCATATAGTGGATGCCGCCCAGCTTGTGCGCTCCAGCCATGACTTCGATGGTGTTGAGGTACAGCAGCCGCGCATTTTCGGCGCCGCTGATGTCGTCACCGGCGGTGAACATGCCGAGGCCCTTGACCAGAACCACGTACGGCGGATAGCGCGTCGCCCTGGCATGGCCGGCGATGGCGGAGCGGAGGCGTGCGATGAGCTCGTCCGGCTTCTCGCTCGCGGACGCCTCAAACCAGAGCGGGAACGAATTGCAGTACACGATCTGGTCGTGGGCGAGCGCCCCGGCGGAGGCGATCTGCTTGCCGTCCTGCGCGCCGACGAGCGACATGGCGACCGCGGAATCGTCGAAGCGCACGACCTTCAGCCGCTCGCCCGTCGCCAGCAGCCCGCGCAGCGCAGGGCCGAGCGTGTTGATGAGCGTGCGGGCATCCGCGGCGCC
>JAPLOD010000868.1 GCA_026692735.1 Planctomycetota bacterium | reverse complement strand
CCTGCCGCGCGGCCGGCGTGACGTATTCCATCGCGCCGGGCCCGCAGCCGCAGACGGTGATGGTCAGCTTCTTCTGCGCCATGGACCCAAGTCTCCGTTGGTGCCGAGCCACTCGCCCCGCATGTTCACCAACACGACAGCCGCGTCCTTCGGGCCGGCGCCTGCCGCCGCTTGCAGGAACGCGGCGATCTGCCGGCGCACCTGCGTCGCCAGCGCGTCCGCAAGGCGTGTGCGCTCATCACCCGGCAACGATGCGAACAGCCCCTCGACCGTGGGCATCTCCGGAAGCTCGCGGCCCAGGACAGTCGCACCGAGTTTCGCCACGACGGCCACGGCGCTGCCGGAACGGGACGAATGCGTGTCCCATGCCGCGGCTGCGAGCTTGCCGAGTTTCCCCGGGTGGCCCAGGGCGAGCGCGTGTGTGAACGGGGCTTGGGCCACAAGGTCCAGCATGAAGCCCCATTCGTTGCTGACGGCGAGGACCTGCTCCGGCCGCAGCTCGAAGTGTGTGTGCGCCGCGCGCTCGCCGATGTGACCCGGCACGAGCACGGGGCATGTAGTCCCAGAGGCCACCGCCACCTCCACGCCGCACTTCAGCGCAGCCTGCAGCGCGGGATGGCTGAAGGGCCGCACGCGGCCGGTCGTGCCCAGGATCGAAAGGCCGCCGACGATGCCCAGGCGCGGGTTGAAGGTCTTCTCCGCGAGTTTGCGCCCGCCGGGAATGGAGATGGTTACTTGCACGGCGCGGTCTGTCACGTCGCGTATCGCCTGGCGGATCATCTCACGCGGCACAGGGTTGATGGCCGGCTCGCCCGGCGGCACGGACAGGCCGGGCCTGGTCACGGTCCCGACGCCCTCGCCCGCGGCGAAGAGGATCTCGCCGCCCGCGGTCCAGTCCACTCGCGCCACAACGGTCGTCGCGTGAGTGACATCGGGGTCGTCGCCCGCGTCCTTGCGCACGGCGGCCTCGGCAGACGCGCTCTCCCGCCCGTCGGGCGTGCGCCGCGCGTAGAGCACGGGCAGTCGTGCTTGCGTGCCGTCCGGCAGCCGCACGTCCGCCGCCTGCGGGGCCGCGCGGCCGGAAAGAACCAGCACGGCGGCCTTGGCGGCGGCCGCGGCGCAGGTGCCGGTCGAGTATCCTTCGCGGGCGGCGTTCACGGCAGTTCGCCCTCCCGTGGCTTGGCGGCCGCTTCCTCCTCAGGCTTGACGAGCAGGTCTTCAGGCAGCAGTTCGAGCAGGCGCTTGCGGGCCTCGCCCACGGTGAGCGGCAGGCCGTTGATGGGCACGCCATCGTAGCGTTTCAGCTCATGCAGCAGGCGCGAAACGTAGGGCAAGCGCAGGCTGGCGCGTTCGAGCATGTCGTGGTCGCAGAAAATCTCCTCGGGCGGCCCCTGTTTCAGCAAGTGGCCGCGGCTGAGGACCAGGATGCGCGCGGCGAACAGAGGCAGCATGTCAATCGAATGCGTGGCCAGCACGATGGTGATGTGGTGCTCGCGGTTGAGCCGGTTGAGCAGCCGCATCATCAGCGTCTCGCCGGTGGGGTCGAGGCCCGCCGTGGGTTCGTCGAGGATCAACGTGGCGGGCCGCATGGCCAGCACGCCGGCCACGGCGACGCGCTTCTGCTCGCCGAAGCTCAAGTGATGGATCGCGCGGTCGCGCAACGGAGAGGCCGCGACCGCGTCGAGCGACTCGGCTACGCGCTTCCGCACCTCGGCTTCCGGCAGCCCGAGGTTGCGAGGCCCGAACGCCACGTCCTCCTCGACTGTCGCGCCGAAGAGCTGGTCGTTGGGGTTCTGCAGCACCAGGCCCACGCGCTGGTACAGTTCGGTCGCCGCGATCTCCCGGATGTCCTGGCCGCCGATCAACACGGTGCCTTGCTGCGGCTTGAGCAGGCCCGCCAGCACTTTGATCAGCGTTGTCTTGCCGGAGCCGTTCGAGGCCAGCAGCGCCACAAACTCACCCGTCTGCACCTGGAAGCTGACCTGATGCAGCGCGCGCGTCCCTTCCTCGTAGGTGAAGGACACGTTCGAGGCCACCACCGCGGGCTTGTCGGCGCCTTGCGTCACCGCGGCCCCCTTTCCACCGGCGCGGCGCGGGGGGGGCCAAGGGACGGGAGCGGCGCATACTCGGCCAGGCAGAAAAGCCCTGCCATCAGCAGCGGCGCGATCAGGAGCGCAAGCCGGTCACTGCGACTCAGGCGCGGCAGAGGCCCCAAGGGCATGGTGCCCTTGTAGCCCCGCAGCGTCATCGCTTCATGCGTGCGCGCGGACTGATCCAGCGAGCGCACGATCACGATGCCGGAGAGAACGCCCAGCGACGAGAGCGAACGCGACAGGGTGGCGTAGCCGAGACGAACGCGCTGGGCCGTGGCCACGTCGCCGGCTTCATCCAGCAGGACGAAAATGTAACGGTACATGAGCAGCGCGACTTCGACCCAGGTCTTCGGCACGCCGCACCAGCGCAGCGCGTGGAAGAGCTGGTGCGCGGGCGTTACGGCGCTCAGCAGCAGCATCACGCTGACTCCGCCCAGCACGCGCGAACCAAGCAGGGCGGCGCGCCACGTCCCTTCTTCAGTGGCGGTGATGCGGAAGCCGCCGACCGTCAGCGAGAAGAGAGGCTTGGAGCCCTGCGTGAAGGCCTGCAGGGCCATGAGAATCAGGACGACCAGCAGCGGCGCGGCCAGGCGCAGGAGCGTCAGCCGCAGCGGCAGGCGCAGGGCCAGCATGGCGACGAGGCACGCGGCGAGGATGGCCAGCGGCAATGCCAGCCGCGTGGAGAACAGCACCACAACAAGCGCCGCCACGCCGCTCACCAGCTTGACGCGGGCATCCACGCGCGTCAAAGCGTTCGGGCGGCAGGCCATGATGTCCGAGAACAGCTCAAACATTCGTCTTCTCTTCCGTCTTCTTTGGCCGCGGCGGAAACAGCGCGCGGAAGTAGTAACCGGCGATGAAGCCGGCGATGACTCCCGCCACAAGGAAACAGAACAACAGCAGATCGCCCTGGTCCGTGTTGATGTACGGCTCGCGCGCCGGCCTCCCGGCGGCCTCCGCGTACTTCTCAATCACGGTCTTGTCCACGCCCTCCCACTGGGGCGCTGCCTCTTTCTGACCCGCTCTGGCGGCGGGCGCATCCGCGGACTTGCGCGCTGGTTCGGCGGCATGGCCCGCTGCGCAGAACAGCCATCCGGCGGCGAACAGCACGAGCGGCACGGCCGCACCAGGGAAATGCCTCATGCGCGTTTCCCCTCCATCAGGTTGCCCAGCAGTTCGGGGCGCCGGGAGTGGATGAACAGGCAGGCCATTGCCCCGACGGCGCCCTCGGCGACCCCGAGGGGAATCTGCGTCGGAGCGAAGGCAACAAGGATCGTCAGGAACATCTGCCAGGGGGAGTTGTCACCGCACAGCGCGCTGGCGAGCTCAAACGACGTCGTGGCATAGGTGCCCCAATCCGACAGCAGGCCGGCCAGGAATGCGGCCACGAAGAACGATGCGCCCACCCGGCGCGCCACCAGGAACACGCCGTAGCCGATGAACGCGCCCGCCACGCCCATCGAACAGATATTCGCCCCCAGTGTTGACAGGCCGCCGTGGGCCAGGAAGAGGGCCTGCAGCAGCAGCGCGATGCTGGCCACGACGACCGTGGCCCACGGACCGATGAGGATCGCCGCGAGGCCCGTTCCGCATGGGTGTGAACACGTGCCAAGCCACGGCACGGGTATCGGCATGCACGACACAATGAAGACCGCTGCGCCGACGAGCCCCACGAGCGCTTTCGTGTACGGCTTCTCTCTGCTGCGCTGCTGGATGTCACGCAGGCCCCATAGGACGAACGGCAGACTGACGGCGAACCAGAGGCCGGCCCACGGCCCCGGGAGGATGCTTTCGCTAATGTGCATCGCGTACGCGGGGCTGGGGAACAGCGCCACTGCCACGCCGAGCAAAATCAGTAATGCCTTCCGGCTCCCGCGCATTGCCTCGTGCTCCTAGCCGCCATGGCTCGCGCCATGCTCGTGCTCTTCCGCGCAGTCCTCGTCTGCCGCCGGCGCCGGCAACGCGCGCACATCCGGCAGGCCGGCGGATTCCACAACACGTTTCTCCAGCAGGTCCGTCAGGAGCGGGTCGAAGCCCAGGTGCCGGCCCAAAACGACCCTGACGTGTGGGAAGCCCTTTGCCTTCTCCCGCAGAATGCGCGGGATGTCCGAGCGCAGGTGCTGGCCCATGTGCAGAAAATACGGCAGCACCAGTACCTCGGTCGCCCCCGCCGCGACGCACTTGTCGAAGACCTCCGGGAAGTGCGGCCCCAACTGCGACATGTAGCAGACCTCGACCATGGCCTGGCGGTACTTTTCCTTCAGCCCCGCGGCGACACGTTCCATGTCCCGGCCTGCTTCGGGTACGCGGCTGCCGTGGCCTAAGATGATGAGCGCTTGCATGCGGCTGTTCTCACACGACCGACAGATCAATGGACGTCTTTGTGCCCTTGTCCCAACCGTCCCACAGGAACGCATCAACCTTGTCATCGGCAATCAGGCGCAACGCGTAGCGCGCCTGCTCCTCGTACAACTCGCAGAACGCGCCCGGCCGCTGCATGCCGCCGTTCATCTCGTGCGCTTCCGCCGGGCAGGGTGACCCGCAGAAATGCCGCACGGCGCAGCGAGCGCACGGCTCAATGTCCTCCACCTTGCGCCCGGTGACCTTCTGGAACGCGGGGCTCTTCAGCGCCTGTTCCAGTTCGCCCCTGAAGAGGTTCCCGCCGTTGAACTCAGGCAGCCCGATGAACTCGCTGCATGGGAACAGATCGCCCTTGGCCGACAACGCGAAGAAGCAGCGCCCGCCGCCGCACGGCGAGATATCGCACATCAGCCGCCGCGCCGTCGGCGCGACGATGCTGACGAGCACGTTGGCGAAATTCGCGACCACCAGCTTGCGGCCCGTCTTCCGGTAGAGCTCAGACGTGCGGTCGAGCGCGCGCAGATAATACGGCGCCAGCTCGTGATCGGCGGGCTTGATGTCGCGCGCGCCCGGCCTGGTGCAGCGCACGGGGTTCAGCATGCAGACGGGGACTTCCATGCCGTGCAGGAAGTCCACGATCCGGCTGAGGCTGCGCATGTTCTCGCGCGTGACGGTGCAGATGACGTTGTAGCTGGCGTAGCCTCTCAGCCGTTCGAGCACCTGGATGACCTTGGCGAAGACGCCATCGCCCGACCACGTCTGCCGCGTGCGGTCGGCGATCCTGCGGGCGTGGCCGTCCAGGGACAGGCCGAGGCCGATCTGGCGCGACGTGATGAACTGCAGCGCTTCTTCGTCCAGCAGCGTGCCGTTGGTCTGGATGCCGAAGCGGAAATCGTCCCGGAACTTCTCAATCCCGGCGAACATCGCGTCGCGCGCCAGCAGCGGTTCGGAACCGTGGAAGACAACCTGCGGCTTTAGCCTGGCGGGCAGTATCTTCTTGAAGAACGCCTTCAGGATGGCCAGCGCCTCCAGCAGTTGCGCTGCGGTCATGGTCACGCCGTCGCGCCGCATGTCGTCGGGGATGTAACAGTATTTGCAGTTCAGGTTGCAGCGCTCCGTCGGGTTGAAGTACACGGCCAGCGGCTTCATGCCGAAGCGCAGCGTCTGCATTTCGGCGAGGAAGCGGGCGCGCTTCTTCAGATACGGTCCGATGAATGCGCGGCTGGTAAGCGCGTCGGCGAGCTTGTCCTTCCGCAGGAGCGACCAGAAGGCCGCGTCCGGGTCAACCAGCCCCACGTACTCCGCATGCCCGATGTCAATTGGCTGCAGCGTGGGACCGTTGCCCGTGTTGATGTACCTTCCGCGCGACGACGCTCTATTGTTGTCCGTCCGTGCTTGCGACATGCCGTGTCCTCTGTGATGTCCGTTGACCACGTGCCGGGCGCCCCAGCACCGCGCTGGGGCGCCCGGTCCACGCTTACTTCGACTTCTTCTCCAGCAGGATGTAATGTGATAGGCCCGTCCCGCTGGTCTTGCACGTCTTGCGGTACGCAATGACCGCTTTCTTCTGCTTCACGTTTCCCTCCTTCTGGTGTCCGCCGCGTTCGTAAGGCGATTCGGCGAATCGCCCTACAGTGAGCGGCCTATGCCTGGCCCTTTCCCCGGCATGAACGCCCAGGCTGCGAACATGCCACCGCTGCCAACGCGTGAACGACGCTCACCGCCAGCGGACTGCCGCCGCGCCGGCCCGCCAGTGCGATGAAGGGCACCGGCAGGGACATCAACTCCTTCTTGCTTTCGACGACATGAACAAACCCCACCGGCATGGCCACGACCAGCGCCGGACGGATGCGCTACTCAATGATCAGGCGGTTGAGCTCCAGCAGGCCCACGGGCGAGTTGCCGAACAGCACGATTGCGCCCGCAAGCATGGGTTTCGCTTTGCGCACGGCGAAGAGCGCTCGCGGCAGACCGGCGGACCGGGCCTCCTTGGCCACGGCTTCGTCGGCCACGTGGCAGACGACGCTCCGCGGCCCGTAGCTCGCACAGACGCTCCGCAGTCGCGCCAGCGATATCCCCGCGCGGACCATGTTGGAATCGGTGTAGATCGGCCGCCCGGCTCGCAGCGCGCTGACGCCCGAAGCGATGGCGTCGGGCGAGAACCGCACCTCAGCAATCAGCGCGAAGTCCGCGGTGGTGTGGATCATGCGGCGGACAACCTGCCACTGGTCCGGCGCGAACGAACGCGGCCCGGCTTCCCGGTCAATCGTGGCGAACGAGAGCGCCTCGATCGCTTCACCGCTGAGCGGCCGGGCGCACAGCGCGTGCACCAGCGCGCGCCGGGGCGCCGTGTCGGAAGTCTGCCGAGCGGCTCTGCGCTTCTTCATGATGCGGCCCCGCAATGAGCGACGAAACTCCTGACAGCGTCCGGCCGGCTGGCGAAATGCGCGTGAACGTAGGTGGCCAGAATGCTCCCGTTCTGAAAACCCTCTTTGGCGACGTCTTCAGCGCGGCGGTACGTCAGAGCGAAGGCTTTGCGCCACGGCGCAGCGTCGGGCGGTTCGCCGAGCAGCTCCGAATAATGGAACTCGTGCCCCCGCAGCGTCGCTCCGCGAGCGCCCCACAACGCATCTTCCGTCAGCGTGACCTCGACGTAGCCCAGCGCCTTGCGCCGCGGAAGCATCCGCGTCCACACCGGCAGCACGCCCGCCAGCGTGTGGCGCCGGCCGTCCAACGTGTGCAGCCCCTCCGCGAGGTACATCAGCCCGCCGCATTCCGCGTACACGGGCAGGCCGCCGGCGGCAAAGTCCCTGATGTCGGCAAGCATGCCCTTGTTCCCCGCCAGCGCCGCCGCATGCTCCTCGGGGTAGCCGCCGCCGAGGTACAGTGCGTTGAGGTCCGACGGCAGGCGTCTGTCTGCGAGCGGCGAGAAGCGGACCAACTCGCAGCCGTGAGCCTCCAGCGCCTCGAGATTGTCGGGATAGTAGAAATGGAACGCCTTGTCGTGAGCCACGCCCACCTTCACGCGCTGCGGCGATTCCGGTGCGCGGGCCGCAGCTTCTGTTCCCGCGGGGCGGAGAAGGGGAGGCGCGCTTGCCGCGAGTTGCGTGATCTCATCCAGCGGCACGTGCTTTTCGAGCGCGTCGGCAAGCGCGTCCAACACGCCCGCCGTCAGGTTGTCGCGATCGGCGGTGACGAGTCCCAGGTGGCGGCTCGGGAGAGACGGGAACGCGCCGCGCGGGATTGCCGCGACGAGCTTCGGCAGGCCGGCGGAGTTCAGCGAGTCGCTCAGCCATTGGGCGTGGCGTGCCGAACCGGCATGGTTGGCGATGATCCCGGCGACTTGCAGGGCCGGCTCGAATTCGCAGAAGCCTTTCACCGTGGCCGCCAGGCTGCGCGCGGCGCCGTGAGCGTTGACGGCCAGCAGGACGGGCGCATCGAGCCAGCGGGCGATCTCCGCCGTGCTGCCCTCGTTTGTGCGTGGGTCGGCGCCGTCGAAGAGCCCCATGACGCCTTCCACGATGGCCACGTCGGCATCCGCGGTGGCCTTCGCGAACAGCCGGACGACGTACTCGTGGCTGGTCATCCAGCCGTCGAGGTTGTAGCAGGGCCGCTTCGAGGCCAGCGCGAGATACGAGGGGTCGAGGAAATCGGGGCCGACCTTGAACGCCTGCACGCGCACGCCGCGCCGCGTCAGCGCGTGCACGAGCGCGAGCGCCAGGGAGGTCTTCCCGACGCCGCTGTGCGTGCCGGCGATAACGACTCGAGCGCAAGGCATCGTCAGAACTCCACACCTTTCTGGGCGCGCCGCCCGGAATCGTAGGCATGCTTGAGGCAACGCATCTCGGTCACTGTGTCGGCCAGCGCCATCAAGCCCGGCGTGGCGCCCCGCCCGGTCAGGACCAGCGTGACTGCGAGCGGCCGTTTCGCCGCCAGTTCCGCCACGCGCTTCTCGTCCAGCAGCGACAGCGACACGGCGGTGCAGACTTCGTCCAGGATCACCAGGTCGTAACGGCCGGACGTCACGGCCTGCGCGGCCTGCTCGACACCCGCTGCCGCCGCGCGGCGGTGCTCCTCAAACTGCGGATGGCCTGGCGGCGGCACGAAGCCGCGGCCGGTCTGGACGATCTCAAAGCTGGGCAACTGCCGCGCTGCCGATATCTCGCCCGTTGGTGTGGCCTTGATGAACTGCAGCATCAGCACGCGCATGCCGTGTCCGCAGGCGCGCAAGCCCATGCCCACCGCGGCGGTCGTCTTGCCTTTGCCGTCGCCCGTGAACAGCAGCACGCGGCCCGAAGTCTCGTCCTGACTCATCGCGCTCCCTCACCCGCCCACGCCAGCACCAGCACTCTCGCTCCGACGAAGACCAGCAGCGCCAGCACGGCGGTCCCCAGCATCAGCGCATTCGCGCGCGAGATGTGCTCGCGCATAAGCGGCTCGTTGGGGTCGCCGATCAGCGCTCCCTGATGCGGCTCGCCGCCGTAGTAGTTCAGCCCGCCGAGTTGAACGTTGAGCGCACCGGCGACAGCGGCTTCGGGCAAGCCCGCGTTCGGGCTGGCGTGCTTGCGGCCGTCGCGTGCGAGGACGCGCAGGGCCAGGACGGGCCTGTAGCCCAGCACGGCCGCGGTGAGCGCCACCAGGGGCGCGGTCACTCGCGCGGGGATGTAGTTCGCCACGTCGTCCAACCGCGCCGAGGCCCAACCGAACCTGCTGTAGCGCTCCTCCTTGTGGCCGAACATGGAATCGAGCGTGTTGACGGCCTTGTACGCCATCGCGCCCACGGGGCCTCCAACCACGGCGAAGAAGAGCGGCGCGGTGACGCCGTCCACCGTGCTCTCGGCGACGCTCTCCACCGCGGCGCGCGTCACGCCGGCTTCATCGAGGTTGCCCGTGTCGCGGCCGACGATCATGCTCACGCGCCGCCGCGCCTCCGGCAGGTCGCCCGCGCGCAAGGCCTTCAGGACGTTGCGGCTGTGGTCCACCAGGTCGCGCGCGGCGAAGGTTGTGTACAGGAGCAACACGGCGGCCACGTCGTACGCGACCGGATGGAGCCAGGCCGCGAGCCACAACACGCCCCACGTGATGCCGCCGGCGCCTCCGACGATGAGCATCCACGCGGCCAGGCCGGCTACGTACGCGAACGGGACCGCGCGGCGGACGGGCGCTTCGAGTTTCCCGGCACACCAGCCGATGAGCTTCACCGGATGCGGCAGCCAGCGCGGGTCGCCGATCAGCAGATCGAGCGCGAAGGCGGCGGGAACCTGGTATTCCAGTCGCATGCTCATCGCCGCAGCCCCATCAGCCGGTACACCCGGTCCATCCGCAGACTGCGCCGCACGATGTCGGCCAGCCGCTCGAACGCCGGCTCCAGGTCGTACCGCGCGCAGACCTTGCCCAGCGGCGGCAGACGCTTGCGCACGCGCAGGCGATCCACGAACCAGCGGCGGAATTCGTCCGCGTCAAAGATGCCGTGCAGGTACGTGCCCCAGACAAGTCCGTCGGCCGAACCGGAACCGATGATCTCGCCGTCCTCGCGGCGCACGAGCGGTTGCGCGCGGCCGGCCGTGCTGCGGCCGTGGTGGATCTCATAGCCCGTCACCGGCAGGCCGGACGGCAGATGCGTCGCGGTCACGCGCGTCAGCGTCTTTTCGCGCGCCAGCGTGGTGGACAGCGGCAGCAGACCCAGAGCGGAGAGCGCCGCACGTGCGGATTCGAGCCTATGCGGGTCCTCGATCTTCTTGCCGAGCATCTGCAGGCCGCCGCAGATCCCGACGACTTCCGTCGCGCCGGCCGCGGCAAGCTCCAGGACTTTTCGTTCCAGCCCGGTGCGCCGGAGGTGTTCCAGATCGCCGATCACGTTCTTGCTGCCCGGCAGGATGACGGCGTCGGGGGCGCGCAGCTCTTCCGGTGCGCGCACGATGCGGACGCGCACGTCGGGCTCCAGGCGCAGCGCGTCGAAATCGGTGAAGTTGGAGATGTGCGGCAGGTCCACCACCGCGACCTCAACAGTCGCGCCGTCGGAGCCGCTCGCATCGAACGCTCCGTCCTTGAAGGAGACCGAGTCCTCCTCGGGCAAGCCCAACTGGCGGATGTACGGCACGACGCCCAGCACGGGCCGGCCGGCGTGCTGCAGCGTGTACTCCAGCGCGTCGGCCAGCAGCGCTTCCTTGCCCCGGAAGCGATTGACCACGAAGCCAGCGACCAACGCGCGCTCCCATTCGGCCAGCACTTCCATCGTGCCGACGAACGAGGCAAATACGCCGCCGCGATCAATGTCGCCCACCAGCAGCACCGGCGCCGCGGCGTAACGGGCCATGTGCATGTTGACGATGTCGTGCGCTTTGAGATTGACTTCGCCCGGGCTGCCCGCGCCTTCCAGCACCACCACGTCGTACTCGGAAGCGAGTTTGTCGAAGGCGCGCCTCGCCGCGGCGAAAGCCTCCGGCTTGTACCTGATGTACCTGGCGACATCCATATTCGCGAGGGGCTTGCCGCAGACGATGACCTGTGAGCCGGTGTCCGAGTTCGGCTTCAGCAAGATCGGGTTCATGCGCACATCGGGTTCGATGCGGCACGCCTGCGCCTGCACGGCCTGCGCGCGCCCCATCTCGCCGCCGTCGCGCGTGACGAACGAATTCAGCGACATGTTCTGCGACTTGAACGGCGCCACGCGATAACCGTCCTGCAGCAGGATGCGGCAGAGAGCGGCACACAGGACGCTCTTGCCCGCGTTCGAACTGGTCCCCTGGAACATGATGGTGCGAGCGCGTTGGCTCTTGGCTCCTGGCTCTTGGCTCTTGGCGATGGGCGATGGGCGCCCCGTCACCCGGCGCTGCGGCGCCACCCTCTCCCCACGGGGGAGAGGGGAAACGCCGGCGGCAAGGACGCGCCGCAGCGCCTCGCAGAGCCGCTCGTTCTCGGCGGCGTTGCGCACGGCGACGCGGAAGAAGCGGCCGTCGAGGCCCTCAAAGTTGTCGCAGACGCGGATCGCGACGCCTTCGCGCAGCAGACGCCTGGCGAGCGCGGGCGCATCCAGGCCCTTGTGGTCGAGGCGCGCGAGCAGGAAATTGGCGTCGCTGGGGTAGACAGTCAACCCCGGCAGCGCCTGAAGCGCCCGCTGCAACGACTGGCGCTGCTCGCGCACGAAGGCCCGCGTTCCGGCGAGATAGCCGGCGTCATGCAGAGCGCGCACGCCCACAGCCTGCGCGATGGCGTTCACCGACCAGGGCGGCTGCAGCGCCTGCACGCGGCGCACGACGTCTCGCGACGCGACCGCGCAGCCGAGGCGCAGGCCGGGAATGGCGAAGATCTTGGTGAGCGACAGAAGCACGACGACGTTGCCGGGTCGCCTGACCGTCAGACTCTCATATCCATCAACGAAGTCCGCGAAGGCCTCGTCCACAACGAACGTCGTCTCCGGATGCTCGCGTGCGAGGTCGCGCAGGCTCTCCGTGCAGCACAAGCGTCCCGTCGGGTTGTTAGGCTGGCCGATGAAGACCAGCGTGTGCCGCTGCCGCGGCTTCCGGCGCAGGCGCGCGCCAACCACGGACAGATCGAGGACGAAGCCGTCGGCCTCGCGAAGCGGAACGCTGACTATCGGACAGCCCGCCAGTCTGGCCGCTCTGGCGTAATCGCTGTAACAGGGCACCGGGATGACCGCGCGCCCGGCCTCGAGCGCCGGCGGCAGGAGGTAGAGCAGCTCGGTGGAACCGTTGCCGGCGAGGACCTCATCAGCGCGGGCGCCGTAGCGCGCGGCAACAGCGGCGACAAGAGCGGTGTTCTCCGGATCGGGATAGTTCACGAGAGAACTGACCGTCGAGCTGATTGCCGGCCGGAGCCATTCCGGCGGGCCGAGCGGGTTCAGGTTCGCCGAGAAGTCGAGCAACTGCGCTGCCGGCAGCCCCGCCGCCGCCGCCAACTGCCGCAGATTTCCGCCGTGCCCGTTCGCAGTCATGCAGACACCTTGGCGTGCAGCCAGCCCGCCATCACCAGAGCGGGGACAAGTTCCGTCAGTTCACAGGCGGCGCCGAGCGTGTCGCCGGTGAAGCCGCCGATCTTGCGGTAGCAGTGCAATGCAAACAGAACGGTGGCCAGCAACACGCCCGCGAAGACCGCCGCGCCCGCCACCCCCAGCAGAAACCAGCTCGCAGCCGCCAGGAGCGCCAGCGCCCAGACAACCTGGAGCCACGACCTCGCTTTGACGAACGCCGAGCCCAGGCCGCCTTCGCTGCGCGCGTAGGGCAGCAGGTTGAGCTGGAAGACCAGCGCGCAGCGGCCGGCGAGAGCCATCAGCAGGATGACCGCCGCGCGCTGGAACTGCGGCTGCGCCGGCACCGAGGTCACGGCGGCCATCTTCAGGCCCAATACGCACACGAGGGCGGCAATGGCCATCGGCCCGCTGCGGCTGTCCCTCATGATCTCCAGGATCTGCTGCTTTGGTCGCGAGCTGAAGAAGCCGTCGGCTGTGTCGGCCAGACCGTCCACGTGCAGGCCGCCGGAGACGAGCAACAGCGCGATCACGACAACGACACTGGCCGGGGCGGCGGGCAGAACGTGGCCCAACGCGTAATCCAGCGCGGCAACGGCGGCGCCGAGCAGCAATCCCACGACGGGGAAGAACCAGATTCCCTGGCCGATCGCCCGCTCGCCCAGATCCATGCGCACGGGCAGAACGGTCAGAAACTGGAACGCCGCCAGGAACGCCTTCACTTGTCGGCCTCCGACACCGCTGCTTCGTCGAACGTCGCCACTTCCGTCAGCACGCGCACCGCCGCTTCCACCAGGTTCATGGCCAGCGCCGCGCCTGTGCCTTCGCCCAGACGCAAGTCCAGGTCGAACAGGGGCTGTTTCTCAAGGAACTGGAGTGCCACGCGGTGACCCTGTTCAACGCTGCGGTGCGCTGCGATCATGTAGGCCCCCGCTTGCGGCGCCAGGCCGTGCGCGATCAGAGCGCCCGCCGTGGAGATGAAGCCATCTATCAGGACGGGCTTGCGCTGCGCGGCCGCGCCGAGAATCAGCCCGGCGATGCCGCCGATCTCAAAGCCGCCGACCTTGGCCAGCACGTCGAGCGCGTCCTTGGGATCCGGGCGGTTGACCTCAATGGCTTTCCGGATCACCTCGATCTTGTGCTTGCGCTGTTCGTCGCTGATCCCCGTGCCGCGGCCCGTCACATCCGCCACCGCGGCGCCCGTGATGGTTGCCACGATGGCGCTGCTGGGCGTGGTGTTGCCGATGCCCATGTCGCCGGTGCCGAAGACATCGGTCGCCGGCCCGAGCTGCAGCGCGACGTCAATGCCGGCCTCCACGCAGCGGACGGCGTCGTCGCGGGTCATGGCCGGGCCGTGCGCCATGTTCCTGGTGCCGGGACCGATGCGCTTGGAGATGATCTGGCCGGTCTTGGCCAAAGCGCTCAAGTCGCCGGCCACGCCCATGTCCACGACGACCACTCGCGCGCCGGCCAGCCGGCCCAGCGCGTTGATCCCCGCGCCGCCGCGGACGAAGTTGTGGACCATTTGCGGCGTGACCTCCGGCGGATACTTGCTCACGCCTTCCGCGGTCACACCGTGATCGCCGGCCATCGTGACGATGGTTTTCCTCTGGACCGACGGCCGCGGGCAGCCCGTCATGCCCGCCAGGTCTTCGGCCAGGTCCATGAGGCGCCCCAATGCCCAGTACGGCATGGTCAGGCGTGCAAGACGCGCGTGCGCGCTGGCGCGAGCGGTGGCGTCCGGCGCGGGGATCTTCGCGATTGTGGCATTCAGCGTTTCCATTGCTGCTCCTTGTGGCACGGGCTGGAAGCCCGTGCTACGGCCCCGGTTTCCCCTTCAAGATCAGTGGCAGGCCGCACGCAAGCAGCGCGACCGATTCGGCGGCAGCGGCGATCGCCTGATTGCAGCGCCCGGCAAGATCCCGGAAGCGGCGGCAGGCGGGATTGTCGGGCACGATGCTCATGCCGACTTCGTTGGTCACGAAGACCACGACGCCCGGAAAGCCGGCGCAGGCGTCAAGGACTTCGCGGCACCGCTGCACCATCTCGTCTTCAGTCACCTCGCGCCCCTGCTGCTCGGCCCGGTACATCAGGTTGTTGATCCACAGCGTGAGGCAATCCACGAGCACGACGCCGGCCTGCTTCGCGTGCTGCAGGACCGGGGCAAGCTCGAGCTGCTCCTCGATGGTCTCCCAGCCTCTTCCCGCGCGCGCCTCCCGATGCCTGCGGATGCGCTCGCGCGTCTCGTCGTCCAGCACCGGACACGTGGCAACGAAGATGCGCGGCCCGGGAAGCGCTTCGGCCAGGCGCTGCGCATAGGCGCGCCGCAATCACACCGCCGTGCGTGATCGCCAGCACGGGCTGTGCGGAGCACGCCGACATGCGCGCGACGGCGCGGCGGACACGCTCCAGGAATGCACTGCAGGCCTCGCCGTCTGGAAACGCGAACTCCGGATCGAAGTCCGCCCAACGCCGGACGGCGTCGGGATCGGCGCGCGCGATCTCGTCAAACGACAAGCCTTCCCAGCGCCCGAAGTTGATCTCACGCAGGTCGTCGTCAACTTCCGGCTTTAGCTGCGTTCCCGCCAGCGCCGCGGACGCGGTTTCAAGGCAGCGCTTGAGAGGACTGCAGAAGCAGCGCGCGGGGTTCTTTGCGGCGATGAGTCTCGCCAGTGTGGCAGCCTGGCGGCGGCCTTCGGGACTGAGCGGGACATCGGAGGCGCCGATGAAGCCGCTCGTTCCGCACGCGGCATGCCTGACCAGGAGGAGCAGCCGGGGCGGGGCTGCCTTCTCGGAAGTCGCGAGGTCGCTCAGCAGACTCGTCGCGGGTCGTGGTGCCACGCTTGCCGCCATCCGCGCACTCCAAAAAAATCCCCGGACCTGGTTCACCAGGGCCGGGGATGCCGTATTCCATCCGCCGTCAGTCCTGCTGGTCCCCCAATCCTCGAGGGGCGCAACGATCACTCACGTGGGCAGGTCTTCTGACTTCCGGATCGTCCTACAGCCGCGCCTTCCCATCAACTGTCCAACAACCTGGCACAACGTTGGACCCAACAGTGGTGTCTGCGGCCTTCGTCCCCGGTAACAGCGGCGGGACCGTAACGGATTTGCACCGTTTTCCCTTGCGTCCTTTCGGACTACCCACGAACAAGAACGCTCATACCGCAAGGGGCGGAGGTGTCAACAGGGTTTGCGGTTAGATGTGGAAGGCAAGACGTAACGGAGGCTTTTAGCTCTTGGCTCTTAGCTCTTGGCTTCAGGCTGCGGCAGCAAGTCGCTGCGCTCGAAGGGCCTCACTCCGGCGGCGGCGTGGGCTGAAGCTTGATGCCGTCTATCTTCGTGCCGTCGGGCTTGCAGATGCGGAAGCAGAATTCCCACGGCCCTGAGTCCTGGGTGACCTTCATCAGGATGGCGTTCCAGCCCTGCTTGAGCGTCACGTCCACCTTGTACTTGCCGGGAGTCGCGGCGCCGCCGGCCGGGTTGGCGTGAACGACCTTGGTGTTGAGCCACACTTTGCCGCCGTCGTCAGTGCCGAATTCGAGCTTGGCCGGCTGTTCCTTGTCGGAGCGGACCCAGGTGCGGACGCAGGCGCATTTCTGATCACCGCCGCCGCACGCCGCCGCAAGGTCCATGATCATCGCGCCGTTCCTGTCGGTGCCGGGCGGCATCATGACCCATTTCACATCTTTGGCGTCGGGCTTCTCGGGTGCCAGGACCATGTTGAAGAGGTCCTGGTTGCTCTTGCCATCCTGCTGGTAAGGGCCTGCGACCTGCCAGGCCGTGACGAAGTCGCCGGCCTTCTCGAGCTGCTGGAGCACCTGCTGGGCCTGCTTCTTGATGTTCGCGTTGCCGGTTGACGCGATGAGCTTGTTGAGCGTGGCCTTCGCGTCGTCGGGGCTGGTGCCGGACATGGCCTGGGAGATCCTGAGCAGAGCGAGTTCCGCTTCGGCCTTGACCGCGTCTTCGGCCAGGCACGCCTCGATCATCTTGAGGGCTTCGGGATGGGGCGTCTCGCCGAGGGCGGCGAGGACGAGTTTCTTCTCATCGGGCCGCTTCGCGAGAGGCATGGCATCCTTGCACATGGCGAGCTTCTTGTCGGCCGGCAGGTCCTTGAGGGCGATCATGCGGCAGTAGCCGCGCAGAGCGAGAATCGCGTGCGTCTGGCTGGCCGACGTCTTTGCGAGCTCGAGCACGTCGGGCGCGGCGTCGGCGCTGGTCCAATCACACAAGGCGCGGATCGCGGTCTCCTGCACGTCCGCGTTGGCGTCCTTGCAGGCCGTGCGCACGGCCTTCAGAGCGTCGGGTCCGCCCACGACGATCAGGAGGCGCAGGATGGCGCATCTGGAGGCCCCTTCGGCCTGGGGCAGGCCGCCAAGCAGCTTCTCGGCACAGGCCGGCTTGTTCTCGGTCCTCTGGAAGACCGCGCGCAGCGCCGCTTCCGCCGCCGGGATCTCCTGGGGTTTCTTGGGCTTGGCCACGATGCTGATGAGCGCGTCCACGTCCGCCACGGTCGTTGTCTCACCCAGCGCTCTGAGCGCCGCGGCGCGGACCTGTTCGTCGGCGTCATCGAGGGCCTTGAGCAGCACGGGGAGGGCCGCCGCGATGCGGCGATCCGCGACGGTGTTGATGGCCACGCAGCGTACCTTGGCATCCCCCTTCTCCGCGACCGCCAGGATGCCGTCGTTCACTTCCTTGCTGTCGGGCAGGCCGGCCAGGGAAGCCTGGGCGGCCCTGGCCACGTCGGCCGGGGAACCCATGGCGGCTTCGAAGAGCAAGGGCACGACCGAAGCGTCCGCAAGCTGCCCGAGAACGCGCAGCGACAGAACGCGCACGGGGACCTCGCCGCTCTTGGCCAGCTCCAGTATCGCCGGCAGCGCCGCCACGTCGCCGCGGTCTCCCAGCGCCTGGATCAGCAGGACCTGGCGGTCCTGCGGCAGCTTGCTCAGCTCGCCCGCCAGAGCCTTCGTGGCTTCAGGTCCCGGGAACTCCCGCGCCAGCCTGTACGCCATGCGGCGCATGTCCTTGTCGTCGGTCTTGAGTTGCTCAATGAGCAGGGGCAAGCCGGCGGTCTGGCGAGAGAGGGCGGCGCCGCGGAACGCCGCGGCAACGATGCGCTTGGGCAGGGCGGTGCTGGCTCTAAGCGTGTCGTAGATGGCCTTGGCCTCGTCACGCTTCTCCTGGGTAAGGAGCGCGTCCGCAAGCACGATGGCTGCATCGCCCACTGCGGGGCGGGCGGCTTCCGGCGCGGTGGCCAGTGCCTGTTCGAGAGCCTTCCAGGCCGCGGGGCCTCCGATTGCGGCCAGGGCGCGCGCGGCCGTGCCCACCACTTGGACGTCCGCATCGCCCAGCAGCTTTGCCAGATCGGGGATAGCCGCCTGGTCGCGGCGGTGGCCGAGCGAGAAGGCCACTCCCTGCAGTTGCCTGCCCTTCACCTTGGAGAGCGCGCCGCGCAGCGCCTCGTCCACGGCCGGGTCGGGGATCGGCACAAGGCCGTAGCGGGCGACGTCGCTGAGCTTCTCGTCGGAGAGGAGCGCGGCGAGAGCGGGGACGGCTTCCTTGGTGCCGATGACGGCCAGCCGCCGGCAAGCCTGGTCCTTCTGCAGCGGCTCCGCATTGGACTGCAGCACGCCGATGAGCTTGCGCTCCTCTTCCTGCTTGCCCGCTTCGCCTGCAACGGCGGGAAGCGCCAGGGCCAGTGCCCAGAGGGCCGTCCACGTGACGATTGTCGTTCTCATGGTTCCCTCTCTCCGCTCATCTCCTGTTCTGCCCTGCGCAAACTGGACAGTGCGCCCTACACAGAATACTGCGGGCGCGATGGCCGCCTGCGCAGCCTGTTGGCCTCATCGTCGCCGATGAACTCCTCCTTCACCGGGTCCCACTTCAGGTTCCGTCTCAGCTTCATGCAGATGTTGGCGCAGTGGCAGGAGCTGACGGAGCGGTGCGCATGCTCGGCCTGGGCCACTGTCAAACGCCGGTTCTTGCAGCAGTCGAGGAAGTCCCGCCAGTGATGCAACGGCCGCTGGGTCTCCGCAATGTAACGCTGGACGAGCTGCTTGCGTTTGTCGTTCAGCGATTTTTGGGAGCACGAGGCGCCGCAACTGTCGGCGGAGAACGCCCAGCCCTCGCTGCCCTCGACCTTGATGCCGCATGAGTTCGGGAAGCCGCCCTGTTTGAGCACCAGCTTCACGCCGTCGGCGTAGCGGGCGACCAGGCCGCCGCCATCGTCGTTGTTGGGGAACTCGAACTCAACCGGGCCGGTCAGCACGGAGCCGTTGATCCATTGGGCCTGGTCAACGGTGTGGCTGCCCCACTCGCCGATGCAGCCGGTGTGGAAGTCTTCCTTCCCACCGTGGCCGAGATACCCGCGGTTGTACGGCCGCCACGGCGCCGGCCCGAGGAAGACATCCCAGTCGAGGACCTCCCGCGGCGGCTCAGGCTCCGGCGGCAGCCACCCGGGGCGCACGTTACCGCCCCAGATATCGGCGGTGAACGTGTGCACCTTCCCGAGGTATCCGCGGCGGGCGAGTTCCCTGATGAAGACAAAGGGCTCTTCGCTGCGCCGCTGCGTGCCGGCCTGGTAGACGCGGCCATAGTGCCGCGCGGTGTCGGCCAGGACGCGGCCTTCGGCGAGGGAGAAGGAGCAGGGCTTCTCGCAGTAGACGTCCTTGCCGGCGCGCATGGCGAACACGGACATGGGCGTGTGCCAGCGGTCGCTGGTGGCGATCAGCACGGCGTCAATGTCCTGGCGAGCGAGGACTTCATGGTAGTCAATGTAGGCCGCGGAGTCCTTGTTGCCGTTCTTCCCGTCAATCATATTCTTGACGCGCTCGCGGTTGTCTTTGCGCGTATCGGCCACAGCCACGAACTGGCAGTCGTTGAAGTGGATCAGGTTCCCCAGGTCCCCGCTCCCGCGCCCCCCGATGCCGATGCCGGCCATCACGATGCGCTCGCTGGGCGAGACGTTGCCGTCCGCCCCCAGTGCGGAGGCGGGGATGACGTACGGCGCCGCCACCATGGCAGCGGCAGTCTTGAGGAACCCGCGACGACTCACGCTCTTGTGCATTGTCTCCTCCGCTTCCTTCATTCGGTCTTCACGCCGGGCAAACTGAAAGCCTGCGGTACAGCGCATTCCGTTGGCTTCGTGATCCGCGCGCCGGTATGCTCCATGAACGCACGGACACTGGCGCCAACCTCAGTACACCGACGCATTTTGCAGTGTAACAAAATATCACAAGAATTTCCGTGCGGGGCGAACTCCTTACCCCGGCCCGTCGGTTTCAATCTGTTCGAAGAACGGCGACAGCCTGTCTTGCGCGTGATGCAATGAGTCGGCCATGACCAGGCCGAAGACGACAAGCCCGGCGATCAGCAGCGCCGTCGCCACCCAGTGCCATTCGCGGAACTTCCTGATGGCGGGTGTCGCGCAGTACAAGCCCAGTACCGCGGTGATGATGACCATCGCGTCAAAGCTGGCGCGCTGCCAGTAGGGGCCGCCCAGATGCGCCCACATGCCGAATTCATCGAAGGTCAGCGCCAGGCCCACGCCGTAGACCACGGCCGTCACGCTCAACGCTCTGCCGGCGGGCTGCCGGAAGAGCAGGAACGCGCCGACGAAGGAGAGAAGGAAAATGCCGTAGTTGAGGTGGTGGACGTGTGTGCGTCCCATGTGCAGATAGAGCGACGGTATGCGGTGCGTCATGATCAGCAGCACAACAATGCGCGCCAGGAGGAATGTCGTGACGAATGAGAGAAGCACGATGCGCGCCATGACCCGCTTGTCGGCGTGCACCACGCCGCCCGGCGGCGAAGACGCAGGCTCTGCGGGCGTGGGAGGCGTGCCTGGCTCCATTGCGCAGCATTATCCGCGCCTTCCGAGGCGGGTCAACCGCGTTGCGGACCGGTGGCTGCTGGCGACCTCCTGGAAAGTTCCGCTCTTTCGGCGGAGCGCGGTTTAGTGAATAACGGGCGGGAATCGGGGGACACGTTCAACGGCGAACATGTCCCCCGATTCCCGAGGACGCTCCAGGGAGGACGCGACATGGCGGCAACAAAGAAACCGGTGACACGGCGTGGGTTCCTGAAGGGGATGATTGTTGCCGGAGCGGCGCCGTACGTGATCCCGGCGACAGCGCTTGGCGCTGAAGGAAGACCAGCGCCAAGCAGCCGCCTCACCATGGGCGCCATTGGCCTGGGCGGCCGCGGTACGGACGACATGCGCGGGTTCCTGGGCTTCGGTGAGGTGCAGATCGTCACAGTGTGCGATGTGAGGAAGGAGCACGGCGAGCGGGCCAAGGGCTTCGTTGACCAGAAGTACGGCAGCAAGGACTGCGTGATCGTCCGGGACTTCCGCGAGATCGTCACGCGGCCCGACATAGACATCGTGCTGATCGGCACGCCCGACCACTGGCACGCACTCATCGCCGTCGCCGCCATGAAGGAAGGCAAGGACGTCTTCTGCGAGAAGCCGGAGACGCTGACGGTCCGTGAAGGGCGGAAGGTGGTCGAGACCGCGCGCCGCTACGCCCGGGTCTTCTCCGGCGGCAGCCAGCGCGTGTGGGAAGACTACAACTACTTCCACAGGATGGTGCGCGGCGGGGCCATCGGCCAGTTGCAGGAAGTATGGGTGGACTGCTGGGGGCCGTCGCAGGAGTGCTACCTGCCTGGCGAGCCCGTTCCGCCGGGTCTCGACTGGGACATGTGGCTTGGCCCTGCGCCGTGGGCGCCGTTCAACAACGGGCGGCTGAACTTCCGTCCCTGGCGCGACTATTCCGGCGGCGGCATGACCGACTGGGGCGCCCACAACTTCGGCGGCGCGCTGTTCACCTGCGGGCTGCATGAGACAGGCCCGGTCGAGGTCATCCCGCCCGATGGGAAGGACTACAAGCAACTTACCTACAAGTTCGCCAACGGCGTCGTCTTCCACCACACAGGCGGCTGGGGCGGGAACCTGTCGTTCAGAGGCACCGACGGTTCGATCCCCTACCGGCCCGGTGAAAGGAAGAAGGATACGCCGAATATAATCATTCCGAACTACAAGGGCCGCGGCGGCTTGATTGGCGATTTCCTGCACTGCGTGAAGACGCGCGAGCGCCCCTTCCGGGACATCGAGGTCGCACACCGCACCGTCACCGTCTGTCACCTGGGCAACCTTGCCTACCGGCTGGGCCGGCCGTTCAAATGGGATCCCGTCAAGGAGGAGATCGTCGGCGACCCGGAGGCCGCGCGGTGGCTCGACAGGCCCAAACGCGCCCCCTGGACGCTGTGAACGGCAGGCGTCCGGATATCCGACGCTCGCGGCCCGCCCCCCCCCCCGTGGCCGCGCATCTGACTAGCCAAGACGGTCTGGCTGGTGTATGTGACTACGTACAACCGACGGCAGGACAGCAGGCCCGGCAAAGGAGACTCCCATGGCGACGGCAAAGAGACAGGTGACGCGGCGCTCGTTCCTGAAAGGCCTGGCCGTGGCCGGCGCGGCCCCGTACGTTATCCCCGCTTCAGCGCTTGGCGCCGAAGGACGCCCCGCACCCAGCAACCGCATCGTCATGGGCTTCGTCGGAGTGGGCGGCCAAGGCACCGGTGACATGCGCGGGTTCATCGGCTTCCCTGAAGTCCAGGCCGTTGCCGTCTGCGACACCGACAAGAGACAGCGCGACGGAGCGCAGGGCATCATCAACAGCAAGAATGGCAACGCGGACTGCAAGGCGTACGGCGACTTCCGCGAACTGGTGACCCGGCCCGACATTGACGCCGTCTTCTGCGCCACGCCGGACCACTGGCACGCGCTGGTCACTGTCACGGCCATGAAGAACGGCAAGGACGTCTACTGCGAGAAACCGGAGTCGCTGACGATCCGCGAAGGGCAGATCATGCGCGATACGGCCCGTCGCTACGGGCGCGTGTTCTCGGGCGGCAGCCAGCGCGTGTGGGACGATTACAACCGCGGCCACAGAGTGGTATGGAGCGGGGCAATCGGCAAAGTCCAGGAAGTGTGGGTCAACGTGGGCGGCCCGTCGGGAGAGACGATCGAGCCGGCTCAGCCCGTGCCCGAGGGCATGGACTGGGACATGTGGCTCGGCCCCGCGCCCTGGCGGCCGTACAACAAAGCCTACCATCCGTTCAACTGGCGCAATTACAAGGATTTCTCCGGCGGCGGCATGACCGACTGGGGCGCGCACGGCTTTGGCGGTGCGACCTACATGTGCCAACTGCATGAGACGGGGCCGGTCGAGATCATCCCGCCCGACGGCAAGGAGTACAGGCAGCTCACCTACAAGTACGCCAATGGGATTATCATGCATCGCGACGGCGGCAGCTACGGCGGCCTGATCTCGGTCAGGGGCACGGACGGCGAGGCGACGGACACCGGGTTCAGGGACAAGAAGCAGGACGTGCCGAATTTCTTCGTGCCGAACTACAAGGGCCGAGGCGGCATCTTTGGCGACTTCCTCCAGTGCGTGAAGACCCGCGAGCGCCCGTTCCGCGACATCGCCATCGCCGTTCGCACGCTGACCGTGTGCCACCTGGGCAACATCGCCAACTGGCTCAAGCGGCCGCTGAAGTGGGACCCGGTGAAGGAAGAGATCGTCGGCGATCCGGAAGCCGCTCGCTGGCTCGACCGGCCCAAGCGCGCGCCCTGGACGCTGTAGACGGCCTTGCGGTGTATAGAGGCTGACGATTGTCGTGGCTGACGGAATGACCCCCGCCCCCGGCGCAATGGACAAGAAGACTGCGCCCGCGTACGCGTTTCAGGATCTCACGAACGATCCCTTGCTCGTCAAGGCCCCGCGCATGGAGTATGCCGGCGCGCAACGGCCTTCGCTGGGCGGCATTCCGCTGCTGGCGAAGATCGGCCAGGGCGGGATGGGCGCTGTCTACTACGGCCTGCATCCGGTGATGGGCGTGGCGGTAGCGGTGAAGGTGCTGCCGCTGCATCTCGTCGGCCACAATCCCGATATGGCGAAACGCTTCGTGCGGGAAGCGCAGATCGCCGGCAGCATCAACTCCGCGAACCTGATCTACGTCCGCGATGTCGGCCAGGACGGCGGCTACTTCTATCAGGTGATGGAATACGTGCGCGGCGTGTCGGCCGGCGCGTATCTGCGGCTTGCGCAGAAGAGCGGGCGCAAGGGACTGAAGCAGAAGGACGCGCTGGAGGTATGCATCGCGGCCGCGCGTGGCCTGGTCGCCGCGCACACGCAGAACATCATCCACCGCGACATCAAGCCCGACAACATACTCATCCCGACAATCGGCGAGAGCAAGAAGCTGCGCTTCTCGGCGGCCAAGGTCGCGGACCTCGGCCTGGCGCGCACACAGCACGCGGAAAGCGCGCCGGAAGTTGCCGCGCAGCCGTCGGCGAGCCGGGAAGGCGGTACGCTGACGGGCGCGGGCCGGGCGATGGGCACGCTGGGCTACATGCCGCCGGAACAGATAGACGATGCCAGGAGCGTCGGCAAGACGGCGGACGTCTTCGCTCTGGGCGCGACACTGTACGCACTGTTGGCGGGGCACGCGCCCTTCGAAGGGAAAACGTCAACGGAGCGCGTGCTGGAGACGATCTTGGGCCGCAGGGAACCGCTGGCGCAGGCGCGGCCGGACGTTTCGCCTGCGACCGCAGCCATGGTGGAGCGCTGTTTGCGCAAGGAGCCCGCGGAGCGTTTCCCTGATGGCGCGGCGCTGGTCGAGGTGCTGGAACGGTCTCTAGCAGCGTTGGAAGCGGAACGCAAGGAGAGGGTCGTTGTCTCCTCGCGGGAAGCCTTGGTTGCGGCGCCGGCCGCAGCCGCGGTTGAGGCGCGTGCCAAGTCGGCGAGGACGCCCGCCCGCGTCAGTTGGCGCACGAGGGCAGCGATGGGCGCGGCAACGCTGATGCTTGCAGTGCTTGCGGGCGTCCTCGTAATGAGGAACGGGCAACAGAAGCCAGAGACTGTTCCACCGGATGGCGCAAGCCTGAAGCGCGAGACCGCAGGGGCGAGACCAGAAACTGCGAACCTCAAACCCGAGACTGCGGGCGTGAAACCTGAAACCAAGCCCTGGCCCCTGCACGACGGCAAGGAAGGCATTGACGATTACGCCAAGCGCGTGAACCTTCCCGCCACGCAGACGCTCGACCTCGGCAACGGCATGGAGCTGGAACTGGTGCTAATCCCCGCGGGCAAGTTCCTGATGGGTAGCCCGGCAACGCAGGAGTATCGTCACAGCAACGAGACGCAGCACGAGGTGACGATCAGCAAGCCGTTCTACATGGGGCGTTACGAGGTGATTCAGGAGCAATACGAGGCGGTGATGGGAAACAACCCCTCCAAGTTCAAGGGGGCGAAGAACCCCGTGGAAACCGTGTCGTGGAACGACGCGCAGGAGTTCTGCAAGAAGGCGAGCGCTGTGGCGCAAGCCTCTGGCTTGCGTCCGCAATCCGGAGGATTGCGCTACGCGGTCCGCCTGCCGACGGAGGCGGAGTGGGAATATGCCTGCCGTGCGGGGACAACGAGTCCGTTTCACACCGGTGAGACGATCAGCAAGCAGCAGGCGAACTATGGCAACTACGAATTCGGGCACGACCCAAAAGGACGGGTCCCGGGCAAGACGGTCCCCGTAGGATCCTATGCAGCAAACCTCTGGGGCTTGTACGACATGCACGGTAACGTGTGGGAGTGGTGTCAGGACTGGTACGGGGAGTATGCGCCGGGCGCGGCGACGGACCCGAAGGGCGCAGCGGATGGCGATGCCCGCGTGTGCCGCGGCGGTAGCTGGGATGATGCCCCAGACCAACGCCGCTCGGCGCACCGTAGCGCGAACTATCCTTATAACCAGCACGACGACTTCGGGTTTCGGTGTGCGCTGGACGTTGCCGCGGGCATTGCGCCAGCGCCGGAGACGCAACCGGACGCCAAGCCCGTCCAACCAGAAACCACAAACCAGAAACCACACACCGGCCCCTGGCCCCTGCACGACGGCAAGGAACCCGTGCCCGACTACGCCAGGCGCGTGAACCTGCCTGCCACGCAGGCGCTCGACCTCGGCAACGGCGTGAAGCTGGAGCTGGTCCTCATCCCCGCGGGCAAGTTCCTGATGGGCAGCCCGGAGACGGAGGAAGGACGTAACAAGGACGAGACGCAGCACGAAGTCATGATCACCAAGCCGTTCTACATGGGGAAGTATGAGGTGACCCAGGAGCAACACGAGGCAGTAACCGGCAAGAATCCAAGCACAGTCGAGGGAGTGAAGAATCCCGTATGGATGGTGTCGTGGTACGACGCGCAGGACTTCTGCAAGAAGGCAACGGCGATTCTGAGCCCCGACCGTAAGGTAGCGGAAAAACCGCTTGCTGACGCGCGCGGCTCGCAATTCGTTGTGCGCCTCCCGACGGAAGCGGAATGGGAATATGCGTGCCGGGCGGGGACGAGAACCCGGTTCTGCTCCGGTGACGCCGACAGCGCCCTTGCGGATGTCGCCTGGTACAGGCCGAACAGCGGGAACAATACGCACCCCGCCGGCCAGAAGAAGCCAAACGCCTGGGACCTTTACGACATGCACGGCAACGTCTGGGAGTGGTGTCAGGACTGGTACGATGATGGGTACCCGCGAGGGGCAGCGACAGACCCGAAGGGCGCGACAAGTGGCAATCGCCGTGTGCTTCGCGGCGGCTGCTTGAATGACTTACCAGTCTCTTGCCGTTCGGCGCGTCGCCGCGGGCGCCTCGCTGAACTCCGTGATGCCGATATCGGTTTCCGCGTGGTGGTTGGGTGCGGTTCGTCTACGACTCCGTAACGAATCGGGCCATCGGGTGATCGAGCCACCTGGCGAACGGAACGGCAGCAGCCGCGCGCCACTGGCACGCGCGCCCCTTCCTGCTACAATCCGCGCGTTTCGTCCGTGGGACATTTTGCCAAATTGTCCGTTCGCCGTTCGGACCAACAACCGCAATTTGGCAACATGCGCTACGACCGCGGCAAGGAGCGACAATCGTTCATGGCAGAGATGACATCCGCTCAACGAGTGCTGGCCGTGCTGCGGAGGGAAGAGCCGGACCGGATCCCGCATTTCGAATGGGCCGTGGACCGCAAGGTGCGCGAGATTCTCTGTCCCGGCTGTTCGTATGAAGAGTTCATTGTCCGGATGGACTGGGACGCGGTGCTCACCGCGCCCGACTTCAAGAAGGAACAGCTTGAGCCCAATGTCTTCAAGAACGAATGGGGCATCACGCGCAAGTATACGGGCGAGGAAGACCCCTTTCCCGTCGCCGGGCCGATCAAGACGCTGAAGGACCTGGAACGCTACGTGCCGCCCGACCCGCACGCCGCGGGCCGGTACAAGAGCCTCGAAGCGGTCGTGCAGAACTTCAAGGGCAAGAAGGCCGTCGGCGTGCACCTCAATGACGTCTTCTCGCTGCCGCGCTACCTGACGGGCTTCACCGAACTCCTGATGGCGTTCCACGACTGCCCGGCGCTGGTCGAGGGCCTCGTCGAGATGTCCGTCAGCGTCAACCTCCAGATGGCGAAGGAGGTCGCCGCGCGCGGCGCCGATTTCGTCTTCACCGGCGACGATTACTGCTCGGCGCGGCAGCCCTTCATGTCGCCGGAGATGTTCCGCAAGTACCTGATGCCGGGTCTGCACCGCGTCATGCACGGCTTCAAGGACCTCGGCCTGTACGTCATCAAGCACTGCGACGGCAACCTCTGGCCGATCATTGACATGGTGGTGGATTCGGGCATTGACTGCCTCGACCCGATTGACCCCGTCGCGGGAATGGACATCGGCGAGGTCAAGAAGAAGTACGGCCATCGCATCGCGCTCAAAGGCAACGTGGACTGCGCGCAGACGCTGACGTTTGGGACGATCTCGGACGTCATCGCCGAAACGAAGGAAGTCATCCGCAAGGCCGCGCCGGGCGGCGGTTTCATCCTGTCGTCGGGGAACACGGTGCATTCGTCGGCCAAGCCGGAGAACTACCTGGCGATGCTGCACACGCTGCGCATGTACGGCCGCTACCCGATCTCGCTGGATCACTGGAAGGGGAAAACGACGGACGGGTTCTGGGCGTAGGCACGGGTTCAGGGTTCAGGGTTCAGGGTTCAGGGTTTGGGGTCTGGGTCTTGGTGGTTGGGATTTGGTGCTTGGGACTTGGGGCTTGGTGCTTGGGATCTGGCGCTTGGAACTTCCCCGGAGGGACTCATGGACTATCTCGTCGGCATTGACCTCGGATCAACCAGTCTCAAGGCCGTCGTGTACAACGTGAACGGCAAGGTTCTGGCGTCCGCCAGCCGTCCGACGGAACGCTTCCACCCGGATGCCGCGCACCCCGATTGGACCGTGTGGCAGCCGGAACAGATCTGGGGCGGCACGGCCGACGCGCTGCGTGAAGCCATCGCGAAGCTCGACAATCCCCGTAACGTCAAGGGCGTGGCCGTCACGGGCATGGGCATGGACGGCGTGCCCCTGGACGCGGACGGCAAGTGGCTGTACCCGTTCATCAGTTGGCTCGACCCGCGCACCGCCCCGCAACTGGAATGGTGGACGAAACACATCGGCACGGAGAAGACCTTCGGCATTGGCGGCAATCCCGTCTGGGCCATCAATTCGGCGCTGCGCATTCTATGGATGAAGGAGCATGAGCCGCAGATTCTTGCGCGAACCGACAAGTGGCTGTTGATCGAGGACTTCCTCAACTTCATGCTCTGCGGCCGCCGGGCCACCGATTACAGCATGGCCTCCTGCACCATGCTCTTCGACCAGCGCCGCCTGACATGGTCCGACGAAATGCTCAAGCTCTCCGGCATTGACAAGCGCCTCATGCCCGACGCCCATCCGAGCGGCACCGTCCTGGGAGAAGTCCATGCCGCGGCGGCGAAAGCAACCGGGCTCCCCGAAGGCACGCCCGTCGTCCTGGGCGGCCACGACCACCTGTGCGGCGCGCTGCCGGTCGGAGCGTTCTGGCCGGGCGTCGTGCTGGACGTGACTGGCACGTGGGAGATCGTCTCGACATCCATTCCACGGCCCGTCCTGACACCACAGGTGCACAAAGCCGGCTTGACAATCCAGGCTCACGTCGGACGTAACGTGCACGCGGCGTGGGCGAGCACGCCGGCCGGCGAGTCGCTCGAATGGTTTCGCAACCAGCTCTGCTCCAGGCAGCCGGGCGACGCCAAGACCGCCGAAGACTGGGAGACCCTGATGGGCCTGGCGGCGCAGTCGGCGCCGGGCGCCGGCGGCGTGCTGTTCCTGCCGCATCTGTCGGGGAGCACCTGCCCGGTGGTTGACGCGCACTCCAAGGGCTGCTTCGCGGGCCTGCGCAGCATGACGACCAAAGGCGACCTGATCCGCGCGATCATTGAGGGACTCGACTACCAGTTCCTCGACATGCTCACCTCGTTCGCGTCCGGCCTGGGGACGACGATGGAGCGCATCGTGGCCGTCGGTGGGGCCACCAAGAACGAGTTCTGGATGCAGAACAAAGCTGACGTCGTGGGCAAGACCATCGAGGCGCCCGAGATCGAGGAGGCCACGCCGCTGGGGGCCGCGATCCTGGCCGGCGTCGGCGTGGGCGTCTACAAGAGCGAACAGGATGCGTACGATAAAGTGTACAAACCAGGGCGCGTCTACAAACCGAACGCCGCGCACGCTAGAACGTACGCCCGGGGATTCGAACTGTACCGGCAGCTTTATCCCGCACTCCGCACCGTGAACGCAAAAGCATAGGACTTCATGAGAGGCAGTGATGAATTGGCGCGAGCAGGCTCTTAAGAGCATCAAGGAGAACCCGCGGGTACACGTGCTCATCCTGGGCGGCGGCGTCAACGGCGTGGGGTTGTACCGGGAACTCTCCCTCCAGGGTGTGGACTGCCTGCTCGTGGACAAGTCCGACTTCGTCGCCGGCGCCAGTTCGAAATCCTCGCGCATGATCCACGGCGGGCTGCGGTATCTCGAGAACCGCGAGTTCAAGCTTGTCGCCGAGTCGCTCCTGGAACGCAACCGGCTGCTCGACAACGCCGCCCACTA
>JAPLOD010000867.1 GCA_026692735.1 Planctomycetota bacterium | reverse complement strand
ACCCTTGCAGGGCGAAGGTGAGGAGGACGAGCAGGGAGACGATCAGCGCCACGCGCAGCAGCATCAGGGCTTTCTCCCGTTGCCGGCAGCCGGGACGTCGCGCGTGCGCGGCGCGCCGGCGTCCGGTTCGTCATCTATGACCGGCGCGCCATCTATGACCGGCGGGCCGGCCTTGCCCTTCGGCGGCGGATCGGGCTGTTCCTCGGGCGCGGCGGCCGCCTGGTGGAAACGGTGCGCAATCTCGATCCCGTCGGCCGCCTCGTGGAGCGCGCTGGGCAGGAGGAGCGACACGAACGGGAACGTGGAGGAGGCATGGACGCGGAGCGTGTTGCCCTGGCGGCTCATCCCCGTGCGGAGCACGCCGAGGCGATGGTTGAGGACCTGGGGCTGAGGGAGCAGGTCGCCAGGCACCTTCCAGCCGCCGATGGTGGGGACTTCTTCGCCGGAAAGAAGCCAGGAGGCGTAGAGCAGCTTGAGCACTCTCTCAAGCTCGATCTGCATGCGCACGACATCGTTGGGGCGCCAGTGCGCGGCCTGGCTGGCGGCTTTGGGAGAGGACTGCTCAGCCACCAGGGTCTTGCCCAGCTTGAAGGCGGTCGTGAGATCCTGGTAGGCGCCGGAGTTGGAGCAGAGCCACGCCCAGCCGGGGCTGAGCCCGATGAGCGGCGTGGTAAAAATGCCGCGGCCCTGGAACATCGCGCCCAAGGGCGGCGACGCGCCGATCGAGCGCACGTTCTGGAGCGTCTCAAACTCCGCGCCGACGCTGGCCAGGCCCTTGATCAACTCCTCGCGCAGCTTCGCCATCTGTTCCCCTTCGCCCTGCGCAGGCCCGGCGGCCGCGGCCGTGCCGTTCAAGGCGGTGACGAGCGTGACGCGGATATCGCCGCTGAGCGCGGGTCTGGCGGCGATGGCGAAGGAGCCTTTGAGGCGGCGGAAGAGGAAACCGAAGCGGTGGGGATCGAACGCGTCTTCGAGGCGTCCTCTGCCGCGGGACCACTTCTTGCCGCGCAGGTAGCGTTCCATGGCCTGGGCGGCATAGGGCAGGTCCGGGCCGAGCGCCGCCAGGTCGGCCTGGCCGAGGACGACGATGTCCTGCTCGCCCGGCGTGGCCGTCAGGAGGGGTTCCCAGGGCGCGGCGTTCTCTTTCACCGCGCGGACCACGCGGGCGAGGGGCGTGTTGCCGGGCACGAGGTCAAGCTGCAGTTCCTCGGCGAACGCGTCGCCGTTGAAGGCCAGGCCGAGACCAAGGTACTCGGTCTCTTCTCCGTGAATGTCCCTGAGAGACTGGGCGAGCAGGTCGAGGCCTTCGCTGTCGCTGGTTTCGATCCAATCGCTGAGCCCGGCGCCCAGCTTGCGCGGCAGCAGACGCAGGCACACGTCGCCATTGGGCCAGAGCCGCGGGGTCAGCCATGCGGGCAGTTTTTCATTCGGCACCAGGTCCTGCGGCAGCACGGGCTGCAGGCGCAGCACGGACAGCAGGCTGTTGCTCTGCGGGGGCGGCTTGGGCCACAGCGCTCGAAGCTGTGCGGCGGTGTCTTCACTGGGCGTCGTGACCAGCAACAGCAGACGGAAGTCCGGATCGGTGGGCGCGGCGTGCCCGGCGGGCACCATGGCCAGCAGCGCGGGACCGGTGAGCAGCCTGCTGAAATCGGTCCAGAGCGCAGCGACGTCCGCGCCCGCGCCCTCGTTGATCAACGTGCGGAGCACGCCGGCGCCCTTGGCGTAGGTGGGATCCTGGAGCATCTTCTGGAAGCAGGTGCGGGAAAACTTCTCGGGCAGCGCGCGCGCGTCCTCGGTGTAGATTGCGGCGAGCGGCTCGACATCCAGCTTTGCGAACAGGCGCTGCACCGGCAGCGGCAGAGGGCCGGGCCTGAGGTCCGGTGCGTCAGCGGCGAGGCACAGAGCCGCGGAGAGGAAGGCCGCCGGCACCAGGCAGGAGCGCAGCGCTCTGGCAGCCAACGGCAACGGCCGCCCGTGGCTCACGGACGTCCGTGGCACAGACTCAAGGGCGCAAGGCGCGATGGCAGTTTCCCGGTCAGAAGCGATAGCCGTCATCCAAAAAGTCCCTGGTTCCCATGGTAAGTGTAATCGGCCAAATTAAAATGCGAAATCATGGGAGAAGTGCGCACGCCGCGTTTTGTCACGCCGCTGGTGGCCATGCTGGCCGGCGATCCGGCGCATTTCGAGGTCGCCAAGGGACCGCTGGAGGCGCTGTTCGGTCCCATCGGCCTGGAAAGCCCGCTGTATCCGTTCGACAAGACTGATTACTACGCGGCCAGCATGGGTGCGGTGCTGCACAGGAAGTTCTTCTCCTTTGAGCGTCTGGCGGACCCGGGCGAGCTGGCCGGCTGGAAACTCGCCACCAACGCCATGGAAGCCGACGTGAAGCGGACGCTGTGTTCGGCTGCCCCGCCGCGCGGGACTGAGAGTCTCCCCAACCTCCCCGAGCGGCCCGTCAACCTGGACGTGGGGTACATCACTGGCGCCAAACTGGTGCTGGCATCAACCAAGGATTTCGCCCACCGCCTCTACCTACGAGACGGCATTTTCGCGGAAATCACTCTGAGTTTTCGTGGAGATTCCTGGGTCGGCCACCAGTTCACCTTTCCAGACTTCAAAAGCGGCATGTACGATGCGTTCCTGAAACAGGTGCGGGATCGGCATCTGCGCAAGGTGAAGGACAGCGGTCAGCGCCGCACAAATGCCTGACCCTTTCCGAGCCGCGACCGTGAGGGAGCGGTCACGGCAACCGCTTGCTTACGCGCGCGGCTCCGAACGGGCCAGAGACTTCTGCGGCGCTGTCCAGGAGATGGGGCGAGGATTACTCACAGCAGGCGCTGGGGGGATTCGACGAGGGTCCTGAGGGCGGCGAGGAAGTCCGCGGCCAAGGCAACGTCCACAAGGCGCTGGTCCACGGTCAGCGTTAACTGCCAGGTGGGCGCTATGGTGGCGAGCGCGTCGCCTTTGAGTTTTGCCGGCGACATGCCAGGCACGCTCCACACGGGGCGAGGCTGCTCGGCGGGCACCGCCAGCACAGCGGCTTCGCCGGGCCGCACAGTGGAGCGGAAGCAACTCACCTCCGGTATCCCCATGTGGACCAGCGTCATCATGGCGCCCAGATAGGCGGAAGGCTTGAGGCGTTTCTGGCGCGCGCGGGCGGCAAGGTCCCGGGCGGCCGCAGCCAGTTCCTTGAGCGGCAGGCGGTCGGCGGCTCTCACGACGGGAACAACGGTCGCGCCGGTTGAAAGCGGGACGGCGAAACCGACGGCGATCTCGCCGCGGCAGACCACGTCATTGCCATCCACGACCCCGCGGAAGGGCCGGAAGGTTTCCTCGGCCAGCAGCAACGCGAGAGCACGAAGAAGGATGCTATCCACGGACGGCGCGTCGTGCTTGCCCCATTCCCGCTGCAGACGCCGCTGGAACTGCAGCAGGGGACTCGACAGCACCAGCATGTCCACGCTGCACTGCGGGACGAAACGCTGCACATAGGCGAGCTGTTCCGCGGCAGCGCGGCGCGCCGGGCTGAGCGGTTCCCGGTTGGCCGGCAGGCGGAGGGGCAGCGCGGGCAACGCTTCAACGTCCTGCACTTCGACATGCGCGCCCTCGGGAAACGCGCGGTGGAGGACGATGCCTTTGCGGCAGGCCAGAGCGCGGGCTTCGGGCGTGGCAGCAACCTTCCGGTTGGCGGCAGCGGCGGCCAGCACCTGGCGTTCGCTGATGCGCTTGCCTTCGGCGGGGAGATCGAGCGCCTGGAGCGGCACGTGCAGTTCGCGAGCGCGGCGGCGGGCACGAGGCGACATGCGGGGCGGGCCTTCGCGCGGCAAGGGGACGGGGGAGGGGGGAAGGGCGGGGTTCATAGAGGCGAGTGACGAGTGACGAGTGCCGGGTGACGGGGCATGGTGCGGGGCCTCAAGTTACTTCACGCCCTGGGCTTTGAGCTGTTCGAAGACGGCCAGTTCCTTCTTGTACTCATCGCGCGGGTCAAGCGCGACCGCGGTTTTTGCCACGTCCACCGCCTTGTCGTACCTGCGGGCCACGCGCAGCGCGCGGGCCAGGCCCATGAGATATTGAGGGTTGCGGTTCCGCGTCAGCCTGACGGCGGCTTCAGCGTGTTCGACGGCCTCAAAGGAACTGGTATAGGTTGGATCGTCGGGGTCGCTGTAGGCGCTGGCGAGGAGGAAGTGCGCGTACGCGTTGTTCCTGTCGAGCGCGAGTGCCGCGCCGTAATCCCGTATGGCATCCTTGGTATTTTTCAGGCCCGACGAGGCGATGCCGCGGCTGCAGTAGTAGGCAGCACACTGGGGACGTAGCTTGATCGCTTCGTTGATGATCTCGATGGCTTTCTTGAAGGCGTTGCCGCGCAGGTGCGCGACGCCCATGTTGTGGATGTACTCAGGATTGCTGGGCGCCAGGGCGACCGCGCGGGCGTACGCATCGGCGGCGTCACCGGAGCGGCCGAGCGCCAGAAAGCAGTCGCCCAGAGCGCTCTGATACCGCGGGTTGGACGGCGCGGCGGCCACGGC
>JAPLOD010000866.1 GCA_026692735.1 Planctomycetota bacterium | reverse complement strand
GTCGTTGCGCCCGACTGGTGGGACTACACCACCCTTGACAGGGACATTCTCGAGGAAGCCGCAAAGCTCACGCCCAAGGACCTCCAGGCCCTGTCGCGGCCCGGCTTCCAGGTGCGCTTCTACGACACGCTGGAGAGCTTCTACCTCGCCGAAGCCCTCGAATACATCGAAGCCTGGAGCCAGGCCACGCCTGGCCGCCCCGCGGGCATCTGCGGTCCCATCGGGCCGACGGAGCAACTGCCGCTCGTCGCCCAACTGGCGAACGCCATGGGCCTGCAGTTGAAGCACGCTCATTTCTGGGGCATGGACGAGTGGTACCAGAACGGCAAAGAGGCGCCGGTCACGTTCCCGCTGTCGTTCGAGAAGGCCGACCGGGACCTGTGCTTCAGCAGGATCAAGCCAGGCCTGGTCATGCCCGAGGCGAACCTGCATTTCCCCAAGGCGGCGTCGCTGGCGGAGTACACTGCGTCGTTCGAGCGCGTGCGCTGCGTGATCATGCAGGGGGGACAGGGCGAGGTGAAACACTGGGCCTTCAACGACCCCGTCAAGCGCGAGGGCGCCTATAAGAACGCGCCGCCGAAAGCCAAGGAATTCCTGAAGCTGACGGCCCGCGTGGTGAACCTCCACCCGATGACGATCATCCAGAACGCGCGCACGTCCGGCGGCGGCCGCGTCTACATGGTTCCGACGCAAGCGCTGTCGGTGGGGCCGGTCGAGACGTTCAAGGCCGAGTGCGTGTCAATCTGGCACCCCGGCCACCACGACAATCCGTTCGGCATGCGTCTCACCACGCTCATGGTCGCGGAAAGGATCGCCGACACCGCCGTGCCGATGTCGCTGCTGGGGCTGCATCCCAACGTGCGCTTCAGCTTCTACCGCGGCGGGATCGGTTCCTGCGACGTGGACATGCACTGATTGCAGAGGCGGGCGCGCGGAAAGCGCTCACTTCCTGCGCATCGTGTAGCCGTACGACTGAAAGATCGCCTGCACCTTGTCGCTGCGGCAGAACTCCAGAAAACCGTCGCGGAGCGCCGGACTGCCGCTCTGTGTCAGGCCCAGCACGGTCACGCGCACGGGCTTGCAGCCAAGGTCCACGTCCACAACCTGCAGCTTGTCCTTGTAGAGGATCGCGGCGAAGTTCCAGATCACCGCGGCGTCCAGCGGCCCGGCGATCAGGCCGTTGGCCAGTTCAGTGTGTGTGCGCATCTGCACGGTGACGCGCGCCATGATTCTCTCTTTCAGGCCCTTCTGTTCGAGCATAGCGACGAACATCTCGCCGCAGGTCGAATAGCGCGGGTCGCCGATGCCGAGGCTTACGTCGGGCGTGGCCAGGTCCGCCAGCGTACGAATGTTCTTCGGATTGCCCGGTCTCACGGCCAGGACGGGCTCGAGGTAGCCCAGCACCACGCTCCCCGCCAGCCGGTTGCCGGCGCGCACTTTCTCCTCGAACGGGTCGTGACAGACATACACGTCCGCTTCGCCGCCCGCGAGGACTTTGGGCAGCAGCGTTTCGGAGCCGCCGAGATCGTAGAGCACTTCGACACCGCGCTCCGCCGCGAACGTCTTGCCGATCTCCTGCACCGGACCGGCCATGGACGCCCCGCACAGAATGCGCAGCGGCTTTGCCGCGGGAGCGCTCGGCTTGCCGCATCCCGCAAGCAGAACGACAGCAATAGCAGTACTGCTGAATCTCATGAACATCGGTACTCGTGCTCCTTCTCAGGTGGGCGGAACACTCTTGTCCCGCCTCGGCCGACGAGCGTTCCTCAGCATCCTCCGCAGACCGGACACTTGGGGTCGCGTGAAGTCGCCGCCTGCCGCACCGTGCCGTCGCGCAGGTCGAACATCAGCATGCGCCCGGCCAGCGGCTTCCCCAGGCCGGCAATCAGCTTTATCGCTTCCATGGCGCCCAGCGCCCCGATCATGCCGGCGACCGCGCCGAAGACAGGGAACTGCCGCTTCCAGCCGTGCGGGCTTTCGGAGTAGAGACACGCAAGGCACGCCGTCTGCCCAGGGATCATGCAGGTGATCTGTGCCTGCAGCTCGTACATGGCGCAGTCCACGAGCGGCTTGCGCCGGCGCACGGCCTCGCGGTTCATCAGCAGCCGCTCCTGAAACAGCGGCGCGCAGCAGACGACCACGTCTGCCTGCGCCACCAAACGCTCGGCGTTTGCCTCGGTGACGTTCTCCGCCACGGCTTCGACCGCAAGCCTCGGGTTCAGTTCGCGCAGCCGCCGCGCGGCCGACTCCACGCGCGGCTTGCCCACCCAGTCATGCGTCATCAGGATTTGCCGGTTCAGGTCGCTGTGCTTGAGCGTGCCGCCGTGAGCCAGGACGAGCCTGCCGATGCCTGCGGCGGCCAGTTGGTACGCCGCCACGCCGCCGACGCCGCCGCAGCGCGAGACGAGGACGGACGCGGCCTTCAGGGCCTTCTGTCCGTGTTCGCCGAAGCCGGGGACCCACATCTGCCATTCGTAGGTGGCCCGCTCCTCTTCTGTCAGCGATCCGGCTTTCCCCCGCTCCATCCGCCGCTCCCGATTTCCCTGGAGTCTTGTCGGAGTGTCTGCGGCCTACGCTTCTTCGCCGGCGCTCACCTGATGAGCCCTGCCCGTCATCGCGCAGACGACGCGGAAGCCGAAGTTGAAGTTGCGGATGTCCGGCGCGCTGCGGTAGCGGCACGCCGCACGGCAGTACCGCGCGCTGTAGTTCCAGCTCCCGCCGCGCAGGACGCGCCCTTCGCCGGGCGTGGTGTTCCGCGGCTCGACCGCCGCCGTGCCCTGGTAGAACGCCGCATCATACCAGTCCTCGCACCATTCCCACACGTTGCCGTGGACGTCCAGGAGGCCCCAGGCGTTGGGCGGGTACGTGCCGACGGGCGTCGTCTCCAGCCGCTCTTTGGGCACTCCCATGAGATCGTGCCGGTAGACCCACTTCCAGTTACTCCCCGACGTGCGGTCTTCCTTGCAGTTGAGCTTCTCCACGGACACGGCCAGACCGAAGTTGAACGGCGTCTCCGTGCCGGCGCGGCAGCCGTACTCCCACTCCGCCTCCGTCGGCAAGCGCAACTCCCATCCCGGCGCCGCCAGCGGCTGGAGCCTGGGCAGAAACTTCTCGTGGATGTCGTTCCACGAAACGCGCTCCACCGGCCGCTGCGGACTGTCCGGCAACTCCTTGAAGCGGCTCGCGTTCCCGCCCGCGACAGCCTTCCATTGCGCCTGCGTGACCGGGGATAGCGCCATGTAGAGCGGCCGCGGCAGCCGCACGTAATGCGGCGCCTCTTCCTTCTCCCGGAACTCCTCATGATGCGGGCTGCCCATCAGGAATTCGCCCGCGGGCAGCAGCACCATGTCCATCCCGACGTCGCCGCCCAGCGGCACGGTCATGCGTTCCGGAAGCCCGGTGGCCCTGGCCGTTTCCTTCTGGCGCTGCTGAGCCGCGTATTCATCGAACGGCCAGCGCATGTGGAACTCGGGCTTCCCCACGTCGTCCTTGGCCAGAGGCGGATAACGGTCGCCCGCAGCAACAGGCTCCGCGGGTGCGGTCGCGGGGACCTCAGCCTTCTGCTCCCCGGGTTTCGGCTCCTCCCTGGCCGGCGCGGGAGCCACGACTGGCTCGGCGGGCGCTTCCGGCGTGCGCGGCTTGGGCGCCTTGGGGGTCGGCGTGGGAGTTCGCCGCAGCCGCGTGGTCGTCGTCCGCGCGCGGGGGCCCCTCCGCGCCGACACCGCTGGCCCGTCGGCGGGGGCGTGTGCGAGCGTCTGGGCATCGGCGGCCGCGGCCAGTTCGTCCCGGCACGCGCGCAGCGCCTCGACCAGTGCTTCGCCGTCGGGGAACCGCCGTCCGGGGTCCATGCTGAAGATGTCCGCCGGCTTGCCCACGCTCTACGCATCCTGGGCCTGTACAGGCGCCATGTAGCCCGGCGTACCCAGTGATTCGAACAGGACCGTCAGTCCGCTGGGCTGGCCTTCGGGGCGCGCCAGGCCGAGGTCGGCCAGCTTGGCATAATCGAGATCGCACTCTTCGCCGTCCTTGCGGCGAGGCAGCATGATGTTGGCCGGCTTGACGTCGCGGTGGATGATTCCTTCGGTATGCGCGGCGGCCAGCCCCTTCGAGGCCGCGATGACGATCCGCAACGCGTCCTGCTCGTCCACCCCGACGCGTCCGGCCGCCGCCGCCTGCTTGATGTACTCGGCCACCGACAAGCCCCGCACGTATTCCATCACGATGTAGAACAAGCCGAACTCTTCATCCACATCCGAGACCCGCACGAGATGCTGCGACGACACCCTCGCCGCGGTCTGAGCTTCGCGGAAAAAGCGTTCGATCAGCGCCGGGTCCTTCTCCGCCAGGAACGACTGCAGCACCTTGACCGCCACCTCGTTCTTCAGTCGAGGGTGGACGCCGTAGTACACCGCGCCCATGGCGCCTTTGCCCAGCCGCGCCAGCAACGGGATCCTGCCAAGCACAGGCATGCTCCTGTCCCCGATGGCGATGCGGGGCAGAGGTCTCAATAACGGGTCAGCGGTCAGGTCCTGCGGCGGAACGGATATCGTCTCGGGGAGCGAGTGCGTGCTCTTGCCGAAGCCGCCGCTGGTCGTCAGGGGCGAGGGATGCTGACCTCCGTTCTCCGCCGACATAAGAACCCCATTCTGCCCTATCGTACGGCGCCGCAAGGGTGGTCACTATAAAGCACGCTGTGCGTTCTGGCAACCTGCCAATGCCGGGTTTGTGAACTGCGGCCGTACGCCCGCTGCCGGATGCCGCGCGCGTGAACTTTTTCCCGCATTGGCTCTTCACGTCTTGACAAGCGCATATTCTTTGTGCCATCATGCTGCGTTAGGGGTAGGTCCGGCCTCGTGGGGGAGAAGCGCTTTAGGCGTGGCCATTGCAACGACACAGTTCTCGCTTGTGCTGCTGGGCCGGTTCGCCGGAAAGGACCGCGCCGTCGCCTCCACACTGGCGCGCGCTTTCGGGCTCGACGAGGCCTGGGGCAGCCAGGTGCTTGGCGCCGCGCCCATCGTCATGCTGGACGGCCTCTCCGCGGAACAGGCGCAAGCCGTCCATCACGCGCTGGCCGACGTAGAGACGGCCGGCAGCCGCTTTGAGGTCCAGCCCGGTCTCGACCCCGGCCTCCCCAAGCTTTCCTGGCCACAACCGCCGCGCATCCGAGGCCGGCTCATCAGTGAATTCGGCCAGCCCGCCGCGCAGGGCATCACGGCAACGCTCCTTGTGCCCTGCCCGTACACCGGTCAGAGGATGAAACTCACGCTGACCATCAGCGTGACGAAAGCGGGCGAGGCCGCTGTGACCGGCGTGGCCGCGGCCGTAGCACCGATCCCCATCGCCGTGCCCGGCCCGCCTGTCCCGATCCCCCAGCCGGCCAGCCAGGCGGGGCGGCCTGGGGCGTCTGCACACGCCGTGCCCGTGGACGCCTACAAACCGATTCCCACGCCAGTCTTCACGCCCGCCGTTCCGTTTGCTGGCAGGCCGAGCCCGCCGGCAGTGGCTCCCGCGCCGAGAGCGAGAGCGTCCGGCGCTCCGCCCGCGCAGTCAGCTCCCGTGCGTAACCTGACGCCCGGGGCCGGTACCCCGGCGCCGCCGGTCATCCAGGGCCTGGACGACCTGGACGAATTGCAGCCGATGGAGTCGCTCCCGGCGCCGGCCCAGATCACTCCTGCCGCGCCCCCAGCGGCGCAGACGCGTCCGCCGTCGCGCATCCTGATGGTCCCCGTGCCGCTGCGCCCGGCGTCCGCTCAGCAACGCTCGCAGGTGTCACGGCAGACGGGACCTGTTCCCGCGCGCCTCGCGCCCTCCCTCGCGCCCTTGCCCGACGTGCCGATCTTGCAGAACCAGCCGCCGGCCCAGGCCGCGCCGGGAGCGGCCCCGCTCGGCAATCCCGCACAGGCACCCCTGCCGGCCGACTTGATGGGCACGCCGATGGACCTTTCAGCCTTTGAAGCCAACCTCACCGCCAGCGGAATCCTGCAGGCGACGCCCCCGCAGCCGCCATCGGAGGCCGCGAGCGCGCCGCCGGCCGCTGCACCGGCTGCCCCCGAACCGGCCGAGAACGCGCCGGCAGCGGACGACGCTTCGTTGTGGTCGGTCTTCATGGGCCGCAGCGCCAACCCGAAGGTGCATCAGCTTGTGGCGGAGGTGCAGGGCATGTCCGTCGCCGAGGCCGCAAAGCTCTGCCAGAAACCGGTCGTGGCACTGGCCAAGGACGTCTCGGCGGCCGAAGCCAAGGCCGTCAAGCAACGCTTCGCGGCCGTCAGTGTTGCGGTTCGCATGACTCGCCGGACCTAACCGCTGGCCTCTACCGTGGAGGACCCAGGTGCCTGGCCGCCGCATCAGCCGCATCGCCTTGCAGGTCCTGGCCTGGCCGGCTCAGGCCGTGGCCCGCCTGCGGCCCGAGGGCCTGCTCTTCCTGATCCTGGCCCTGGGCTGCGGCTTCTGCTCCATCGGCTCGAATCCCTGGTCCAATGTCCCGCTGCTGATGTGCCTGGTCCTGGTTTCATTGTGGCTCCTGGCCATGTGGCAGGGCACGCGCTCCCTGCGCGGCCTGCGCCTGCGGCGCAGCCACATCGAGCGGACGTTCGCCAACGAGCACCTCTCCGTCGTGCTGTACGTGTCCAACACCTCAAGGTGGCCGTCTGCCGGCCTCGTCATCACCGAGCAGATCGAGAGCGACGATACCGCGGCCGCCACCGATCCCCAGGCGCCGCCGCGAACGCCGGCCGCGCGCTCGCCCACCGCGTTTGGCGGGGCCTTCGTCACCGTGGTGCCAGGCAAAGGCCAGGAGCGCGTGCGGTACACCATCATGCCGCGGCGCCGCGGCCTGTACCGTTTCGGGGAGACAGCCATCGAGACCGTCTTCCCGCTCGGCTTTTTCCACACCGCGGCTGCTTCCAGGAACTGGAGGTGTCGCTGGAGTTCATGCGCCGGTCGCGGCCGTCGCGCGCGGAGGAGGACTTCCGCGGGCTGCGTGAATACCGGCAGGGCGACAACCCGAAGTGGATCCATTGGCGCAGCAGCGCGCGGCTGAACAGGTGGCTGGTGAAGGAATTCGAGGAGCCGCAGGCCAAACGCGTGCTCCTGCTGGTGGACACCAATCTGCGCCTGATGGGCGCCCAGCGCTTCGCCGCCTTCGAGCTGGCCCTCTCCTTTGCCGGCACCGTCGCCCGCGATCTGGCCCGGCGCGGCTGCGAAGTCGAGTGCGCGGGGCTCCAGCCGCCGGATCGCGCCCTGCGGGTCATGGTCAGCCGGGAGCGGCGCAATCTCGACGCGCTTCTCGAGATGCTGGCCGGCTTCAGGCGCGACGACCGCCACACGCTCTCCGACCTGGCCGACCACCTGGACCGGCGCAACCTCCACCGGGCCTACGTCCTGGTGCTCGGGCTGGGTTCGGTGCGCGCGCGAGCCCCGTTGGGCTGGCTGCAGACCGGCGACAACGTCCTCAAGATCATTGACGTGCGCAGCGAGGAGTTCCGCCGCGTGTTCCATCGCCATGTGCCGGGCACGCCGCACGACGCCGGCGATGAGGACCTGCTGCTGGGCCTGGGCGACGAAGACGGCGACGACGAAACCCCGCCGCAGCCTGCACCCGTTCCCCCGCAGACGGAGATGGCCACGAGCGCATGAGGTGCGCGACGGGCCGCCATTGCCGTTGGCCATCGAGCGAGGTATCATTAGCAGTGGACAGGGTCCTCGTTGGAATGAGCAGGAAACGTTTCGCGTACGCCGGGGAGACAGGGTGACCATGGAGTTGTACGGTGTGCTCCGCCTGTCCCTCTATGCCATGGTGGCGTCGGGCGCGTTCGCGCTGCTCCTCGCCGAACCCGGACACAGGCCCCTGTACCTGCTGGCTGTCATTGCGCTGGCCGCGCTCGCCCACAGAACCGTGGATCGCGGGCGGGTCCGGCCGCGGGCCGCGTTCGTCTATGTGCTGGCGTTGGCCTTCCTGGTGTCGTACCTGCTGCCGCTGCGGGATGAGCACGACTGGCACAGGCAGAGCCTGTTCGCCATCGCCCACTTCCTGTGTATCTTTCAGGCGCTGCTGTTCTTCGTGCCGTACCGGGGCTCGGTCCTGCTGGTCTCCGGCGCCTCGACGCTCGCCATTGTGATCGTCTCCGGCGTCATGGATCCCGGCGCCACCCTGTTGCTGCGCATGCCGTGCTGCGTCGCCACCACCACCTGGGCCATGCTCGTGCATTCGCTGTGGCGCGGGCGCGAAAGCTTCCTCGGGCAGGATTGGGTCATCTCAGCGCGCAACCACCTCACCAACGGCGACACCGGCCGGCCCGATGTGATCTCCGATCGCGCGCTCCGCCAGGGCCTGGCGCTGGCGGCAAGCCTGACGGCGTCCTGCCTCGTGCTGGGCCTGCTGCTCTTCTTTACCGCGCCCCGCGTCAACGAGACGCTCACCGGCTGGATAGAAGCCGTCGTGGACAAGCGCCAGCCCGCCGTAGCCGGGGAGAACGCGGCCCCGGCACTGGGTCGGCCGCCTGATGGCGTGCCGGTCACCACGGGCAACAGCGATACGGTGCCGCTGGCCGGGCTGGGTCCCATTCACCACAACCAGGGGCCCGCGCTTGCGGTTACCTTCTCGCGCCTGAGCGACGACGTGACCGACGGCCATGGCCGGATACTGCTGCGCGGCCGCGCCTACAGCAGATTGGAGAACGGCGTATGGGAGGCCGCGACTGACGCGCAGCCGCAGGACGCCACGCGCGCGCTCACCGATCCCAGCGCCCCGGGCATCAAGTACCGCGGCGAGGAGATCCGCCAGACCGTCGAGGAGAGCGAGGCGCTGCACAGCGGGGTCTGCTTCACGGTCGGCCCGCCCGCTCGCCTGAACCCGCCCCAGGTGGCCGTGGATTCGGAAGGCGTCCTGCGGACTGCGTCCAACGCGCCTTCCATCGGCCGCTACGAGGTGTGGTCGTATCCGCCGCCGCAGGCGAAGCTTCTCCCGGAGAACGCCGAGGCCGTCCATCCGGACCGCGCGAGGTACCTCCGGGACGGCCTGGCTCCAAACGTGCAGCAGGATGTCCGTGACCGCGCGCACGCGATCACGAAGGACTGCGCGACCCCGCTGCAGAAGATCCGCAAGATCATGGCGCACCTGCGTGACAGCGGGCAGTACGCGTACACGACGCGGCTGAACGAGCTGAAACGCACGGGCGATCCCGTCGCCGAATTCCTGCTCAGCAGCGATCCCAGGCAGCAGCGCGGGCACTGCGGCTACTTCGCCGCCGCGTTTGTGGTGCTGTGCCGGCTGAACAACATTCCGGCGCGCCTCGCCTCCGGCTATGCCGCGCCCCTCCCTGCGCGGCCCTCGGGAGCGCCCGGCGATGCGGACGATGGCGCTGCGCCGCCCCAGGAAGCCAGGCTGCGCGTGGTCTTTCGCAATGCGGACGCGCACGCGTGGGGCGAGGTGTTCTTCAAGGATGTGGGCTGGGTCGCGTTCGACCCCACGCCCCCCGCGCCGCCGCCGGCCCCTGAAGCCAACGTCGCGGCCGCGCCCGCGCCCGGCGCTGAGAAGCCCGCCGCGGCCGCTGCGCCCGGCGTGGTGCAACGCATCTGGGAGGTGGTGATA
>JAPLOD010000865.1 GCA_026692735.1 Planctomycetota bacterium | reverse complement strand
GCAAACGCGCCGGCATGCGCTGGGATGAGCCGGGCAACGAGAACATCCTGGCGCTGCGCTGTTGGGATCTCAACGGCCGCTGGGACGAGATCTGGAGCACAAAGAATGCCGCGTAGCCGCCCCAATACGACCACCCACCCGAAGCCGAGTGTGGGACTTGACGCCCGGCCTCGTTCCCCTGAAAAGAGTCCCATGCAACCCGATAAGGTCCGTTCCTTACTGGAGAAGGTCAGCAGCCACGCCTGCTCGGTGGACAAGGCGCTGGCTGAACTGGCGCACCTGCCGCATTCCGACCTCGGCGTGGCGCGTATAGACCACCACCGCGCTCTGCGCTGCGGCTTCGCGGAGGTCATCTTCGGCTCCGGCAAGCGTGTTGCCGACCTGCTGCGCATCGTGGCGAGCGCGCGGCAAGGCGCGCCCTGCATTTTGGCCACGCGCGTGGACGAGCGGCAGGCGGCGGCGCTGCGAAAACGCTTTCGCGACGCGATGCACAACCCGGTGGCGCGGACGGTGCGCGTCGGCAAGCCCGTGCCGCTGAAGACGAAGGGCGTGGCGGCGGTGGTCACGGCGGGGACGAGCGACATCCCCGTGGCCGAGGAGGCGCTCGAAACGCTGCAGGCCTTCGGCTGTCCGACGCGGTGTTACTACGACGTGGGTGTCGCCGGCCTGCACCGCGTCCTGGCGGTGCTGCCCGAACTGCGCACGGCGGAGAGCATCATCTGTGTAGCGGGCATGGAAGGCGCCCTGCCCAGCGTCATCGGCGGGCTGGTGCCTTGTCCTGTGATTGCGGTTCCCACCAGCGTGGGGTATGGGTGCAGCTTGAACGGCCTGGCCGCGCTGCTGGCGATGCTGAACAGTTGTGCGCCGGGCGTGAGCGTGGTGAACATTGACAACGGTTTCGGCGCGGCCATGTGCGCGCTGCGGATATTGGGCCGCCGGAACGAGGGCCACACACAGCAGACACGGCTCAGGAGGGAACAGTGAGCAATAACGGTACAGCGATCCTCAAGCGCATCGGCGAACTCGGGGTCGTCTTGGTGGTGCGCTGTGAGACTGAAGAGGAAGCCGTCCAAGGCATCCGGGCCGTGGTCGCGGGCGGCATCAAAGCGGTGGAGATCACCTTCACGGTGCCAGGGGCGCCGGGCGTCATCCGCAGGGTGAAGCGCGACCTGGGCGATGCAGTGCTGCTGGGCGCCGGCACGGTGCTCACGCCCGAAGAAGCCGAGGACGCGGTGGATGCCGGGGCGTTGTACCTCATCGCGCCGAACGCCGATGAAAAGGTGATCGGGGCCGCCAAGCGGCTGGGCGTGCCGATCATCCCGGGCGCGTTCACGCCGACGGAAGTGGTGCGCGCCTGGGACATGGGCGCGGATGCGGTGAAAGTCTTCCCGGCGTCCGTCGGCGGACCGGCCTATATCCGCGCACTCCGCGCGCCGCTGCCTCACATCCCGCTGGTCCCGACCGGCGGCGTGGACGAACACACGGTGGGCGATTTCCTCCGCGCGGGGGCGTTCGCTGTGGGAGCCGGCGGCGCGCTGTTCGACCACAAGCGCCTGCGCGCCAAGGATTACGCCGGCATGACGGACGTGGCCAAGCGCTTCATGGCGGCGCTGCGGGCCGCACGGGATCAATGAACGCCGCGTACGGCATTCCAGTCTTCCGCGATGGGGAACTCAATGGTTGAGACCGTGACCGCTGTGCCGCCTCTGCCGTCGCGCGCGCCCGACGCCAACAAGGGCACCTGCGGCCTTATTCTGGTCGTGGGCGGCTCGCGCACCATGGCCGGCGCGCCCTGCCTGGCCGCGCGTGGCGCCTATCGCGGCGGCGCGGGACTGGTGCGCGTGGCCGTGCCGGCGACCATCCGCGACATCGTTGCGGCCAAGCTTGACGAATGCCTGGTTGAAGGCCTCAAGAAAACGAAGACCGGCGTCGTCAACCGGACGGCGTTCCGCGCTTTGGTGCAGCTCTGCGAATGGGCTGACACGGTGGTCATGGGCCCCGGGATGACGCAGGCCGAGCCCGTCGTGGAGCTGATCCGGCGCGTGGTCAAGGAGGTTGACAAGCCGTTCGTGCTGGATGCCGACGCGCTCAACTCCTTCGCCGGCGAAATGAAACTGCTGAAGGCCGCGCAGACGAAATGGTCGGGCCGGATGCTGGTGCTGACGCCGCATCCGGGCGAGATGGCGCGCCTGCTGGGCGTGCACGCACGCGATGTGCAGGCTGACCGCGCCAAGGCGGTCGAGCAGGCCGCGCTGGCGACCAAGGCAGTCGTCATCCTGAAAGGCGCGGGCACGCTGGTCTGCGACGGCCAGCGCCTGTACGCGAACCGGACGGGCAATCCCGGCATGGCCACCGGCGGCAGCGGGGACGTCCTGACGGGCGTGATCGCGGCGCTTGTGGGCCAGGGCCTGTCGCCCTTCGACGCGGCGTGCCTGGG
>JAPLOD010000864.1 GCA_026692735.1 Planctomycetota bacterium | reverse complement strand
GGCATCAATCGTCACGTCGAGGGCCGATTCCGCGCGGCGGAAGATCGGCAGGGGGTTTTCAGGCCCCAGATCGGCCGCGGGGATCTCGTACGGTTCTACCCTGAGTTCGGTCATGCCGTGCCTCACACCCTCATCCCGGATCCTTCGCGCGCCCGATCGCGGTCGGAACCTCATGCAGCGTCCCATTGCGGGATTTCCAGCGGCAGCCCACCGCTTTGCCGTCGCTGTCCACGTCGAACCACATCGTGCCCCGCCCTATCCCGGTGGCGCCGTCCGTCCGCGTGTCATTGCCATGCGGGCTGCTCGTTGCATCAATGACGGCGACACGCACGCGGCCCTTGCCGTCCAGCGCGGGCGGCTCATCCACCAGGACGATGTGCCCGGTGCTCGTCCCCGGCTTCTGCTCCACGTTCCGCCACGCGATGAGATCGCCCGGCCTGGCATCCATGAGTCTCACGACCCGCCGCCAGCCGCCCGCGCCCTTATCGTCAGCGGGCGCGGCCGAAAACGCAGTGTAGAACTCCACCGCGCGTGGCCGCGAACGGCCGTTCCTCGGAATGGCCGCAAGCTGCTCGGCCGCCGCGGCCCGCAGGATCAACACGGCCAGGCCCGAGCAGTCCACCGCGTAGGCGCCGGCTTTCTCATCCACCACGGTCTTGTGGCTGTAGCGTGAGTCTCTCATGCCGGCAAGAAGGCGCCGCCCCTCGGCCAGTATGCGCTCTGGCGCCGAACGCGCGGCGACAGTTGCCACGGCGCCGTCATTGGCCGCGGACCTGTCCGGCTCGCCTGCGCGCGCCCAAGCCGTGCAGGCGGCAAGCAGCAGGGCAAGGATGATGCGCCGGGGATCAGAGCGTGTTGTGGGTGGTGGTTCCGCAGACAAACTCATCACGTGCATCGTAACCCGTCTGCCGCCCTTTTCGGAGTCGTCACCTGACGGCGGACCACCGCCCACTTCGGCCTACTTGGCCGCCTTCCGCCACTGGTCCAACAGGGCTTTGACCTGCGGCAGATCGTTCTTGTTGTCCTGATACTCCTTGTCCTTCTCCACGGCCTCGATAGCCCCTTTGAAGTCGTTCGGATTGGCGAGCAGGTGGTTCATCACTTTGGCGCGCAGGCGATCCTGGATGCCATTGAGGTCCTGCTGCCGCGCACTCGCCGCCTCCACCTTGGGCGACGCTTCCTTAGGCTTATCGGCGGTCTTCTCGACGGCACTCTTGACCGGGGCCTTGCCCTTAAGGTGCTCGTCGAGGAACTCATAGGTGAGGTTCACAGTGCGGGTGTAGGCGGGGCCGGCAAACCCGTGCCCGCCGCCTTCGATAGTCTCCAGGTGCTCCGGCACGCCGGCTTTCTTCAGAGCTTCGTGCAGACTCTTGGCGTGGACCATCGGCACCAAGGGGTCTGCCGTGCCCTGGAACGTAAGGATGGGCGGGTCGCCCGCGCTGACGTAGGTGATCGGCGACGCTCGAGCAACGACCGGCGCCTTCTGGTCCACTGTCCCCAGAAAATCAGCCACGAGGGCCGTTCCAATCACGTTCGCCGCGACGGGCATCGTGAAGTCCGTCGGCCCAAAGTAGTTCACGACAGCCTGCACCTTGCTCGATTGGTCGGCGCACCCCCCGTTCCCTTCCAGTCCGTCGGCCGGGTCCATCAGTCCCAGCAACAGCGAGAGATGACCGCCCGCCGAATCGCCCATCGCCGCGACTTTCGTTGGGTCAATCTTGTACTCTTTGGCGTGAGCGCGCAGGAAACGCACAGCGCATTTCACGTCCTCGATCTGGGCGGGGAACTTGTGCTGCGGACAAAAGCGGTACTGCACCGCGGCGGCGACGTACCCGCGCTTCGCGAACTCGCGCAGCCGCCCGTGATACCCGACCTTGTTCCCGCCACGCCACCCGCCGCCATGGATGCAGACGACCAGCGGAAACGGCCCGTCGCCCGTCGGGGGACGGGCGAGATCGAGATGCAGTTCCACATCGCCGCCCTTGCCATAGACGATGTCCTTCTCGACCGCAATCTGGTCCGGCTGCCCGGCGCGCACCCAGGCCGCACAGGCGGCGAGAACAACGAACGTGGTGAGTGGCAGATTGCGGGGCGCTGCGCGTGGCAGTCGCGACGACGATGTCAGCATGCGCGTTCCAGTCCAGTTGCCGCTGCCGGCAACCAAGCATTACTGCGGACCAGCCGGAAGCCTCTTCCGCCAGTCGTCCAGCAGGGCCTTGATCTGCGGCAGATCGTCCTTGTTCCTGATATACTCCACATCCTTTTCGATCGCCTCAATGGCGGCCTTGTAGTCGTTGGTGAGCAGGTAGTTCCTGGTCTTGTTGCGCAGGCGTTCCTCAACCGCGGTCACCTCCTGCCGCCGCCGGTCGGCGGCCTCGACTTTGGGCAGCAATTCCTTCGCCTTTTCGGCGGCCTTGGTCTTACTGTTGACGGGATCGTTGATGAGCTTCACAGTCAGAATCGAACGCGCGACCATGTACGACTTGTTGTTATAGTAGGTTTCGGCCAGCTTATACAGGGCCTCGGCGTCGTCTTCAGCCTTCCTGTTCCCGACGGCCGCTACCATGGCCTCAACCTGGGCCAGCGCTTTCTTCAGCGGCTCAAGCCGCTCGGGACCGGCACCAGCCCACGCCGCTTCGTAGCGTGCCTGCAGGAAGCGAGTAGCAAAAGTGTCCCGCAAGGCCTTGACCTTGCCGTCTATCTCGCCCCACCGCTTGTTCTCGAGCGTAGTGCGCAGATCGGTTATCGCCTCCATCATCTGCCGTTTCTGACCCACGCTTTCGGCCGCGAGCGCCAACTGCAGCTCGCCCCTGAAGCGGATCTTCACGCTCCGCCGCTTGCCTTCGCGCTTGACCTCCACGTCCGTCGGCTTGCCGAACATCAGGTCAAGCTGCGGAACCTTCCCGGCATTGAACAGCAGTTCCTGAACGCCCTGCAGAGCCTCGCCGCCATCCGCGCCCAGTTTCTCCGGCGTGCTGCTGCCGGGCTTGCCGACCTCGATGTCCCCCTGCGCCACGGGACCGGCGAGGTAGAAGCGCAGGTACGGCGCGCTGGCGGCCTCGCTGGAGCTGTCCACGGCGACCTTGAGTTCCACGCCCTGCGCGCCCTGCATGGCCTGCAGCCTGTAGTTCGTCAGTTCCTGCAGCGCGAAGTCGTAGAGACGCCCCTCATACGTCACCGATGACGGCTCTATCTTCACCTGCGGTTCCACGGCGCCGGCCAGGTCGGCAATGGCCTGGCCGTCCGGACTCACCAGCAGCAGCGTGCCGTCCTCGATAGCCGGATCGCCTTGCAGCGTGCCCGTGAACCTGCCCTTCATGCCTTCAAAGGCAATGCCCACGGCGCCAAACCTGATGGTCGGGATGGCCGCGGGCTTCTCGCCGGGCTTCTCATGGAACGAGAGATCGTCGAAGCAGGCCTTACCGTCAGTCCCCTGCACGAAGACTCCCACCTTGGCGCGCTGCGCCCAGGGCGGCGCGGCCAGCGTGGCTTTCTTCTCCTTCCATTCCTGCGTGTCCTTCAACACCACGGGGTTCTCGCTGAACTTCCGCTCGCCCTGAATCCAAGTGACACGCAGGCCAAACAGCCCAACGCCGTCGTTCTTCATCCACCCGCTGAACTCGTAGACTTTGCCGGGGTCAACCGCGAAGCTGGTGCTGCTTTCGACGGAGGTCAATGCGGAAGGCGACTTGCCGGCCTTGTTGACGCACAGGCCCAGTGCGTTCGCCTCTTTCTCCGGTTCATGCGCGGCCTCTTTCGTCACCTCGGCCTTGACGGCGGGCGAGCCGCGTTCCAGCCTGAAGCCCTTGGGATTGCCCTCGTCGTCGGTGCCCTGGCTGAAATCGCCGTTCGCGATCCTATTCGCGGTGTTGACTTCCGGCTTCTTGCCTTCCTCCAGCTTCGGCCCGACGAAGGTTCGGTCGCGAGTTTCTGCTCCAGCTTGTCCGGCTCAAGCGCCACGGTGCCGAAGAGCGCCTCGTCCTCGATGGGCTTGCCGATGTTATCGAACTGCAGCACCGTCTTGCCGACCTTGACCCGTATGCCCACCGACAGCGGCGTCTTGACGATCTTCTCAAACTCCGCTTTGCCCTTCGCGCAGACACGAGTGCCATTGGTGGAGCCCAGATCGGTCAGGACATAGCCGATCGGTTCGCGCGCGATCTCCGCGTGGTAACTCGACGCCGCCTCATCGGTGAGCTGGACGGTGTTGCTGGGGTGCCGCCCGAGCGTCATGGGCCGCGTCCCCAGTTCGTACACCTGGCCGACGTTAACGCCTTCCAGCACCTTCAGGATGAACTTCGGGCGCGCTTGGCGCCGGTGCTTGCGCTTCCTGCGGGGGCGGCGGAGGCGGAGGCATAACCGGGGCGTTGGGGTCCTCGAAGAGGAAAACCGTCTTGCCCACGCTGAGCTTGTCGCCGGGCCGCAACAACACCTGGCCCTGCAGCTTCACGCCGTTCAGCCGCGTGCCGTTTGTCGAGCCGAGGTCCACAAGCCGGAAACGCTCACCGGCTTTCTCAACGCGGAAGTGCTGCCGGCTGGCTTTCTCGTCGGCAACCTGGATGATATTGGACGACGCGCGGCCGATAGTGGTCACATCATCTACGAGTTCGTGGATTCGCTCTTTGCCGCTGTTGTCTGTGATCGTCAGCTTGGCCATCATGCCCGAACCGAATCGCTCAACCCTTGACTGCCGGCGCTCCCGGAAGTGTGCTCACGCCGGGCTCTTGTCCGCAGGGGCCTTTCGCTCGTTTGTGTGACGCTCAGCCCTGTCAAATGCTGCCTGAATGCCCTCAATTGTCAATCCGCGTTATGCCAACGCCCGACCTAACGCCCCTCCGGCCTCGCGCGAACACCGCCGTACCACGCCCCAGCCGAGGAGCCCGCCTATCATGCACATGAGCATAAACGGCACCCCAGCCGCGTATTCGGTTCCGTCTGGCAGGACCCCCGTCAATGCACCGGCCAACGAGGTGCCTGGCGAGAGGCCCAGACCCCAATGCACGGTAGCACGCAACCCCTGCACATGTGGTCCGGTGGCCTGGCTCCAGCCAACATTCCCCCCGGGACCGGCCAGAAACAGCTCTGCCACCATGTAACAGCATACCGGCACGGCACACGCCCAGAAGAACATGACGCCGGCGAAGGCCCACGGCGCAAGCCGCGCCAGCAGGATACTCATCAGCGCGCACAGGCCAAGCCATGTACACGCCAGCAGGATTCCGCGCGAGTCCACAGGCGTCAGCCGCGAAACCGCCAACAACATGAACCCCAACACGGCAGCCTGCCACGCCGCAGCAACGCTGGCGCGGGCCAGCGTCCAGCGCGCGGTGTCCCAGCCAGGGTCCGACGCCCCCAGCAACAGCGGTGCCGTGAACACCGCCAGCACCATTGCCACCCCGCCCAAGAGCAGCGGCACGGTCCCCGCGGAAACGACGCCGGCCAGAGGCAGCTTCAACAGCCCCGGCCCCAGCGCCCACGTGGCCACGGACGCCTGCACGAGCGCCGTCGCCGCCAGCACGCATGTCATGCGCAGCGGCAGGAGACGAACGGCGCCAGCACCGTCCAGTGGTGAGGCAGACATGCGTTCATCCGCGTTCATCTGCGGTTTCTTTCTCTCGTTTGCTTTCTTCCCAACCAGCGGCGATTATACCAATGTCGGCTGGTGACGGTAAGGGGCTAAAACAGAACGGCCATGAGCGCGGCAGTGACGATGAAATGGGCGTCTGTGCTAAGCCTCGAGACCGACACGGCGTCAGCCGTTGCGGAGGCCATCACGCAGCTCAAACCCAGGCTCGGCAGTCGCCGGCCGGACGCCGTCTTCCTCTTCGTCTCCCCGCACCACGCTCAGCACTACCATGCCATCGCCACGACCGTGTTGAAGCAGCTTGGCCCCCACCACCTGCTGGGCTGCTCCGGCAACGGCGTTGTCGGCGGCGAGCATGAAGCCGAGGAGGTGCCCGCCATCGCCGTGGCCGGCGCCATCCTGCCCGACGTCACGCTGACGCCCTTCCGCCTCGAAGACAACGCGCTGCCCGACGCCGACAGCAGCCCGCGCCGCTGGGAAGCAGCGGTTGGCGTGGAGGCCGGCACCTCCCCGCAGTTCATCATCCTCGCGGACCCGCTCTCTATTCGCGCCGATGAGATGCTCGCCGGCTTGGATTTCGCCTATCCGCGTTCCGTCAAGATCGGCGGCCTGGCCAGCGGCGTGCGCCGTCCGGGGCAGAGCGCGCTCTTCCTGGATCAGCGCCTCCACCGCAGCGGCGCCGTCGGTCTGGCGTTGAGCGGCAACGTGCGGATCGAGACGGTCGTGGCTCAAGGCTGCCGGCCCTTCGGGGAACCGCTCTCCATCACCAAGTGCGCCCGCAACGTGCTGTTTGAGCTGAACCGGCGACCCGCGCTCGAGACGCTCCGAGAGCAGTTTGAGGCGGCCGGCTCCCACGATCGCCTGTTGCTCCGGCAGATACCCACGGCGCTGCAGTTGGGGCTGGTGATGGACGCCTTCAAGGAAGGCCCGCCGGGACCGGGTGACTTCCTGATCCGCACGCCCATCGGCATGGACACCAAGCACGGCGCGCTGGTGATGAGCGCGCTGCTGCGCGAAGGCCAGACGGTCCAGTTCCACATACGCGATGCCGCGGCGGCGAGCGAGGACCTGGCCATGGCGCTGCGCTGTTATGCGTCCGGCTACCTCGACGCAGGCGTGGGCGTTTCCCTGCCGCCTCCGCCGCGCGGCGCGCTGCTGTTCTCATGCCTGGGCCGCGGCAAACACCTCTACGGCCGGCCCGACCACGATTCCAGCGCGTTCCGCGCTCATCTCGGCGATGTCCCGCTGGCAGGCATCTTCTGCAACGGCGAGATCGGCCAGGTCGCCGGGACGACCTACGTGCACGGGTTCACGAGCTGCTTCGGCATCTTCCGCGCAACGAACGACTGAAAGCCCACGTGCGCCATGGCAAAGGCATCTTGCCCATTTCCACGGGCGGGACGCCCGTGGTACCACGAACGTCTCGTTCGTGGCACGGGCATCTTGCCCGTGAGGCGCCGGGACCGCTCGCCTGACATACGTGTGGCACGCACCGCGAAAAATCTTTGCAGGAAAACAAAGGCGCGTTCGTTGTCTAGTCAGAAGACGTATGCGGCACGTAAGAAACTAAGACCGGGTTGGAAGTGGGGGCTGTGAGGCCTGCAGCGCGGCGTTGAGCCGGCGCAGGCCCGGGAGGAGGTCTTGTCATGGCACGGGCTGAGAACACACTCGATGAAGCCGAGGTCCAGGAACAGGAAGCGCAGCAGCCGGAGGAGAACCAGGTCTTCCTGTATTCCATCACCTCGCAGACACCGTGGTGGATTGTGTCCATCCTCTTTCATGCACTGATCATCACACTGGCCGGGCTCATGTCCCTGTCCATCAACATTGGAGACGAAGCACCGGCCGAGATAACGATAACCGAGCTGGTGCGGCCCAAGGAGCTGGCCGCGCTCCCGCCTGAAAAGACGGACAAGACCAACCCCGCGGCGGCCCTGCCGTCCAAGTGGGAGATCCCGCCCACCGACCCCACCTCTCGCGAATCGGTAGAGGTCCTCGTGCCGCCGGACATCCTCGCCAAGGCGGAACTCGGCGACCATTTCGAAACAGTCAACCCCGATCGCCCCAACACGAACAGCGCGTTCGGCCGCGAGGACTCCCATATTTTCTACAGCAAGTACGGCGTTGACGATGCGGCCGGAGGCGGCGGCCTCGGCGGCACCAACATGGAGGACCTCGTCGGCGTCGGCGGCAATCCCAGCCCCGGCAGCGGCGGCGGCTGGGGCGGCGGCAACGGTACGGGCACCGGCCTCGACAACGGCCCCGGCCAGGGCAGCTTCGGCAATCGCACCGGCGGCGGCCGCAGATGGATGGTCAAGCGGCACTGCGGCACCTACAAGACAGAAGAAAGCGTGGATATGTCGCTCCATTGGCTCGCCTACCATCAGGAAGCCGATGGCCACTGGGATTCGCCGAAGTATGGTGCCGGCGTCAAGACCGATACCGCCTGCACCGGCTTCGCGTTGCTTGCCTTCCTCGGCGCCGGCCATTCGGAGCGAGTCGGCGCGTACAAAGGCAACGTCCAGCGCGCCGTGGCGTGGCTCAAGAGCAAGCAAGACGCCGACGGCATGATCTGGGACACCTCGGATGACCAGGCTGGCCATCGCGCCAAAGGTTATCCCTGCGCCATCGCCACGCTGGCGCTGGTCGAGGCCGCGGCAATGGCGCCAGGCATCACTGACACCCGGAACGCGGCGCAGAAGGCGGTTGACTACTGCACTGAGAAACACCAGCAGGGCGAAGGCTCCGAGCGGGGCGGCTGGCGTTACGCGCCCAAGTCCGCCGGGGACCTGTCCGTCACAGGCTGGTTCGTCATGGCCCTCAAGTCGGCGAAGGTCGCCAAGCTCAACGTCAACTCGGCGGCCTTCGGCGGGGCCATCAAGTTCCTCGATTCGGTCGAGAGGAAAGACGCCGGCTCCGGCAGCGGCTACGGGCCGGTATCGCGCTACGGGTACATGCCGGATAACGAGCACGCTCACACGGCGCATCGCCTGGGCGCGATCGGCAACCTGGCCCGCCAGTTCCTGGGCTGGAAGAAAGAGGAACTGCAGTCCAGCGTCGAGTGGTTCGTGAACAAGGGCGGCGTGCCGGCCTGGGGCGCCAACGGCGAGTCGGTGGATCTGTACTACTGGTATTATGGCTCGCTGTGCCTCTTCCAGCAGGGCGGCGATGTCTGGGCGCGCTGGAACAAGGGCCTCATGGACGCGCTGGTCAACAACCAGTGCAAGCAGGGCGACGACCGCGGCAGTTGGAACCCCGTCGGTGAGTTCTCCGGCGAATGGGGCCGCGTGGGCCAGACGGCGTTGGCCTGCTTGTGCCTGGAAGTCTACTACCGCTACAAGCAACTCGAGACCATGCAGGCGTTCTAACAACGAACTATGAACGATGACACGTGAAACGTGATCGCGCCTGCCCTTCACGTTTCACGTCTCATTGTTCACGCTTCATTCCTCACGTTTCAGGACATACTACTTCACCCACACGATCATCTCGTCCGTCCGATCGCGCGCCCCGAGCTTATACCACTTGCCCTCGACCTCGCCGGTGGCGAACGTCCCGATGCGATCCCCCCCGGCATATCCGATGAACGCAGGCATGTCCGAGCCGGAGTGCGTGGTCCACATCCGCAGCATCATGGCCGACACGTAGGTCTGCCGCATGTTCTCGGAATTGAACATGAACTTCGCTGCCACGGCGCGCACCTTGCCGCTTTTGTCGAGCATGATCTTGAGCACATCGCCTGTTTTGCGCCGCTCGACCTCATCGGCGTAGCCGTACGTATGGACCACGGACACAACTCCCTTGTCCCGCAGTTCCTGCTCCTCCTGCGGAAGATACGCCAACTGCGCGGCGTAGTCCTTCGCGGAGAGTTCCTGCAGGCCCAGCTTCTGAAGGGTCTGGTCCATCTTCTCCATCTTCCCCAGTGGATGCCCGGGCTCAACGCCGTACGGGTTCGCAAACTCGGTGTACAGGTAGTACCCGCCCCCCGCCATCACCAGAATGGCCAGGATGATTGTCTTCTTCATAGGGCTCCTCCACCCCGCACATGGCCGAAGAGAGATATGTTTGAACCGTCTCCAGTAGGTTTACACCACCGTCGGCCCCTTCGCAGCGCTGAAAACAGAAGCAGGCATTCGGACGGGGCTTACTGTCTTGGAACAAGGTAGACTCTCAGATGTCCGGCGAGTACCATCGAGTGACGAGTGACGGGTCACGGCGACGAACGAAGAGTGACGAGTGAGATGGACCAGCCCCCGCACACCCAACCCCCTTTCCCCGCCGCTGAGAGCCGGGCACGCGCTGAGACCATGCGCCTGAAGGGCCTGGATCTTGAGGAGCGCAGAGAGTACGAACAGGCGCTGGCCTGTTACCAGGACGCGGTGGCGGCAGATCCATCGTTCGCCCCGGCCTACAACGAGATGGGGATGGTTCTGATAGACCTCGAACGTTATGAGGAAGCCGTCGCGGCCCTGCAGACAGCCATCCGCCTCGACCCTTTGTACGCCGACCCGCATAACAACCTCGGCTTTGTCCTGCGCAGGCTCTCGCGCCACACTGAGGCGGCAGAGGTTTACGCGCGGTATCTCGAGCTCAACCCCGATGACACCGACGCGCCTCGCATCCGGAAGTGGCTTGCGTCCCTCCCAACCAGCACGCCCGAGGCCCCCGCGCCCGC
>JAPLOD010000863.1 GCA_026692735.1 Planctomycetota bacterium | reverse complement strand
TCGGGCGCGGTCTCGGCGTTGGCCTGGCGCAGGTCGTCGGGGACCGTCGAGCGGATCACGAGGTGCTCGACCAGGTGCGACCACTGCGCCTGCCCGGGCCCATCGCTCGTCAGACTCATCGGCAGGAACGTCAGCAGCGAGGCGTTCTTGCTGTTGGGGAAATGCACGACCACGACACGGATGCCGTTGGACAGCGTTCGCGTCTCCAGCTTGGCTTGCGCGCCCGCGTTCTGCCCGCAGCCTAAGGCCAGCAGTACCATGCCAGCGGCCATGCTGAGGCGAAGAAGGCTCTTCATTATGCCAGCTCCTTTCCTGTGCCCGTTGCCTGCGCCACACTACCGTACACCGGCTCCCTGTGAAACACGCGATAACCGCCTCCTCCGTCATTCCATTTTTGACATATTCCCCATCGCGTCTAAACTATCCCGTGTGCTGAGTCTCACAAGTCTCCGTCGAAACCGTGCCACCGCGCTCTGCGCCACTGGAGGATAACGCCATGAAGATGCTGTCGAGTGAAAACCGTCACGTGAGCCGCCGGGGCCTGCTCTGTGGTGGCGCCGCCGTTGCCGCCGCCGCGATGCTTCCCGCCTGCAAGGACGAGGACAAGGCCGCAGCGCCCAACGCCTCTCGCGGACGCCTGAAGCAGTCCCTCGTCCCCTGGTGCTTGGAAAAGTACTGGAAGATGGACGCCTTGTGCCAGGTCGCGAAGGACCTCGGCTGCGTGAGCGTCGAGCTGTGCGATCCCAAGGACTGGCCAACGCTCAAGAAGTACGGTCTCGTCTGTGCCATCTCCAACAGCCACGGCTTCGTCAAGGGCTTCAACACCCCGGCGAACCACGACATGTGCGTCGCCAAAATCAAGGAGATGGTTGACGCCTGCGTCGCGGCCGGGTGCTGCCCGAGCGTCATCACCTTCACCGGCTTCCGCGAAGGCATCCCCGACGACGTGGGGGCCAAGAACACTGTTGACGGCCTCAAGAAGGTCATCGGCTACTGCGAGGAGAAGAAGATCAACCTCGTCATCGAGATGCTCAACAGCCGCGTGGACAAGGAAATGCAGGGCCACCCCGGCTACCAGGGCGACCACATGGATTACTGCATTGACATCATCAAGAAAGTCGGCTCGCCGCGCATGAAGGTTCTCTTCGACGTCTACCACGTCCAGATCATGGACGGCGACGTCATCACGCGGATCAAGCAATACGCGGAGTACATCGGCCACGTCCACACGGCCGGCGTTCCCGGGCGCAACGAACTGGACGACAAACAGGAGATCAACTACCGCCCCATCTTCCAGACGTTGGCTGACGTGAAGTACGCCGGGTATGTGGGCCACGAGTTCATCCCGACGCGCGACCCGCTGCAGGGCCTGAAACAGGCCGTGGCGCTGGCCACAGTCTAGCCCGGTCCTGCTTCGAGGTCTCATGCAGACGGCGACGTTCGAGCTTCACGCGCAACTGGACACTCAGCACTGGTGGTTCCGTGCCCGTGGCCGGATCATCCTTCAGCTCGTGCACAAGCTGGTCCCACCGGGGCCTGACCAGTTGGTGCTCGAAGTCGGCTGCGGCACCGGCGGCGCCCTCTCGATGTTCGCGGAAGAGTACCGTTGTTGCGGCGTGGATCCCTCCGAAGTGGCCATTGCCCACGCGCGGCGGCGCTTTCCGAACGTCGAGTTCCGCCTGGGCCGCGCGCCCGAGGACGTGATGGACCTCTGGGCGCGCGTCCGCGTCGTGCTCCTCCTTGACGTCCTCGAACACCTCGAAGATGACGCCGCCTTCCTCGAAAAGCTCGTGCCGCCCATGGCGGGAGGTACGTACTTGGTCATCACGGTGCCGGCGGACATGCGGCTGTGGAGTCCCCAGGACGAGAGCTACGGACATTTCCGGCGCTATGAGCAGCAGACGCTGGCGCGCCTCTGCAGCGGCCTTCCCGTGACGCCCGTCCTCGTCTCCTATTTCAACAGCCGCTTCTACCCGGTGATCAGACTGGTACGCGCCGTCAACGTCCTGCGGCGGCGCCCCAGTGGCGAGGCCGGCGCCGATCTGTTCCTGCCGCCCGGCTGGGTGAACAGTTTCCTGGAGCGGGTCTTTGCCGGCGAAGGCCGCGTCCTCGACCAACTGCTTGCCGGGCGGCGCCAAAAGGGTTATACGAGAGGCGTCAGCTTGCTGGCTATCCTGCGGCGCAACGAAGATGCTTGAGACGATACTGATTGTGCCCTGCTATAACGAGGCCCGCCGTTTCCAGCCTCCCCTCTTCATTGATTTCGTGGACCGGCATCCGGACTGCGGTTTCCTGCTGGTGAACGATGGCAGCCGCGACCAGACTCGCGACCTGCTGCAGCAGGTCGCTGCCGCGCGCCCCAAGTCATGCTTCGCCCTGTCGCTCGAGCGCAACCAGGGCAAGGCGGAAGCCGTGCGCCAGGGCATGCTCGCCGCTCGCGAGCACAAGCCCGCCTTCGCGGGGTTCTGGGACGCCGATCTGGCGACGCCGCTGGACACTGTGCCCGAGTTCATCGCCTTGCTCAAGCAGCGGCCCGAGTTGCGCCTGGTGATGGGCTCCCGCGTGCGGCTGCTGGGACGGCAGGTCGAGCGCCGCGCCTCGCGCCATTACGTCGGACGCTGCCTGGCAACGATCATCTCTCTCATCCTTGGCCTCCCCGTGTACGACACGCAGTGCGGCGCCAAGCTGTTCCGTTGCGACCATGCCTGGGAACAGGCCTTCGCCGAACCGTTCATCTCCCGCTGGCTTTTCGACGTGGAGATCCTGGCCCGCTACCAGCAGGCCGCGCGGAAAGCTCTCCTGCCGCCGCTGGAACGCTGTATCTACGAATCGCCCTTGCAGACATGGCATGAGATCGGCCAGTCGCATCTCGGTTTGAAGGATGGTCCGCGCGTGCTCCTGGCCCTGGCCCGCATCTGGTGGACCTATTGATGCCGCCCGGTCAGGATCAGGCGTTGCCTGTGCCGTCCCCACGCTCCCGCTGGCCGCGCTGCCTTTTCTGGGTGGTCGTCATGGTTGTCCTGGCGGTGCACTTCCGCCAGTGCATGCGCGACGGCTGGTGGGACCCGGCGAAGGGCAAAGACGGCACCGATTTCACCGCCTCCTATTCGGCCGGCGAACTCGCCCGCCGCGGCGAGAACATCTTCGACTACCGGCTCTCGTCCACGCCGGGACGGCCGTTCATCTACCCGCCGATGTTTGCCGTGTTCCCCATGACGCTCCTGTCCCTGCTGCCGCATAACGGCGCCCTCGCCGCCTTCTGGGTGCTGAACATCGTGATGCTGTTCGCATCGCTGTGGCTGCTGCGGACGCTCCTGTGGCCTGACCCCGCCGCTTCGCCTGGCACAACGGAGCCGGCACTCGTCACTCATCGCGGACTCTGGTGCCGCTGCTGCAGTTGGCGGGTGTGGCGGCATCCCGACACAGGCCTCGTGTTGGCGGTGCTCGTGTGCGGCCGTTTCCTGAGCTCCAACATGCGCCTCGGCAATGCCAACATGTACATTCTCTTCCTGATTGTAGTGGCGCTCTGCCTCCTTGTCCGCAGCCGCGGTTTCTGGGCGGGAATAGTGGTTGCACTGGCCACGGCCTTCAAGGTCACACCGGGGCTGTTCGGCCTGTACCTGCTGTGGAGCAGGCGGGGATGGGCGCTCGTCGGTGGCGCGCTGGGGCTGGTGCTGTTCCTCGTGCTCGTGCCGGGCAGCGTGCTGGGCGTTGCGCGGAACTTCGAGTTGCTGAGCGCCTTCACGCGCCACGCGTCCGGCGCGCTTACGGACAACAAGGACGTGGACGCCGCCAGCCCCGACTCGGTTGTGGTCGGCTGGCGCCATCGGCTGAAGCAGAGCTACAAGGACCGGGCTGTCGGCGTCAGCCTGCGCGGGACGACGCAGAAGCTGCTCAGTCCCTCCGTGGCTCTCAACCGTCGCGACGCCTCTGAAGACCGCACGGTCAACATCGCCAACCTGACCATGCAGCAAGCCGCGCGCGTGGCCGATGTCCTCTCCCTGTGCCTGTTGGTCGTGACGATCCTGCTGACCGCACCGCGCTGGACGTGCCAGGAACGTCTCCCTCTGATCCTCTCGCTGGGACTGGTGACCACTGCCATGGTGCTGATCTCGCCGCTCACGCGCAAAGCGCACCTGGTGGTGCTCCTCATCCCTGTGGTGGCGCTGATCGCCCTGCTGCAACAGGACAAGCTCACCGGAGCGGCCCGACGCTGGGCCTGGATCGGCCTCCTCGTGCTTGGCTTGAGCGGCGTGGTGTTCTCCGGCGAGGTGGTCGGCCAGCGCCTCAGCGATGTGATCAATGCCGCGGGCACGACGACCGTGTCAGTCCTGTTGGTCTACGTCGCGACAGCCATGGCACTGCACGGAATGAAACATGCAAAATGAACAATGAAAAATGCAACCAGCCAATTTGCATTTTCAATTTTGCATTTCTAATTCTTGCAGTTGAGCGATGGTTCCCGCGCCGGCCGCGAACATCGCAATTCGCAGCTCGCGCGTCAGCTCGGCAATCGTCTCGTCAAGGAAGAAGCGCGAGACCACGGCGGCTCTGAGGAAGCGACCAGCCAGCCCGCAGAGGCTCGCGCCCAGCGCCAGGCACTTGGCCACTTCCACGCCGTTCCGCAGGCCGCCCGACGCGATCAACGGCAGATTCGGTGCCGCCCGGTGCGCTTGCTGCAGGGACTCGGCAGTGGGCAACCCCCAATCCGCGAACGTCGCCGCCACTCGTTTCTGCGAGGCCGTCCGCAGGCGGTGCATCTCGACCTGCGACCAGGACGTGCCGCCGGCGCCGGCCACATCGAGGGCCGCGACGCCCGCTTCAGCCAGTTGGCGCGCCGCTCGTTCCGATAGCCCCCCCCCGACTTCCTTTGCGACCACCGGCGCCTTCAGCGCGCGGCACACCTTCGCGATCTTCCGGAGCAGCCCCGCGAAATTCGTGTTGCCGCCGGCCTGAATGGCTTCATGCAACGGGTTCAGATGCAGGATCAGCGCGTCCGCGCCGATCATGTCCACGGCCCGGCGGCATTCGTCAACCCCGAAGCCATAGTTCAACTGCACGGCACCGAGGTTGGCCAGCAGCAGGATATCCGGCGCCACGTCGCGCACCTGGAACGTGCGGGCAAGCTTCGGGTCCTCCAGTGCGGCGCGTTGTGAGCCGACCGCCATGGCGATTCCCGCCGCCTGTGCCGCCGCCGCCAGCCGGCGGTTGAGAGTCCGCGCGCCCGCCGTGCCGCCGGTCATGGACGAGATAAGCAACGGCGCGACCAGCCTCTTGCCCAGAAACACCACGCCGGTACTGACGGCGCCCAGGTCCAGCTCGGGCAGAGCCTGCGGGATGAAACGGTACTGCTCCAGCCCTGTGCTCAGAGATGAACCCACGTCTTCGTTCAGGGCGATTCGGAGGTGATCAGCTTTGCGCGCCGCGGTGTTCGACATCTTGCCAAATTGTCGAACAGAAGTAGCTCTCGCCATGAGTCCTCCGGGACGGACAATTTGGCACAATGTCCTACGGAACTCATCCTACGAACCGCCGCGTCCGTGGTCAAACCAAAGCGCCGTGCGCGATGTGGCGCAATCCTCCTGGATTGCGCGGTGCGCCGAGACGGGTACAATGCTCCACAGTCAAGCATGGAGAATACCGCGATGCAACCCGCGAACTGCAGAACAGTCGTCGCGCTCGCCTTCGTGTGCGCCAGCCTTTCCGCCCAGACATATTTCGTCCGTGAAAAGGGCAGCGACCAGAACGACGGGAAGACCCCTGACTCGGCCTTCCGCAACGTGCTTCTGGCCGCGCAGGTCCTCGACAACGGCGATTCGCTCGTCATCGGCCCCGGAACGTACAAGGGGACGGCTTTCTTCGCCGACCGCTTCAGCGCGGACGGTTCCCGCATGAACGTCTCCGGCGACGAAAGCGGCAAGCTCACCGGCGACGCTCCGGGTCCGGTCATCCTCGAACCCATCAACGCCACCGATCCTGTCCTGCACTTCTGTCGCTTCCAGCATCTGACCGTCTCCGGCGTCACTGTCCGCGGCGCAGGCCAGGGCATCAAACTGGAGAAGTGCCGCGACGTCATCGTCGAGCGCTGCAGCTTCGAAGGGGCCACGCGAGGGCTCATCGCTGACGGTGTTGAAGGCCTGCGCGTGGAAAGCTGCGTCTTCGCCCGCTGCACGCTTGGCCTGTTCCTGTCCGGTTGTGTGGACTCGCGCATCGCACATATCACCGTTGCCGCCTCCACCTCCGCCGGCGTGATGGTCCTGTCGTGCGGCGCGGGCCGCATCCGCAACAGTCTCTTGGCCGCCAACAACAGCCACTATGTCGCCGATGCTCTCTCCGGTCCGGCGTGGACCAGCGATCACAACGCGCTGCAAGGTCCTACCGGGCCGTGGGGCAACGCGCCTGCGGTCTACAATATCTACGAATGGTTCGCGCTCTCCGGCCAGGAACGCCACAGCGTGTACATCACGCCGTCCTTCGTGGATCCGGACGCCAACGACTTCCACATCGCCCCGGCTGTCGGGTGGGGCGGCGGCCTGCCGGGCATGAACGCCGGCGAACCGCTCACGCCGCCCATGCAACTCGACCGCGGCGGCAGACCGTTCCGCGTGCGTGACGGAGCGGTATGTGCTGGGGCCTGGGATTACCCGGACCCGCAGCCGAGCGGTTCGTGGAAGTCTCTCGATGTCCCGCTGGCCTTCCCGGCGGTGCGCCAAAGCGCCGCGTTGTACCGCCCCGATGGCACGCTCGTTCGTACGCTCCTCGCGGACGCCGCGGGCGTCCGCCAACTGTGGTGGAACGGCCTCGACGACCTTGGGCAACCCGCGGGCCAGGGCACGTATGAGGTCCGCAGCATCGCTCACGACGTCCGGCTGGTGGACGAAGGCTCCATCGGCGACAACGGCAACGCCAAGGGCATCTGGAACTGCGACCAGGCCGACTGCGTCGCAGTGTTTCCCGACGGCCGCTTCGCCATCACCGCCGTGTACGACGAGGCCGGCTACGCCCTGCGCTGCTACGCGGCATCAGGCCAGTCTGTCTTCGCCAGTTCTTTCACCGAAGGCGGCTTCTGGGCCATCGCGCCTTCGGGCGAGGACCTCATTGGCGGTTTGGGCGAGGGCGCGAATGCGAAGATCGTCCGCCTCGCGCCGCCGGGCGAGCGCGCGATGATGGCGTCAGGCGCCGAGAGCTACCCTATCTTTGCGCCGGAAGAGAAGGACGCGAAGGCCGCCGGCCTTACCGTGGTCAAAGATGCCGTGTACGTTGCCGTCCCCTCGCTCAATCTCGTCCGCGTCATAAGCCTGGCCACGGGGAAGAAGACCGCCGACTGGCCGCTGCCCGGTATCGCGGACGTGGCGCGCGACGACCAGGGAACGCTGTGGGCGCTGGCCGGCACGGACGTCGTCTCCCTCACGCCGGACGGGCAGGTGGACAAACGCTACGCGACGGGCCTGCAGACGCCGCAGTATCTGGCGGCTGGTTCGGAACCGGCGCACGGCCTGGAAGGCCGTGCCCCGCGGCTCGCCGCCGTGGATCGCAAAGCCGCGAAGATCGCGCTCCACGACGCCGCAAGCGGCAAGGTCGTGCGCACGCTGGGCCAGGCGCGCGCGCCGGGCGAGTTTGTGCCGGTGAGCGCGGACCTGTTCCGCGACCCGCGCCGCGCCGCCTTCCTCCCGGATGGCCGCCTGCTGGTGACAGAAGGGGCGCGCGTGCGGGCGCTGTGGCCGGAGACCGCGAAGACCAGCTTCGAATTGCTGAGCAACTTCATGGACACGGCCGTCGTGCACCCGACGCAGCCCGAGTACGTCTACTGCTATCTCGGCGTCTTCCGCGTGCACCCGAAGACCGGCGCCTGGACCTGGCTGGTGGAAGAGCCGCAGGGCCAGGGGCCGCCGGGCAAAGACGGCAAGCCGACAAGCCTGAGCTTTGGCTCACCGAACGGCGCCGTGGTCCTCGGCGGGCGGCCGTTCATCGTTTATCACAACACGGGCAACGGCACGGTGCGCATGCTTGATGTCACCGATCCGCTCAAACCGCGTCAGGCGCTGCTGGCGAAGCCCTCTTCCATCGGCGGCTGGGCCTATGCCACATTCTCATTCACGAAAGACGGCGACATCGTCTCCGGGCCGAAGAACTATTCCCTGCTCTTCAACCGCATCAAGTTCAAGGGGCTCGACCCGCAGAACAACCCCACGTTCGACTTCGACAAACCCGAAGTCATCGGCCTGGAGAAGGACCCGTCGCCGCGGGGGATGAAACACATCGAGGCGCTCTCCTGCGACCGCCTGACAGGCGACATCTACTATCTGGCCGTCACGAACCTCTACAACAAGATGGTGCCCGGCTGGGGCGCGGATGGCACCGGTATCGGCCGCTCCGCTCCCGACGGCAAGCAGCTCTGGTTCTCGCTCAGCACCGGCGGCAACTACATGTCCATCAGCACGGTGAACGACGGCAAGGCCGCGTGGGTCCTCGCCGCGAAGAGCTTCGGCGGCCAGATGGACGTCTACAATCCCGACGGCCTGCACGTCACGACCGGGAACTGGGGTTGGTCCGTTGGTTACGCCTTCGGCTTCGTGGATATGCGCTACGGAGTTCACGGGTACGTGCGGCCCGACGGCAAGGTCGGCGCCTACGTAGAAGACGACGCGATTGGCCGCTTCGGGCGCTGCCGCCTCGACGGCGCCGAGACCCTCCAGCGCAAGACCGCCACCGTCACGTGGGATGGCGGCGGAACGCCCGGCCAGCCGCCGCTCTTTGACCGCGCTGAGGGCCAGCACGTCTCGCGCGTGGTCAGCATTCCCAAGGTCGCGCCGTTGAAGCTCGACGGCGATTGGGCCGCCTGGGAGAAGGCCGGCGTGCCGACGCAGGTGGTTTCCTTGCCGTGCAGCGTAGGCTTCAAGCGGACTATGCCGGGCGATCTCATGCAGACCTTCCGCGCCGGCACGCTGCTCGGCGGAATCGCCCATGACGGGCAAGCCTTCTACCTGGCCTTTGTTGTCGCCGACGACACACCCCATTTCGATGCCCCGGCCGGCGCGGACCTGTGGCGCTATGACGGCATCGAACTCTGGGTCGAAGAGGAGCAGGTCGGCTTTGGTTTCCTGAAAGACGGCACGCCCGCCGCCTACAAGTGGCGCCAGCACAATCGCGAAGGCAAGGACTGGGCCGCCAACTACGCGCTGCCGCGCGAGAGCATTTGGGGCGCGAAGCTGGCCGATCTCGCTACGCATCCTCTTGGCCGGCGTCTGGCCGCGATCACGGGCGTGCCGTTCGATGGGAAGCCTGGCTACGCCTTGATGGTCAGGCTGCCGTTCGAGGAGGTGAAACTCGTCGGCGGCATCGCCGGGCGCAAGGGCGGCGAGATCCTTCCGCTCGCCGGTACCGGGGGCGAGCTCGTGCGAATCGCCGTGGCCCTCGATGGCCTTTCCGCCTTTGGGCGCTGCCAGGATTACCAGGTTGACTGGCCCGTCGGACGCATGTTCGCCGACCCGACGCGCTCCTGTCCGTTCGTGCTGGGGCGATAGCGCACAAGCCAGTTGGACCTCAACTGTGACGTGCGGCCCAGGAATTCTGAATTCTGAGCCGCGACCGTGAGGGAGCGGTCTGGGTACTCCGCTTGCTTACGCGCGCGGCTCGGATCCTCCTTGCGCGATCCATAGCTTGAGTCGCTCGCGCACCTGCTGCCGGGTTGCCGTTCCGGTCGTCGCCAGTTGCTGGACCGTGATTGACGAGACGAGGATCCCGACCAACGCCGCTTCCGGCAGAGTTGCGCCGGCGGCCAGCGCCAGCACGCAGCCCGCGGTCGCCGAATCGCCGGCGCCGGTCGGATCCAGCGGGCCCTGCAGCCGCACGCCCCGGACGAACGTTACGTCGGGGTCGCTGACCATCATGCCCTTTGCGCCACGGGTGATCACCACCCCCGCGCGGGCTTTCTTGCGCAGCATGACTACGGCCTTGCGCAGTTGCTCCTCTGAGACTTTTTCGCCAGGCATCGGATTCGCCTTCCGCACCGCCTCGAATTGATTGGGTTTGATAATGACGTTCCGGAAGAAGTGGATGTGCGCTCGGCTGTCCGCGAAGAAGACCACGCGCGGGTGCTCCCTGGCCCTCTCTGAGAGCGCCGCCCGCACGCGGCTCGTGACCGCGCCGCGATCATCGGCCCCCACCTGATCGGCGATGATGACAGCGTCCACTGCCGGCAGGACTGCATCGAGCGTTCCGATGACCTTGTTCTCGAGCGCGCGCGGCGTCTTGGTCCGGTTCTTGATGTCGTACCGTGAGTGCTCCCCTGCCAGGCCCGGGTTGTGCATGTCGCGCGGCTTCAGGTACACCGGCGTCACACGGTCGGCCGCGCGGATAAGGTATGTCGTATCGCAGCGTATGGCCTCCAGGTCCCGGGCCAGATCCAGGCCATCCCCGTCGTCTCCAATGAAACCCAGCGCATGGAGTTTTCCGGGCCGCAGCGCCGCCAAGTTGTTCACGACCGTCCCCGCCGCTCCGGGACTGTGGCGCACGCCGACAACCTGGTGCGCCGTCTTGCCGGTCTCAACGCTGATCTCCGCGAGCGCCGGGGCGACGTCATAGTATTTGTCCAGGAAGAAGTCGCCGATGACCGCGATCCGGCAGCGGCCGAACCGGTCCAGCAGCTCATCGAGCCGTTTGGGGGTCATGCCCGCACCTCACAATTCAAAACTCAAAACTCAAAATGCAACATTGGCGACGCTCAATCTTCATTCTGCATTTTGCATTCCGTCAAGCGCCTTCCCAGATGTAGCCGATCAGCCGCGACGATTCGCGGAAGTCCGGCACGATCACATCGGCGCCAACCCCGATCAGACGATCGCGTTTCCATTCGTCCGGCCGCCCGCTGCGCTGCGTCTCGTCGGTGGCAACGCCGACCGCGATCCCGCCGGACGATTTCACATTGTCAATCTCCACAAAGCCGTCGCCGAAGCCGAGCAGCGACGCGCCGGGAACGCTGTTCTCCCTGAGGATCCGGTCAATCACCATCTGCTTGCTGAACGACGTGTGGTCGTCCAGCGCGCCGTACATGTGCCGGCCGAAGAACGGATCGAGCGTGAGCAGCCGCGCCTCTTCGAGCACGTACCGTTCATCGGTGCCGCTGGCCAGGAACATCCTCACGCCCCGTGTTTGCAGCTCCCGCAGCATCGAAAGCGTCCCCGGCACCAGCATGGACTCCGGGTCAGCCGTGCCGTTGCGCAGCGCCTCTCTACGATCGTGAATCCGCGCCATGAGCCGGTCGTGGTACATCTTCTTGTACTCGAGCGGGTCCCGCGCCCGGCCGCCTCGCTTCCCGATTTCCTCCGCCAGGCGGATCATCTGGTAGACGGTCTGCTTGCCGGTCAGCTCGTAGACGAAGTCCTGCACCGTTCTGGTCAGCGCTTCGGTTGTCTCGCCGGACCTGGTCTCCTGAAGCAGCTCCACCATCATCGGGATCATGATGGACTGCCAGCCTTCGCGCACCAGACTCAGCGTGCCGTCGAAATCCAGAAGCACGAACCTCGGCGGCTGCGCCAGACGGACCTCGCGGACGATCTCGATGGAGGTGCCCGGCAGGAATCGGGTGGGACCGATGCTTTCGACACGACGCCGGAAGTCGCCTTCGTACGCGTTCGCCATTTCGAGGTGCCTTTCAAGCGCCGGCATGACGCTAAAGAGGCAGTGCGCTTTAGTCAAGGCAGGTTGGCCTCAAGCACCTATAATAGTTGCCCGTGCCGGAAATGAACCACGAACGAGACGTTCGTGGTACCACGGGCGCCCCGCACGTGGGGCGGTCCGCCGGATCGTCCTGCTTAGCGCGAAAGGGATGATCTCCATGCCGTACCCCATGCTCGATCGCTTCAAGCTCATTATGGAACCGCTGGCCCGCCGGCCCATGAACAAACTGCGCATCGAAACCGACCACGTGCCGTTGACGGCGGAGCCGAAGAACATCTCGGGCGCGGCCCGCGAGACGATCCACGAAGCCGCGGAGCGGATCCGCGCCGCTCGCGGCGCCGGCAAGCCGGTCATCCTGGCGACTGGCGCGCATACGATCAAGAACGGTCTTTCGACCGTGATCATCCCCTTGATGGAAGCCAAATGGGTGACCCACGTGGCCACCAACGGCGCGGGGATAATCCATGACTGGGAGTTCGCGTTCCAGGGCAAGAGCGGCGAGGACGTCGCGGCGAACACCGCGCGCGGCCTGTTCGGCAACTGGCAGGAGACCGGGTTCTACATCAACCTCGCGCTGAACGTCGGTGCGTACGAAGGCAAAGGCTACGGGGAATCGGTCGGCGCCATGATCCAGTCGGAGGGGCTGACGATCCCGTCAAAGGACGAACTCCTTGCCGCTGTGCGGGCGGCGGAACAGGACCCCGACCGGGCCGCCGCCGCGGCCGACCTGCTGTGGGCCGTCAAGTCCTTCGATCTGAAAGCCGGACGCCTTTCGATTCCGCACCCCTGGAAGCAGTACAGCGTTCAGGCCGCGGCCGTGCGTCTCGGCGTTCCCTCCACCGGCCATCCGATGATCGGTCACGACATCATCTACAACCATCCGATGAACCGCTGCGCATCGCTCGGCCGGTGCGCGGAGCGGGATTTTCTCGTCTTCGCCCATAACGTCTCGCAGTTGGACGGAGGCGTCTACCTGTCGGTCGGGTCCGCTGTCATGTCGCCGATGATCTTCGAGAAATCGCTGTCCATGAGCCAGAACCTGGCGATACAGCGTGGAGAACACATTGACCGCCACTACATTCTCGTCGTGGACCTCGCCGCATCCCGCTGGGACTGGCGCAAGGGCGAACCGCCCGTGGATAACCCGGACTACTACCTGCGCTACTGCAAGACATTCAGCCGGATGAACGGCACGATGCGCTACGTCACGGCCGACAACCGCGATTTTCTGCTGGAACTGGCCCGGCAGCTTCGAGTCTCGTAAGACATCGGCGAGCGTGCCGCTACTTTTTCTTGGCGGCCTTCTGAGCGCGATTCAGGACGTCGGTGGCGCGCCGCTTGAGGTCCCTGTTCTGGACGAACTCCAGCACTTTCCTCATGGCGTCGCCGACCTCCGTCGGATTCCCCTGGACGATCTGCTCGCCAATGGTTACCGCCGCGACGGCCGCTTCGTTCCTGGCCGCCCCGTCGAGGTGCGGCGTGACCATCGCGAGCGTTTCAAGCGCAGGAACAGTGGCCACGGCGCCTAGAAGCAGCTTCTTCTCGTCATCGCGTTGAGCCAGTGCTGCGGCTTCCTTGCACATGGCCAGCTTCTTCTCGGCTGGAATGTCCTTGTTGTCGCGGATGAGGCTCATGTAGCCGCGCAGGGCCAGGACCTTGTGTGTCGCGTTGGCCGCCCCCTTGGCCATCTCCAGTTGATCCGGAGCGGCCTCCGCCGCCTGCCATTCGCAGAGAGCGCGAATGGCGGCCTCTTTCACATCGTTGTTCGCGTCCTTTGTCGCCGCGCGCACGGCCCCCAGGGCCTTGGGCGTGGGCGTGGCGCGGAGCGTTCGGAGCAGGGCGCACTTGACCGGTGCCTCTGCCTGGGCCATGGATGCCAGAAGCTTGTCCGCACAGACCTCCTTGTCCGGTATGCGCGCCAAGACCGCCCCCACCGCGCCTTCAGCGGCCTGCAGCTCCTGGGCTTCCTTCTGTTTGACGAGCATGGCGATCAGCTTGTCGAGGTCCTCCGCGGCGCCGGTGGCGCCTACGCCTTTCATGGCGGCCGTGCGCACGTCCTTGTCGGCGTCCTCGGCGGCCTTGAACAGCGCCGCCGGCACTCCAGGGCCGCCCATGTCGCTCAGCACCCTGATGGCGGCGAGGCGGATCTCCTTGTCTGCATCCGTGGTGGCCTTGATCAACGCTGGAACGGCTGCCGCAATCCGGCGCTCGCCGACGATCTCCAGCGCCAGCCGGCGCGCCTTCGGATCATCTTTGTCCAGTACGGCGAGGACGCTTGAGTCCACCTCCTTGCCGCGCAGGCCCGCCAGCGTGGCTTTCGCGGCCCGCGCCACTTCGTCGTCCGCGTCCATGGCGGATTGGAGAAGCACGGGAACGGCGGACGCATCGCTGATCTGCCCCAGGATGCGCAGGGCTGCCGCGCGAACCACCTTCTCGCCGCTCTTCACCTGTTCCAGAATTCCTGGCAGCGCGGCGGGATCGCGGCGGTCGCCGATGGCCTGAATCAACATGATGCGTCTGTCGGTCGGCACCTTGTCCAGCTCCGCCGCGAGCGCCTTAGTGGCCTCGGGCCCCGGCAGTTGGCGCGCGACGCCCAGAGCGGCGCGGAGCATCTCCTTGTCCTCACCCTTGAGATGCTCAATGATGAGCGGCACGCCGGCGGCCTGGCGGGCCAGCACCGCGGCCCGCAGTCCTCCGGCGCGCATGTAAGGGGGCAGTTCAGCGGCGCGGACGCGGTCCGCCAGGGCCATGGCTTCGTCGCGCTTGCCCTGCGCCAGCAGCGTATCGGTGATGGCCAGGCAGCCTTCGCCGACGGCCGGCCGCACGGCGGCGGGGGCGCCGGAGAGCGCCTGCTGCAGCACCTTCGTGGCGTTGGCGTCGCCGACGGCCCCAAGCGCTATGGCGGCCGCGGACGCCACATCCACGTCCGCGTCGCCGAGCAGCCTGGCCAGTTCGTCAACAGCCTTGACGTCGCGGCGCTTGGCGATGGACCTGCACACGGCGACCAGTTGCTTGCCTTTCACTTTGCCAAGCGCGGCGCGGAGCGCGTCGTCCGCCGCCGGGTCGGGAATGGTCTCAAGGCCGTAGCGCGCGACATCGTAGAGGTTCGCGTCGGCCAGCATGGCGGCGAGCGCCGGGATGGCGTCCTTGCTGCCGATGACGGCCAGCCGGCGGCACGCCACGTCTTTGTCGAACCCCTCGGAGTTGCCCTGCAGCACGGCGATGAGCTTCTGCTCTTCCGCCTTCTTCTCCGCTTCGGTCAGCGGCGCGACTTCGCCGGCCAGCAAGCCAAGCGCTGCGGCCTGTGCCAGCACGACAGCCAGGATGGTGAGTCTTTCGCGGAACACGCTCGTTCTCCCTTCTAGGGAATCAGGGGACATGTTGGACGTCCAACATGCGGAATCCGGGGACACGTTCAACATCGAACATGTCCCCGGATTCCTACGCCAGGCTCTGGAACGGCGCGCGCATGGGAATGGCGCGCATGCGGTTGGCTTCCTCATCGCCAATGAACTCTTCCTTCACCGGATCCCATTTCACGTTCCGGCGCAGCTTCAGGCAGATGTTGCCGCAGTGCACGATGACGTGCGCGTAGTGCGTGACGTCGGCGTTCGCGGTCGCGGGCCGGCGCGACTTGATGGAATCCACGAGATCGCGGTAGTGGTTCAGCGCGTGCCCGGTCTCGGCTTGGTACATCCGGACGAGGCGCTTGCGTTCGCCCAGCAGCGACAAGGGCTTGACCGTGGGCTGAGGGGCATCGGAAGCCTCGGCCGAGCCTTCGCTGCCCTCCACGCGGAACCCGCACGAGCTGGGGAAGCCGCCGCCGGTCATCTTCAGTTTCACGCCGTCGGCATAGGTGGCGACCATGCCTTCGCCATTGTCATTGAACGGGCACGTGTACTCGACAGGCGCGGTGTCAGCGCTGTTGTTGCCAAACTGGCAGGAATCGAAGGTGTGGCTACCCCACTCGGCCAGCGGACCGGCCCAGAAATCGGCGTGGTTCATCCGTTCGCCGATGTACTTCTTGTTGTACGGCCGCCACGCGCACGGCCCCAGCCACAGGTCCCAATCCAGCTCGTCCTTAGGCGGCTCAGCCTCCGCCGGGTACCAGCGGTGCGAGGCGAAGCCCTGGCGCCACAGGTGGGCCGTGAGCGTGTGGATCTTGCCCAGGTAGCCGTTCTGGGCCAACTGTCGGCAGAAGATGAACTTCTCTTCGCTGCGCCGCTGCATGCCGCCCTGGTAAATCCGGCCGTACTTGCGCGCCGCGGCCCGCAACGCCTGGCTCTGCGCGATGGAGAATGAAGCGGGCTTCTCGGAGTACACGTCCTTGCCGGCTCGCATGGCCATGGTGGCCAGAGCGGCGTGCCAGCGGTCGCTGGTGGCGATGAGCACCGCGTCAATGTCGGGCCGCGCAAGCAGCTCGCGGAAATCAACGTACGACTTGCAGTCTTTGTTGCGGTTCTTGCCGTCAATAGTGGTCTTGATCGCTTCCCGCCGTTCTTTGCGCACGTCGCAGTTGGCGATGAACTGGACCTCGGGCTCGGCCATCAGGGCGCCCAGGTCGCTGCCGCCTCTGCTCCCGATGCCGATGCCGCCCATGTAGATGCGGTTGCTGGGAGAAACGCCGCCCTCCGCGCCCAGCACGGTCGAAGGGATGAAGTACGGCGCTCCGATGAGTGCCGCCGCTCCTTTCAGAAACGCGCGCCGTGTGGTTCTCGTCGTCTTTGTGGACATCATGGACCTCCTGCGAAAGCAGATGTGCTCCCATACGAATACCCCGGCAAAGCGCCATCGTCTATTGATTGTCCGCTTTTCGAGCGTCACTGCCCGCTGGCTGTTGTCGAGGTCGGCCTTCGCCGGCGCGGCGGAGTCTGCGGCATCGCAGCGCGTTGGCGGAGCTAATGCCCATAACGCCGGTGTCACCCTCGGGCCGCGGTGTATGGATAACGATGCGCGCCTGGTACCGGAACGTGCTCATGAGTTGCCCCTCGTTGGTGGCTTTGCTGGTGACAGCGCTCGCGGTGCTGCCAATCGCGGCACGCGCGGCAGACGAGCCGTCACCCCGGTACGCAGGTGCGGCTTGGCAGTATTACGTTCCCTTCGACACCGGACGCGCCGGCAAGGACGGCCAGGTCCAGCCCGGGAAGGTGTTCCTGTGGTTGCCGCCGCAGGCGAAGACGATCCGCGGCCTGCTGGTCGGCGGACAGTTGGGCATTGAGCTCGAGATCGCGCTGGATAGGTCGGTGCGGAAGGCGTGCGCGGACAGCGACGTCGGCATCGTCTACTTCGTGCCGCACATCTCAGGCGTCTTCCACTACTGGCAGGAAGGCAGCACCGACGCGCAGCGCTGGCTCAAGGCGTTCGACGACCTCGCCCGGCGCAGCGGCCATCCTGAATTGCGCCGCGTGCCGTGGATCACCATGGGCCACTCCACGGCCGGCATCTTCTGCCGCAACGTGGCGTACTGGAAGCCGCAACGCGTCGCGGGGATCATCCACATCAAGAGCGGCAACTTCCACCAGAAGGAACACCTGCCGCCGAATGGCAGTCTGGCCGGTGTCCCGCTGATCGCCATCAACGGTCAGTTCGAAACGTTCGGGCCGGAGGGCGGCATCCGTCCCGAACTCGGACGCGAGACACAGTGGGTCTGCGTGCGCAGGGATATCGAGCAGTTCAAGGAGAAGGACTCGAACCACCTGATGTCCATGTGGCTTGACCTCGGCGGCGATCACTTCCACGGCTCGCCGGAGCTCTCGGACTGCGCGGCGCTCTTCATCCGCAAGACCGCCCAGTACCGGATCCCCTCCCGCTTGCCTGACGGCGACAACGAGGTCCCATGTATCCCGCTCAAGCTCGAAGACGGCTGCCTCACCGATCCTGACCTCTACAAGTCCGCAAGCCCGCCTGCGGCATACAAGGACTACGCCGGCGACAAGCTGAAGGCAATGTGGCATTACGACAAAGAGACCGCCGAAGCCAACGCGCAACACCACAGGAACATCGGCGCCCACCAGTGCCTCAGCAATCCGGTGCTCACATGGCTGGACGAGGGCGACGGCTGGACGTTCAGGGCCACGGCTGAGTTCCTCGACGTCATGCCCGAGAAGTATGGCGGTAGCGTCGGCAACAGGAGACTCGGTCGTCCGAAGACACCGTTCGCCTTCCGCTGCAAGATCAACGAGCCGGTGACGCAGGTGGCGCCGGACACGTTCCGCGTCCTGCGCCCAGTCAAGGCGATCAACATCGCGGCGGTGCATCCGGGCGACGACCAGTATCGCGCGACCAACCGCTGGGGGAGCATAGATGTGCCGACGGTCAAAGGGCAGGCGCAAACGATCGAGTTCCCGCCAGTACCGGAGTTGAAGGCGAACAGCGACGCCCAAACGCTGCAGGCGAAGGCCAGCTCCGGCCTGCCGGTGTACTACGAAGTGGAGTACGGGCCCGTGGTCGTGAAGGATGGGAAACTGATGATCGCCGATCTGCCGGACAACGCACCGTTCCCCATCGAGTGCACGGTGACGGCGTACCAGATCGGCCGGCGCGTCGGCGCAGCGGTGACGCCGGCGCAACCTGTGTCGGTGGGGTTCACCGTGGTGAGGCCGTGAGCGGGCGCGGATGCAGGATGCACCACGCCCGCTCGGGATAGGTGTGGCAATCGCGCGGCCTTCGCGTGGCGCTTGATGTCTGGCCACAAGTAGGCCATAATCTGGCCAGAATGAAGTACGCGGTGACATTTGCCCCGGAGGCGGAAGAGGAATTTCGGCGGTTGCCGGCGTTTCATCGCGCGGTAGTGCGGGACGCGATCAACCAGCACCTTGCGCACGAGCCAACGCGGGAGAGCAAGAGCAGGATCAAGCGCCTCCGGGAGATGGCGAAACCGCAGTACCGGCTGCGTGTTGGGGACATCCGCATCTTCTACGACGTTTCCGGGATGGACGTCGAGGTGCTTGGGATCGTGTCCAAGTCCGGCGCGGCTGATTGGCCAAACCAGATGGGAGTGCGGTCATGAAACGGGTAGCACTGGCGACAGTGAAGGACAACCTCTCCAAGTACCTGCGCGAGGCTGCGCGTGACAGGATCGTCATCACCCGGCACGGCAAGGCGGTGGGGGTGTTGATCGGGTTTCAGACCGAGGAAGACTGGTTCGACTACCGATTGGAGAACGACCCGCGCTTCCTTAAGCGCATCGCACAAGCTCGGGCCAGCCTCAAAGCGGGGCAAGGGATTCCGTGGGCGAAGATTGAAGCCGCGGAAGGACGGCGGGTGCGTACCCACTGAGCGCAACGGGCCGGCCTCGTGCGGAGAAGGGCGACTATGGGAGTGAGATCGAGAGACGGAGTGGGCGACGATCTGCGCCCCGAGTACGACCTGCGCCGCCTCCTGAAGGGAGGCATCACGGGCAAGTATGCCAGGAAGGACTGGGAGGAATGGGACCGGCAGATCAAAGCGGACTCGGCCGCCGGCAAGCTGGATTTCCTGGTCGAGGAAGCCCTTGCCGAGAAGCGCACAGGGAGGCTCCGGAACCCGTAGATGCATCACTCATCACCCATCACTCGCTACTCGTCACTCGCCGCTGTGCTGCTCGTAACGCTCTGCGCCGCCGCCTGCGCGGCGTCGCCCATTGAGATCGTCACCGCGACGTTCTTCGGCACGGCTGAAGACGACGATCTGCAAGGCGCGTGCGCCGCGCCCGACGGCACGATCTACCTCGTCGGCAACACTGGCGCGGCGGCCAAGGACCTGCCGGGCGGCGTCGCGCCAGCCACGATGGGTTCGGCGGTAAAGGAACCGAACTGCGGTTACGGTTTTGTGGCGCAACTTTCCAGCGACGGACAGAAGATCCTGCGGTACGCGCAGCTTGCGCAGGGCGTTGCGTT
>JAPLOD010000862.1 GCA_026692735.1 Planctomycetota bacterium | reverse complement strand
CGTCAGCCGCGGCGGCGCTCGGCGCGTGGGGGGTCGAGACCATGTTCACCGCGGAGGCGGTCACCGGCCGCCGCACGCCGGCTGGCTGTCTGCGCGCGGTTGTGGACGCGGCGCGCAGGACGGAGCCGGCGGTGGTGCTCATGACCGCCGGAGCGTTGGCGCACGATATTGCGGGGCGGCTCGCGACACGCTTGGGGGGAAACCTGGCCAGCGACTGCGTGGAGCTCACAGCGCATGGCGGCCGCCTCAAGCTCAACCGCCCCGTGTACTCCGGCCGTGCGCGCGTGGCGGCGGAATACGCGGGCCGCGGCCCGCTGCTCGCCACACTGCGCCCCAATGCGTTCGGCGTCTCGCAACCGGCGCGGGTGCCACGCCATCATTGGCGTGCGGCGGGGACGGTAGTGCCGCTGGCGCCCGAACAGAACGCGGACGACCTGCGCGTCGCCATCATCGAGGCGGCGCAGGCCGCGGGCACACGGCCCGAGCTGACCGAAGCCGCGATCGTGGTCTCCGGAGGGTACGGGTTGGGTTCGGCCGAGAACTTCAAGACCATCTACGAACTGGCGAACGCGCTCGGCGCCGCGCCGGCCGCTTCGCGCGCGGCCGTGGATGCCGGCTACGCGCCCTACTCGCTCCAGGTCGGGCAGTCGGGCAAGACCGTGAACCCGCTGCTGTACATCGCCTGCGGCATCAGCGGTTCCCAGCAGCACCTGGCGGGGATGCGCACCAGCAGATACATCGTCGCGATCAACAAGGATGCAAGCGCGCCGATCCTCAGAGTCGCCGATTACGCCATCGTCGGCGAGGTCTTCGAGGTGGTGCCGGCGCTGCTCGCGGAGATCAGGAGCAAAACGTGAAACGTGCTGCGCGGGTGCCACGCCATCATTGGCGTGCGGCGGTGTATATGTGAGCGAACCGAGGGGGGATTGCGATGAAGTCCATGCGAGCGTTGGTCGTCTTCACGGCGGTTGTCGTGTGGGGCGGCAGCGCGCGGGCCGAGAACTGGGCGCAGTGGCGCGGGCCTGCGTTCAACGGGTCGAGCGCCGAGACGGGTCTGCCGGCCTCATTCAGCAAGACTGAAAACATGGCCTGGGTATGCCCCTTGCCGGGGCGGGCCGGCGCGACGCCGATCGTCTGGGATGACAGCATCTTTATCAGCTCGGCCGACTCCAAGTCCAAAGATCTGCTGGCGCTGTGCATCAACCGCAAGGACGGCAAAGTGCGCTGGCAGAGAGTGATTGCCCCCGCCGCCGACCGCAGGCCGCTAAACGGCCCCAACAACAACATGTGCGCGCCCTCGCCCGTCACTGACGGCAAGACAGCCTGGTTTCTCTACGGCACAGGCGACCTGGCCGCGTTCGACTTCGAAGGAAACCAGATCTGGGCGCGGAACCTCCAGAAGGACCTCGGCTCGTTCGCCATCATGTGGGGCTACGGCTCCAGTCCGCTGCTCTATAAGGACAAGCTGTACATCCAGCTCCTGCAGTGCAACACGCAGGTCTATGCCACCGGCCCCGACCGAAACAAGCCGCGGGATTCCTTCCTGCTGGCCGTTGACCCTAAGACCGGCAAGGACCTCTGGAAGTCCGTGCGGCCATCGGACGCTGTGGGCGAGACGCTCGAGTCCTACTCGACGCCCATCCCGTATGAAAGCGCCGAGCGTCCGGAGATCCTGCTGCTTGGCGCGAATTACCTGAGCGGCCATAATCCCGAGAACGGCGCTGAATACTGGCGCTGTGACGGCTTCAACTCAGGCAAGCAGCCCGACCTGCGGATCGTGCCGTCGCCGGTCTCCGCCGCGGGTATGCACTTCATCGCCGCGCCCAAGCGCCGGAATCCGTCCCTCGCGGTCAAGGCTGGCGGCAGCGGGAATATCACGGAGACGCACAGCGCGTGGAAACTCGGCAAGGAAAACTCCCCGGACGTGTGCACGCCGCTGGTCTACAAAGACATGCTGTATGTGCTGGACGGCGGCGGCGACAAGCGCAACGTGCTGTGCCTCGATCCCAAGACCGGCGCGCAGAAGTGGATTGGGCAGCTTCCCGGCAACCAGACCTACTGGGTCTCGCTCACAGCCGCCGACGGCAGAATGTACTGCATCAATGAAGGCGGCCAGGTCGTGGTGCTTGCCGCGGGGGATGAGTTCAAGCTGCTGGCCACGGTGCCGCTGGGCGATTCGATCTGCTATTCCTCGATCGCCATCGCGCAGAAGCAGCTCTTCATCCGCACGGGGCAGAACCTGTATTGCGTGGGGAAGTAGGGGTTGCCCGTTCGTTTCATCGCACCTTGACACCTCGGGGCCACTCACCAGAATGGCCGTCGCTAACCGTTACACGGGTGAGGAGGGAGCCATGAAACCCGTCCGCATTGGACTGCTGGGGTCGGGGTTTATCGCCGACCTGCATGCGCACGCGATCAGGACGATCCCCGCCGAGATGCAGGTTGTGGCCGTCGCCAGCCCCACCAGAGGGAAAGCCGCCAGGTTTGCGAAAAGCCGCGGCATTCCGGCCGCGTACACCAGCCTCCAGGAAATGCTGGAGAAGGCCGACGTGGACGCGGTCGCGATCGGCATTCCCAACGACAAGCACCGCTGGGCGTGCGAGACCATCGCGCAGGCCGGCAAACACGTCATCTGCGAGAAGCCGCTGTGCGTCACGCTGGCTGAAGCCGACCGCATGATCGCGGCCTGCCGGAAGGCGGGCGTGCTGCTGTGCTACGCCGAGGAACTGTGCTTCGCCCCGAAATACGTGCGCGCCAAAGCGCTCGTGGACGAAGGCGCTCTCGGCCGGCCGTTTCTGGTGAAGCAGGCTGAAGAGCATGACGGGCCGCACATGCCGTGGTTCTGGGATGTGAGACGCTCGGGCGGCGGCGCGATGTTGGATATGGGCTGCCACGGCCTGGAATTCGCGCGCTGGATTCTTGGCAAGCCGAAAGCCAAGCGCGTCTGGGCCAGTCTCGGCACGTACGTCCACATGCAAAGAACCAAGGGCGAAGACCACAGCCTGCTGGTGGTGGAATTCGAGGACAAGCACGGCCTGCCGCAGACGGCCATGATCGAGAATTCCTGGGCCAAGCTCGGCGGCATAGACGACCGCGCCGAAATCTACGGCGCCAAGGGCAACACGTCCGCCGACCTGATGAAGGGCTCGGCGCTGCGGACGTACTCAAACGTCGGCTACGGGTACGCGGCGGAGAAGGCCGGCCGCACGACCGGCTGGACGAACACCAACTTCGAAGAGGTCTGGAACTACGGCTTCCCCCAGGAATTCGCGCACTTCGCGCGCGCCATCCGCGGCAAGGAAACGCTGCTCGAATCCGGCGTGGACGGCCGCGAGGTGCTTGCGATCCTGTGGGCCGGTTACGCCAGCGCGGGCCGGGGGGAGCGCATCGAGCTGCCGTTCAAGCCGCCGGCGAACGTGAAGCGGCCGATCGAACTGTGGAAGAAGATCTGAATCTCACCGCGGAGACGCGGAGGACGCAGAGAAGGAACAACCATGAAGGGAAATGAGAAAGCCAGGCGCTGCACCTTTGAAAGTCCGTTGACCAGCCGCTACGGTTCGCCGGAGATGTCGTACATCTTCAGCCCGCAGTTCAAGTTCTCGACCTGGCGGCGGCTGTGGATCGCTCTGGCCAAAGGCGAACGGGCGCTGGGCCTGAAGATCACGAAGGAACAGGTCCGGCAGCTCGAACAGTACGCCGATGACATCAACTTCGATGTGGCGGACGCCAGAGAGAAGGAGACGCGCCACGACGTCATGGCGCACGTGTACGCCTACGGTGTGCAGGCGCAGAAGGCCAAGGGCATCATCCACCTCGGCGCGACAAGCGCCTACGTCACGGACAACACGGACTTGATCCAGATGCGCGCGGGCCTGGAACTGGTCGCGAAGAAGATCGTGAACGTCGTCGCGGCGCTGGCGCGGTTCGCTGAACAACACCGCGAGCTGCCGACGCTGGCCTACACGCATTTCCAGGCCGCACAGCCGACCACCGTCGGCAAGCACGGGTGCCTGTGGATTCAGGACCTGCTGCTGGACCTCGAGGATGTCGAGTTGGTGCGGCGCACGCTGCCGTTCCTGGGCGTGAAAGGCACCACGGGAACGCAGGCCAGCTTCCTGGAGCTGTTCGGCGGCGACATGCGGAAGGTCGAACGGCTGGAACGGCTGGTCGCCGACACGATGGGCTTTGAACGCGTGCTGCCCGTCTCGGGGCAGACGTACACGCGCAAGCTGGACTTCCGCGCGCTGTCGGTGCTGTGCGGCCTGGCGCAGAGCGCCCACAAATTTGCCAACGACCTGCGGCTGCTGGCGCACCTGAAGCAGATGGAAGAGCCGTTCGAGAAGGGGCAGATCGGCAGCTCGGCCATGGCCT
>JAPLOD010000861.1 GCA_026692735.1 Planctomycetota bacterium | reverse complement strand
CCTTGCCGTGGTCGCCCCGCTCGATCACGCCGAGCAGTTGTGAGCGGGGGCCGCGGACCATGCGGAGTGCCGGCCTGGTTTTCGTCTTCGCTCTGCTCTCGCTCGGGGCGCGGGCCGCGGAAGATCCCTCGACACGGGACTTGCTGAAACAGGCGTCTGCGGCACGGGACGCCAAGCGCTGGGACGAGGCGTTGGAGCGCAGCGAGGCGGCCCTGAAGGTTCAGCCCCGGAACGCGGACGCGTGGGACATCGCCGGCTATGCCAATCTCGAGACCGGCCGGCTGGCGCAAGCCGAAGAGTGTTTCCGGCAGGCTGTGAAGCTCAAGCCCCTTCATACGTCTGCACGCTTCGGTCTGGCGCGCGTGGTCCTGGACGAGAGACGCTACGAGGACGCGGCAGAGCGCTTCGGCCAGTTGAGGAAGGATTCTCCGGACTACTGCCCGTTCTGGGCGCGCAACAATCTGGGCTATGCGCTCTACCAACTGGGCCGCTACGACGAAGCCGCGAAGCTGTTCGACGAGGCGCTTAAGGATTCCTCAGAGCGGAACGTCAAAGTATGGCTGAACGCGGTGGGTAACGAGTTCGGCCGCCGGAACTACCGCAGGGCGCTGGAGATCTCCGAGCAGGCGACGCGGGCCTTCCCGCAAGACCCGTGGGTCTGGCACAAGCTGGGCTGGGCACACAAGTACCTGAAGGAAAATGCGCAGGCGCACGCCGCATTCCAGAAGGCACGGGAGCTGGCGTTCCCGGACAAGGGAGCCGAGCCGCAGATAGCGCTGGCCTTGCCGTTCCGCGGCTGCTGGAAGGTCACCCAGGGCAACAGAGGCGAGGTCTCGCATGAGGGGATTGACGACTGCTTCGCATGGGACTTCCAGGCGGTGGACAACGACGCGAATATCTACGTGAACAAGGGGAAGAAGAACACGGACTACGCCTCCTTCGGCCGCGAGATTATCGCTCCAGCCGACGGCACGGTCATCTACAGCAGAGACGGCATCCGCGACAACGAGCCGGGTGAGGTGAACCCCACGGTGACTGAGGCCCAGGGAAACGCCGTCCATATCCAGCAGCCGACGGGCGAGGTACTGCGGCTCTATCATTTCCAGAAGGGCTCCGTCCGCGTGAAAGTGGGCGAGAAGGTCAAACGCGGGGACTGCGTGGGCCTGTGCGGCAATTCAGGACTCTCGGACGAGCCGCATCTGCACTTCGGGCTGGTCCGATATACAGACGGAAATGCCCTCTCATGCCCGTGTTGTTTCTCGTCAGTATGGACAGGACGGGGTGAGAACCGCGCGCGCAAGGAGAAGGCCGTGCCACAGAGAGGCGAATTCGTGGAGAACGAGCACTGATCCGCACGGCCGCGGCACTCGATAAATCAGCGGAATTGGCTGTAAGGAAAGGCGGCGGAGGGTATGCTGGCGGCATTGCAGGAGTAGAGCACCGGCAGCGAGCGGTTGGGCATCCATGGCTGACATCTGCTTCTCCTCACATCACCAGTCCATCGCGCAACTCCTGGACGACGCGGAGTTCCGCGAGCATGCGAACTGCCCCGGCTTCCTGATAGAGCTGCGGCTGGATTCCTATGCGGACCTGAGCGTCTCCAACCTCGACCGCGCGCTCCGCGCCTACGGGCCCAACGTTGCCGTCACCTACAGACACCCTCTTGAAGGCGGCCGCAACCCGCACGTCGCGGATCACGAGCGCATCGGCTTTCTGCAGCATGCCGCCGGGAAGGGCGTGAAGTACGTGGATCTCGAGGCGCGTTCGCTGACGCCCAAGTTCCAGAAGTTCAGTTCCAAACTGATCCTGAGCTACCACAGCTTCGCGGGCGTCCCGACCCTGGGCCAGTTGCTCCGCCAGTGGCGCTCGATGCGCGAGACCGGCGCGGACATCGTCAAGATCGCGTGCCTGCCGCCGATGATTGACGACAGTATTCCCCTGCTGCGGCTGCTGCTGACGGCGGGAGAGGCCGGCTCTTCGCTGATGGTGCTGGGGATGGGCGAGGCCGGTTTCTGGACGCGGGTCGCCGGGCCGCTGTTCGGCACGCCCTTCACCTACGCGCGGGGCGTGAACACTCCCGGCACCGCTCCCGGCCAGCCGACCTGGCGGGAGCTCGACGACGTCTACCGTTACCGCCAGATCAAGCCGGGCTGGCCGGTCTACGGCGTGATCGGCAACCCGATCGGCCATTCGCTCTCCCCCGTGCTGCACAACACCGCGCTGCGGGAGCTCGGCCTGGACGGTGTGTACATCCCGTTCAAGGTTGAGGGCGACCCGGTCACGTTTGTGAAAGACTTCGAGCCGCTGGGCCTGAAAGGCCTCTCGGTCACGATTCCACACAAGGAAGCCGTGGCCTCCCTGTGCACCGAGGTTGACCCCGTGGCCAAGGCTGTCGGCGCCGTCAATACGCTCGTCCTGCGGCCGGACGGCAGTTGGTACGGCGTGAACACGGACGTGGACGCCGCCAT
>JAPLOD010000860.1 GCA_026692735.1 Planctomycetota bacterium | reverse complement strand
GCGCGCCGCTGCTGTACCTGCTCGGCCTGCTGTTGCTCTGCGGCGTCTTCGCCACGCGGCCGATCAACGGCGCGCGGAGTTGGTACAACCTGTACTACTTCAAGCTCCAGCCGTCGGAGCTGATGAAGCCTGTCGCCATCCTCACGCTGGCCTACTACCTCATGTACCGCGACAGTTACAAGAAGCTCAGCGGCCTCATCGTGCCGTTGGTGCTGGTGATGGTCCCCATGCTGCTCGTCCTCAAGCAGCCCGACCTCGGCACCACGCTGGTCTTCGCGCCCGTCCTCTTCGTCATGCTGTTCGCGGCCGGCGCCCGCCTCTGGCATCTCGCGCTGATGACACTGGCCGGCGGCGGCGGCATGGTCTTCATGTGGTTCACCGTCATGAAGGACTACCAGAAGAACCGCATCCTGGCGTGGCTCAACCCCGAGGAATACCGCCTGGGCGAAGCCTGGCAGTTGCTGCGCTCCGAAGCCGCTATCGGTTCAGGCGGCTTGTGGGGCGCGGGCTGGGGCCAGTCCAATCAGGGCAGCCTCAACCTTCTGCCGGAGAAACACACGGACTTCATCTTCGCCGTCGTCGCCGAAGAAGGCGGCTTCTGCATGGCGGCGCTGCTGCTGGTGCTGATCCTCCTCGCGGCCTTGAGCGGCCTCGGCATCGCCGCGCGCACGCGCGAGCCCGCCGGACGCCTGATCGCCGTGGGTTGCGTGACCATCCTCTGCGCGCAGGTGCTGGTCAACGCCAGCGTGGCGCTGGGGCTGTTGCCGACCACCGGCCTGACCTTCCCCTTCGTCTCCTACGGGGGCAGCTCGGCCATCAGCGCCTTCATCTGCCTGGGCCTGCTGGTGAACATCGGCACGCAACAGGAACCGGTCCTGGCCAAAGAAGACTTCGCGTAGTCGAAAGGCTTGCCGTCGGTCCTACCGCAGTCCCGATACCCGATACCCTGAACCCTGAACCCGCGTCATTTTTTCGTTGGTACCCCGGTCAGCGGCTGCACGAACTGCGAGGACGCATCGCCTTTGGCGGAGATAAGACCCGTGCCCCGGCACGCGGCGCACAGATGTTTTGCGATCTTGCCCGCGCCCATGCAGCGGTTGCATCTGTCCAGGTATTCGCCGTGGTACGTATAGCCTCGCCACTGGCTGCGCAGGCACTGCAAACAGTCTTCCCACGCGTCAACGCCCGTGCCGTTGCATTGCGTGCACCACGAATGGTCCGGCGGCGGCTTCTTGGTCCCGCCTTGAGACGGCGTCAACTGGCTCAGGTACACCTTGCCGCGCTTGTCGCACGTGAGACAGTATGCGCCCGCGATCTTGCCCTTGCCCTCGCACCGTTCGCATTTCTCGACGCGGTTCGCGAGCTCCAGTTTCACCTGCCCGGCGCCCCTGCAGCGGTTGCACGGCAGCCAGATGGCGACGCCCGTCCCCTTGCAGACGGGACAGTCCACCTGCTTCTCGCCGGCCTCATGCAGCTTGTCAGCGCCGAGGCCGACCGCTGCCGCGCGCTCCTCGCGGGTCATCCTGCCGTCGGGAGCGGCCTTCTGCTTCTCGCCCGGCGGTGGCGCCTTCTTAATCTCCTTGACGGAATCCTTTTTGAACGTCAGCGTCCCGGCGTCGGTCTTGATGACTACCACGTCATCCTTATCCGCCACAACCTCGCCCTCGATGCTCTTGCCGTTGTTGAGCACCACCGTGTCGGCCCGCACCGGCGCGCACGCGAGTGCGAACGCGAGCAGCGCCATGGCGCAGTCGCGTGCCCTGATGAGGCGAGGCGGCTCCAGCATCCGAAGAGTCCTCCATTTGCATTATAGCACAACCCTCTGCTCTTCCCGGACCAAAACTTGTCCCGCATCTTCTGTCCGGCATCCGGTATCTGGAATTGTTTTCCCGAGGCGGATGGCGTAGAAGGTTCGCGCCACTGCTGCGGCCTGATGGTTCAGGAGCAAAACGCTAGAATCGCAGGGGCAAAATGTTCTCCGAGGGTTCTCTCATGGCTCGCGTCTTCAACTTCGGTGCGGGGCCCGCCGCCCTGCCGCTGCCCGTGCTGGAGAAGGCGAAAGCCGAACTGCTGGACTACGGCGGTTCCGGCATGTCCATCATGGAGATGTCCCACCGCAGCAAGACCTTCAACGCGGTGATGCAGGACGCCATGTCCGGCGTGCGTAAGATCCTGAACGTTCCCGCCGACTACGAGATCCTCTTCCTGCAAGGCGGCGCCAGCCTGCAGTTCGCCATGGCGCCCTTGAACCTGCTTGGCGCCGGCCAGACCGCCGATTACGTCCACACCGGCTCCTGGGCCGAGAAGGCCATCAAGGAAGCCAGGCTCGTCGGCGCGGTCAACGTCGCCTGGGACGGGAAGCCCGACAAGTACATGCGCATTCCCGCCGAACGCGAGCTGAAGCTCACGCCGAACGCGGCCTACGTCCACATCACCTCCAACGAAACGATCGGCGGCATCGAGTACAAGACCTTCCCGAAGACGCAGGCGCCGCTGGTCGCCGACATGTCCAGCGACATCATGAGCCACGCGTTTGACGTCAAGCCGTTCGGCCTGATCTACGCCGGCGCGCAGAAGAACCTCGGCCCGTCCGGCGTTGTCCTCGTGCTCATCCGCAAGGACCTTGCCGAGCGCGCGCCCGCCAGCCTGAGCACCATGCTGAAGTACAAGACGCACATGGCCGAGCCCAGCCTGTACAACACGCCGAACACCTGGGGCATCTACCTCGTCAAGCTGGTCGCCGAATGGGTCGAGTCGCTCGGCGGCCTGGCGAAGCTTCAGGCGCTCAACGAGGAAAAAGCCGCGCTGCTCTACAAGACGCTGGACGGCTCCGCGTACTGGAAGCCCTGCGCTCAGAAGGACAGCCGCTCGATCATGAACGTGACGTGGCGCATGGGCAGCGAGGCGCTCGAAGAGAAGTTCGTCAAGGAAGCCACCGCGGCCGGCCTGGGCGGCCTGAAGGGCCACCGTTCTGTCGGCGGCTTGCGCGCCAGCATCTACAACGCCGTCCCGAAGGCTGCCGTCGAAGCCCTGGTGAGCTTCATGAACGAATTCGAGAAAAAGAACGGTTAACCGATACGTTTCTGATCTCTGGTTGGCGAAAGGAGCGGGCCTCAAAGCTCGCCCCTTGTTTTTATGGCGGCGACTGAAGGGTTTCGCCTGTCATAATCGTTATCCTATGGGGTGAAGGTATGAGCTTCCTGCGTCACATCCGCTTCTCGCTCCGCACGCTGGTGCTGTTCGTTCTGCTTGCCGGCAGCGCGATGGGCCTGTGGTGGAAGTGGGAACCGTGGGGGAATCTTGATGTCGGTGATTGCACGAGGCCGATAACCTGCGCAGCGTTCTCGCCCGGGGCAGATTACGTGGCGATTGGCAGCGACGATCACACGGTCCAGGTTTGGACAGTGTCAGGCAACGAAGTGCGAACACTTACCGGCCACACGGGACCAATCACGGCAGTAACGTGGTGCCCATCAGGCAGGCTCCTTGCGACGGCAAGCTCGGACGGCACCGTAAGGCTATGGAACAGCAGTGACGGCGAGTCGCAGTTAAAGATTGAGCTTCCACACCAGAAGATCTCTGTCGTAACGTTCTCAAACAACAGCCAACTCCTGGCCATTGGGGCACAGTCTGGTTACGCGTGCGTCTGGTCTATGGAGAGCGGCACCGAGATCGCCAGACTGCTTGGACACAGCATGGCGATCAACCAAATCGCGTTCTCAAGAGATGCCGGCCTGATCGCCACCGCCAGCGACGATGGCTATGCCGCGATCTTCGACGCGATAGCCGGCACCGAACTCAATCTGATTGATATGACGACGCCAGAAGGTTACTCTACCCCTGCGTATTGTGTTGCGTTCTCAAACGGCGGCGGCCAGCTCGCGACCGGCGATGATTCTGGACTCTTGCGCGTATGGGACATCGGAAAGAAGAACCCCACCATTCCCACGGCGCAAACGCGAGGGTGTGCGTCCGCACTGTGTTTCTCCAAGGACGATAGCGAATTATACGTCGCTGGTGACCCCTGTCCCTGGAATCTCAAGGCCCTGTCGTGGCGGTTGTGCGGAACGCTTCCGAACAGCGCCCCAAACTTGGCCTTTCGTCCCCGTGGGTACTGTGATCATCTCGCTGCGGTCTCAAGGCGCATGAAGTGGAGCGCAACGTTTCATCGGCACCCAGCTAGCTGGGACAAGTGCTCGCGACTTCATCTGCGGTACTTCCGCCGCCCCGAATACTGGTGGGGTATTGCCTGGCTTCCGGAGTTCTGGTTGACGTTGGTCTTCGCTGCTGGCGTTGTCTGGAGCGTATACAAGGACCGCAGCACACTGCGTCGCCCGGCACCTGCCTGAACCCTGAACCCGGAACCCTGAACCCTACTTCCACACCCGTGCCAGCACCGCCTTGGCGTGTGCCGCGCACGGTAGTTTCGACCCCGCAAGGCGCTCCAGTTCGGCTTTGGCGGCCGGCGTCTTCAGCAGCCCGCACACCTCCACGGCCAGCACGGCGCGGAAATCCGCCGGACCGCCGATGCGGTTGAGCAACCCCGCCACGCGGCCCCGCACTTCCGGCGACGGATGCTCCACCGCCGCGGCCAGAGCGTTCCGCGCGGCCGCGCCCAGTTGCTCGAGGTCCTCATAGGCCTTCATGCGCACCGAATAGCTCGCGTCGCCCAGCTTCTCGATACGCTGCGCCTGCGCGGCCCGCGCGGCCTCGTCCTCGCCTTCGCCCAGCCGCCGCCGCATATCGGCCACCATCTCCTCCACCGCGGCGGGATGGCCCAGGTAGTACGTGATCGCCGCCGTGCGCTCCTCGTAGCTCGGTGACGCCAGCTTCTGCCACGCCTCGTCCTTATCGTTGACCACGGTCTTGGCCCCCGCCGCCTTCGGAGGCAGCGTCAGGTCCCAGACCACGACGCCCTCGTTAGCCGACACCGACACGGCGGACTTCCCGTTCGGCACGTACGCCAGACTCACAGGCTTGCAGCTCAGCGTAAAGCGCCGGACCTCGACGCCGGTGTCTATCTCCCATGCTGCGGCACCGTGCGCAGCTCCTTGCCGCGCACGGTGTCCCACACCCGAGCGGTCTCGTCGTTGGCTTCGGAGATGAGCGTCCGGCCGTCGGGCGAGAACACAAGCGAGTCAATCGTCAGCGAAGTGGTCGTCGCGAGTGCAACCATATTCTCCGGGATCTTCGGGACCTCGTGCCCGCTCATCAGGTGAAGCTGCTTGCCCGTCTTCAGGTCCCAGATCCGCACGCCCTTCTTGTCGGTGGTGGCGAGGCGCTGGCCGTCCGGCGAGCAGGCTACGCAGCGCGTCTCGCCCTCGTGGCCCTCAAACTTCCGCACTTCCTTCCCCGTGGCCAGGTCCCATTCCCGGGCGGTGCTGTCCGCTCCGCAGGAGAACAGCGTCTTGCCGTCCACCGCGAAACAGACGTCGTGGCAGGCTGTGTTGTGCGCCGCAATCGCCAGCGTCGCCAGCTTGGCGGTCGCCACATCAAAAATACGCACTTTGCCGTCTTCGCCCGCCGTAGCGGCGCGGCGCCCGTCCGGCGAAAGGACAATGCGCGTCAGCCCCTCGTCAATACCCGACTGCACCAGCGCGCCGTCGGGAAGCAGCGCGCCTTTCTCGATGGCGCCGCTATCCCCGCCGCCAATAACGATCACCTCCGCTCCGGCCGCGGCGGTCGTCAGCAGTGTCACAAAGAGTCCACTCGCCAGTGCGCGTGACAGCCGTTCCATATTGGTGTACTCTAGCACGCGCTCGCGCAATTGCGAGAACCGAGGCCCTGCCAATGCACGCCAAACCCCGAGTCCCAAGTCCCGCGTCCCGATGCTCGTCCTGCACCGCATGGACCATCCTCGCCCTGGTCATCTGCAGCGCCCTGGCAGGCGCGGAGACCCGCGTTGACGGCACCGGCCGCCTTGAGCGCCTCCAGCTTGGCAAGGGCTGGCTGCCGCTTCAGACCGATGTGCGCGTGCCGCTCAAGGGCTGGGACAAGATACTCTCGCTGGCCGACGCCAAGGCCGCGGGTGTCTCCAACGCCGGCGGGAAGACGTGGAGCGCCGTCCTGACCGACGGCGCCAAGATGGCCGCGCAGGTCGAGCAGACCTTCCACGAGGATGCCGGCAAAGCCGTCTTCGATATCAAAGCCACGGGCAAGGGCGACGTGGAAACGGAAGGCGTCTTCTTCTGGGTTGAAGTTCCCACCGACCACTTCGCCGGCGGCACCTACAAGACGGCCGCGCTGTCCGGTCCCGACGCTCAGCCGGCCCAGAGCGGCGACCTGCCCCGCCAACTGCCCGAACAGTTCCGCCTCTGCAACACCACCACCAGCCAGATCGTCCTCGCCGATCCCGCGCGAAAGTCCGAACTGATCATGAGCTTCGAGCCCGCGGCGCACCTGCTGCTGCAGGACGGCCGCAAGTGGACCCAGCACTTCGCCGTCCTGGTTGACGTCTGCACGGGCGACCTGCCGAAGGACCAGACCGCGAAACTGCGCATCACGCTGTCCATGGCGGGCGAGAGCGAGGCGACGCCGGCCACTCTCGTGCTGGATGCCGCCACGGCGCGCTACCGCCTCGCCGGCATTGGCGGGAATTACTGCTTCAACATCGAATCGCCCGTCACGCGCTACACGCTCGACAACCTGAAAGTGGCTTTCGCGCGCACCGAGATGACGCTTTCGCAGTGGGAGCCGGTCAACGACAATGAGGACCCCGCCAAGACCGACTGGCGCAGCCTCGTCGCCAACGACCTGCCCGACAGCCGCCTGCGCCGCGAGTTTCAACTGATGGCCGAGCTCAGCCGCAAGAAGATCCCTTTCGTCGCCAGCATCTGGCAGTTGCCCGCGTGGCTGTACACCAAGCCGCCGACCGCCGAGAACATGAACAACCGCATCGTGCCCGAGAAATGGCCGGAACTCCTGGAATGCATCGCCTCCTATCTGCTGTACGCGAAGGAGAAGTACGCCGCCGAGCCCGACTACTTCTCCTTCAATGAGCCGAACATCGGCTGCCGCGTCGCGTTCAATGCGCAAGAGCACTGCGCCGCGGTCAAGCGCATCGGCGCGCACCTCGCCAAGTCCGGCCTCAAGACAAAGATGCTCCTGGGCGACGTGGCGGGCCCGCGCGACACAATCGCCTATATCGGGCCAGTCTCGCTGGACCAGGAAGCCCTGCAGTATGCCGGCGCCGTCTCCTTTCATTCATGGGGCGGAGCCACCCCGGCCCAGTATGCCGCGTGGCCGGAGGCCGCCGCGAAGCTGCGCTTGCCGCTCATCGTGGCGGAAGCGGGGCCGGACCCCTCCGCGTGGCAGGGCGGGCGCTACCAGACCTTCGAGTACGGCATGCGCGAAGTGGCCCATTACCAAGAACTGTTCCTGCACGCCCGGCCCCAGGCCATCCTGCTGTGGGAGTTCACCGGCGACTACTCGCTGCTTGCCGGCAGCAAGTTCGACAAGGAACGCCTGCGGCTCACGGAACGCTTCTGCTTCCAGAAACACTGGTGCGACCTGACGCCCGCCGGCAGCGAGGCGCTCGCCACCAAGAGCGACAATGACGCCGTCCTCTTCACCGCGTTCCGCTTCAAAGGCGCCGAGCCAGGCTGCACGCTGCACCTCGCGAACACGAAATGGGCGCGGCCCGCGAAAGTCGAGGGCCTGCCCCCCGACGTCAAGACGCTCAACGTCGTCCGCACCAGCAAAGGGGAGCTGTTCAAGCGGCTCGACCCGGCCGCCGTGGTGAACGGCTCACTGACGCTCGAGCTGCCCGCGCAATCGCTGACTACTTTGACGACGCTGCCCGTGCCTCAACTGGCTGAGCCTGGCGCGGCGCCACGGCCGTAGAGCACATGCAACCAGGAGGGTTTTACACCATGCCCGAGACCGGACCCGACAATACCTTGACGGGCTGCAGGCGTATCCTGCTCGAATGGTCGGACGTGCCCCTGCGCGCCATACTGGCGGCCACGTTCATCACGCACGGCTACGACAAAATCTTCGTGAAGGGCGTCAGCGCGTTTGCAGCGCACATGCCTCCCGCTGTTCCGTTGCCGTCGGTCATGGCGTGGGTGGCCGCGCTGGCGGAGTTCGGCGGCGCCATCGCGATCGCGCTGGGCCTCCTCACCCGCGTGGCCGCGTTGGGCCACATATGCGTGATGGCGGTGGCCCTGCTGACGATACATCTCAAACAGGGCTTCATGACGCAACATGACGGCGCGGGCAGCGAATGGCAACTGGCGCTCTTCTGCATGGCGCTGTGCCTGCTCCTGCGCGGCGCCGGACCGCTGTCCCTGGACCGCGTCATCAGCGGCTATTGGCGCCGCAAGGCACCCACACCGGGCACGACGGCTGCCGCGCAGAGCACGTGAGGCCGCACCGCCGGAATCCCACGACGGCGGGAACTGTGTTCTCTGTAACCGTTCACCCTCTCCCCCGTGCGGCAGAGGGTGGCGCGCTGAAAGCGCGCCGGGTGAGGGGATCGGGCCGAGCTGGCACAGGCCCGCCAGGGCGTCGCCATCCCGCGCTGAACGATTGCTTGTTTTGTATTCCGCCGTTCTCGGCGTCTCGGCGTCTCGGCGGTGAATGCCGCGAGCTAGAACTCAACGATGATGCGTTTTCGGGAGCCGAGGAACGCCAGCACCATCGAGGCTATCCCCAGGACCGCAAATCCGGCGAAGAACCCGATGCTCGCCTCCTGCCGGTCCTTGTTCGATGGCCAGTCGCCCGTCTTGACCATCCAGAGGACCAGGCACACGACTGCCAGAATGAACAGCACCAGCGAGATGATGCTGTACAGGCGCTGGTTCTTCTGCAGCGTCTCAATCTCCTGGTGTTCTTCCGCGGTCAGGTTCTGGAGGCGCCGTCCGCAGGCCGGACATACGAGTTCCTTCTCCTCGGCCGCCAACACCTTCTCGAGGACAGTTGAGCATTCGCTGCATCTCAGTTTCACGTCTATAGCCATGCGTCACCCCCGGCCGGAACGCCCCCGCCTCCAGGCTGCCGGTAACGGCCGCCAGCCTTGCAGCCTCCCCCGCCTCGCGCAATGTGGCACTATACTAATTGGTCCCGGCATTTTGACAAGAGCCTATTCTGACACAACGCGGGGTGTTCGGAAAGCGTGCGAACTCGCTCTTGAGTAATGCACCCGTATACGCTATCACTGGCAACTGTGTTGATCGCGCGCAGTCGGACGAGCACAGGAACCAGGAAGACAACGATGCCCCACCATGATGCGTGGCTCCAAAAGACCATCTCCGCTCACCCGAGCACCGCGAACAGGGCCAGCATCAGAGTCGAGGTCAAGCACGGCTTCGTCACCCTGGCCGGCAGCGCGGCGACGTACAAGCAGAAGGAGCGCCTGCACCGTTTTGTCATGGGCCTCAAAGGCGTGCGCGCGCTCAAGGACCTGGTGCGCGTCTGGCCCATCGAGACGATCGCCGACCGCCAGATCGCCTTGCACGTCCGCCAGGCCCTCGACGCCCACGCCGAACTGCCGCTGGGCACGGCCAGCGTGCACGTGCGTTCGGGAACGGTGACGCTCAAAGGCCATGTCCGTTCGGCCGAGGAGCGCGTGGTGGCGGAACATGTCACCAACCACTGCCGGGGCGTGACCTCAGTGCTCAACGAGTTGACGGTGGACCCGCTGGATGAGATCCCCGACGAGGCCACGGCGCGCGCTATCCACGATGCGCTCGCCTACTGCAAGGACTTCGAGACCGGCGGCATTGACGTCTCGTGCGCCGACGGGTATGTGGTGCTGCGCGGCGAGGTGCCCAGCCTAATGGACCGCATGCTGGCCGAGGAGCTCGCGCGCCTGCAGGGCGGCGTGCGTTCCGTCGAGAACCATATCCACGTGGAGCCGCCGCCGGTCGGGGCTGCCAAGCGGCGTTGAGCCTTCTCTGCGCGGCGTGGGCCGCCGTCTGGTGTTCGTCGTTGGGATTCCGCTGTATGGTGCTTGCTTCGGATGTGCTGCCTGGGGGTTCGGATCCCGTGTTGTTGAGTCGTTGATCGTGGCCGCTGGCCGTATCAGGAGGGATTGATCATGCCTGTCGTCAAACAGCTTTCCGTCTTCCTTGCGAACAAGCCCGGCGTCATGGCGCGCCTGTGCCGGAGTCTCGCCCAGCAAAAGATCAACCTGCAGGGCCTCTCCGTCTCCGACACCGTGGACCATGCCGTCATCCGCATGATCACGAGCAACCCGGCAAAAGCCCGCGTCCTGCTGGAAAGCGCGGGCGTGCTGGTCATTGAGACGGATGTGCTGGCGCTCTCCTTGCCCGATCGGCCCGGCGAGCTGGGGAGGGTGGCGGCCACACTGGCCAAGGCCAAGGTGAACATCGAGTACGCGTACGGCACCACGGGCAACCCCAGCGCCCTGATGATCCTGCGCGTCAGCGACATAGCGAAGGCGCGCAAGGCGCTGAAGCTGAGATAGGCGCTCCGGCCGCCGCCAGGGCCCGGCCTTCGTTGCGACGGCGCGCCACGGCGCCGGTCTGAGGCACGGTGTCGCCTCACCGCCCCCGGCCGCTGGCTCTTGCCGTGCGCGCCCTCACTCGAAGCCGGGAGCCAGGAGCCGATGCGGATCACGCTGCTCACTGTGGGCCGGCTGCGCAGCCGGCCGTGCGCTCTCCTGTGCGACGAATACCTCGCCCGCCTCGCGCGCTATGGCGCCGCTGCGGTGCTTGAGGTCAAGGCGGCGGCGGCCGGCTCTGCCGCGCAGTGCGTGGAACAGGAGAGCGCGCGCCTGCTGGCCGCGCTGGCGCCCGGGG
>JAPLOD010000859.1 GCA_026692735.1 Planctomycetota bacterium | reverse complement strand
GCCGCCCCGGCTTCCTCCAGGAACTTCGCCCGCCGTGCTTTGCATTCCGGTGTCTGCTCTGCCATGTCGCCGCTCCCCAAACTGTCCCCCACAGTTCAGGTATCGGCGTTTTGCCTCAGCAAGTCCGGTGATGCACACGGCGGTTGCGCGGCAGACGCTTTCCGCTTGCGCCGCGCCATCGTGCGCCGTATGATTCGCGCCCGGCTTGGGCGCCGTGGCATGCAGTGGAACAGTCACGGCAGCCAGGAAGGTATGGAAAGCAGGCCCGTACTCGGCGGAATGGCCGTTTCTGCAGGCCCTTGTGGTGGCTGTAGCTCAGCTGGTTAGAGCGCCTGACTGTGACTCAGGAGGTCGGGGGTTCAAATCTCCTCAGCCACCCCATATTCCCCCAGTGCGATTCCTTGCGCTCAGCATCGCCTGCTCAGCGAGGCACCGAAGCCGCGAGGGCATGCAGCCTTCCCAGCAGTCTGTCGAAGTCGTCCGCCAGCGGTTTCAGCGTATCCGAGGCCGCTTGTCCCAGACAGACACGCTGCATCTGCCGGCAGTACGCGGCCCTGGCGTGGGTGACGGCAAGCCACGCCTCGAGGTACTCCTGCTGCGGGGTGCCGGGGACAGTGGCAACGAGTGCGGCAATATCAGCGGCAAGCTTGTCTGTCTTCTCAACCACCTCGCCCAGTACCCGCGCAGCGGGCTGGTAGTCGCCCGTCTTGTCTCCTTGCTCAGTCAGCGGCACGGCTGAATTCGTGTACTGCTTCTCCAGCGCCCTCTCCTGGGCAACGAGCGCTTTCAACTGGCCCTTGAATGTGCCGTCTGTGCGTTCCGGGCTAAGGAGCACGTATGAGATGACCGCGACGCCGGCGGCAACGCCGATACAGGACAACCAGAAGACGCGCGTCCTGGGCATGTGCTTGAGCCTGGCGATCTTGTCCGCCCGCAGATACCTGCCCAAGAGCTTCCTGAAGTATGTGATGACGTTGCCGGCTACGGCTGGAGCAAGACGTTGGGCGGCGTGGTCCGGAGGCGGCGGCGGTGGAGCAGGAACTGTCGGCGCGGGCGGTAGCGGAGCGCGAGCCGGCTCTGCGGGTGGCAGTGGCGGAGGAACCGCCGCCGCAGCCGGTACTGGAGCAGGAGCCGGCGCGGCAGCGGCGGACGCGGCTGGCGCCACGGGTAGCTTCTCCAGGCAAGCGGCGCAGTAATATCGGCCGAACTGGTCCTTGGTGCGCCTGGCCCGGCTGACATCCTTTCCGCACTTGCAGCAGACCTTCCGCACGGGAAGCGGAATCCTGGCTTTACAGGCGGTGCATTCGGCCACCGTGCCGGCGGCGGTCTCCGGCATCTCTTGCACGAGGCTGCAACTGGGGCACTTGAGGCGGACCGGCATGTGTCCTCCTGGACTGCCGCGCGTGTTCACCGAAGGCTGTCTTGTAGCCGGCAGCTTATTGGCTCCGTGACCGTCTGCCAGCGCATTCCGCCACACGTCGCTGACAGGCGCCGCCGCACGATACGCCAAGGCCGTCAACGCGCACATGGAGGCGAAACGGCAGGCGCAGGAAACGTTGCGCAGCGTGGCTCACGCCGAGCGGCGTCAGAGCTGACGGCGCCGGCGGAGGTACGCTTCACAGGCGAACGCCGAGCCGATGACCAGGATCATGATCGTGACTGAGTTCAGCACGATCCCCTCCGTGTGCCAGTGCGCCAGCCGCCAGCGCACTCTCTGATGGCTGTCGAGGTACGCGACCACTTGCGCCTGTGTCAGCGGCCGGCCGCCGGCGCGGGCAAGGCCTTTCAGCACGGGAGAACTGGCACTGTACGTCGTGAAGGGCCAGCCCATGACCTGAGCGTATTCTTTCGTGCCGTCGCGCGCGGTCATGGTGAAGGTGATCAGGTTGTAGCTGACGGAGCTGACGAGCACCACCGCCGCCACAACGACAGTGATCGGCCGGATGGCGATTGCTGCCGGCACCTCCGCCGCGGACTGCTCCCGCGGTTGCCTGCGCGCCCGCGCGCGCATGACTCGCTCAGTGACGAACGCCGCGCCCATCGCCGCGACGGCCAAGAGCAGCAGGTCGGCGGCCAGTCCGGACCATTGCCATCCGCCGTACTCGCGGCGGTTGAGGGCGAGTTGATCGCCAACCGCTGTCGCCTCGGTCTCGAGGCCCGCGTCCCACCAGCAGAGGGGGAAGCCCTGGCGCAAGCCGCCACGCCAGGCGTTGTCCAGAGGCTCAACGTAGGCATCGCGCGACCAATCGAGGTTGAGCCAGACGGACAGGCCCAGGACGGCGAGCACTGCGCACCAGCTCACGGTGTGAATGCCGAAGGCTGACGGCCTGGCCGGAGGCGGTCCCATGAACGGATTCTAGCGGAGCGGCTGCCGGCGGCCACAAGAAGATTGGAAGTACAGCCGGTTTTTCGCCCGATGCACTGGCAGATCGCTTCTAATCGTATAAGACGCCCTTCACCGCTCGTTGTGACGGCGGCTCTACACCACTTGGAGGAGAACCATGCGTTCCCACTGTGCCCTGCGCCTTGCCTCGTCAGTCGCTCTACTGGCTCTGATCCTCTGCGGCTCCACTGCCGGCGCCGCGTCCACCGCGGCCGTCCGTTCCGCAAACGCGGCTCAACTGGCCAGATCCACCAGCGGGGGTCCGACCGGCGGATTCGTGGGCATGGTGCCGGGGATCGCGCTGACCGATCCGGTAATCATTGGCGCCGGCATCTTCGTGGCCACGACCTTCGACTACGGCGACGGCACGGTCGTGACGTACCAGCCAGGCGAGACACCAAGCCACACGTACGCGCAAGCCGGGTTCTACAAGCCGGTGATTTCATCGAAGACGCTGGGCGTGGTGACTTTGGCAATCCACGTTCCCTTCGACGGCAACCAGTCCGATGTGTACGGCATGGGTGTCATCAACCAGTACGATAGCGCGGGCAACCTGACGGGGGCCCTCGAGTTCCTTCCCGACAATCTCGGCACCTCGAGCATAGACTTCGGCGACGGCTCGCCGGCCGTCGCGGTGGACCCGTCGGTGAACCCCGCCCACGTGTACAGCAAGGCGGGCACGTACACGGCAGTCCTGACCTCGACGAACGGCGGCGCGAGCCAGAGCGGCAGCATACGCTTTGCGGCGCCGCTGTCAGCGAACAACGACGTGGGGAAGATGCCGGGGATAGACATCACGAGTTTCGACGCCACGCCAAACCCCACGACGGCTGGAAGCACGGTCACGTTCAGCGGCGCGTTCAAGAGCTCCAACATCAGCGGCGAACTCTCCGGCTCGCTGGATTTCGGCGATGGCAGCCAACCGGAGACGGCGAGCGGCTCAGCCCTTCCGGGGATCCTGAGCGGGCAGACAACTCATGTGTACGGCACGGACGGCGTGTACAAGGCCGTGCTCGCCATAGGCGGCGGCGGCGCGTTGGCGACATCGAACCTGTGGATTGTCGTCGGCAGCGGCACGGCGGTGAACCCGCTCGACGGCCTGATCTCGTCTGCCACAGTCGGCGCCACCGGCACGGTGACTCTGAATATCATCGTCTCGAACCTTGCCGGCGCGACGACGGCGACCACCGACTTCAGCGACACGCTCGGCCGCCAGGTCCCCGTGGAGGGCCTGGTGCCGTCGCGCACCTATACGACGCCGACCATCTCCGTGGCCACGACCGTGGCGAAGGACGCGGCGGCCGCGCCACTGGCCGGCGGGGTTGAACCCGGCACAGGCGGGCGGCAACGTGCTGGTGATCGGCGTCGGCAACATCGTGGACAGCGTCACCATTGACAGCAAGGGCAAGCCGACGACGCCCAACGGCGCCAAGGGCAGCTTCAAGAAGGTGAGCGTGAAGTTCCCGAAGCTCACCGGTCCGGCGGCCGGCGGCGAGGTGGCGCAGGTTGCCGTGACGCTCAGCCTGCCGAACATGGACGTGGCGGGCTTCGACACCGAAGGCATCACCAACACGCTGCGCGCGGACGAGAAGCACCTCAAGGCCGCGCCGCGGTTCGTACAGGTCAGCCTTCTGTTCGCCGGCGTGCCGTACGATGTGTACGCCTCGGTGCTCTACAAGCTCTCGTCGAAGGGCGACGCGGGGCAGATCGCGGGACGGCGGCAGTAGGCTCTTGGCCGGGCACTGCGGGACAAGCCCGCAGTGGCACTGGGCAGTGCACTCCAGGTCAGGGCACGAGCGTGACCACGCCGGTTTCGAGGTCGTAGCGCGCGCCCGTGATCTTCAGCATGCCGCCCTTCTCCAGCGGGCCCAGGACGGCGTCGGCTTTCAGCAGCGCGACGGTGCGCTGAATATGAACGCGCACGGCGGCATCGAGGAGATCGCCGCCGTGCGCACGAGCCTGGTCAACGGACGGCTTGAGCGCTTCGATCACTTTGCGGTGTGAGCCCGTGACGTTGTGCCCTTCAGCCGCGGCCGCGATTGCGCCGCACTTGCTGTGGCCGAGCACCACGATCAGCGGCACGTGGAGGTGCTCGACCGCGTAGATGATGCTTCCCATGGCCAGGCCGCCAACGGTGTGGCCGGCCTGGCGCACGACGAAGAGGTCGCCCAGGCCCTGGTCAAAGACGACCTCCGGCGGCACGCGGGAATCGGAGCAGCCAAGCACCACGGCACACGGATGCTGCCCGGCGGCGACCTCGACGCGCCGTGCGGCGTTCCTCCGGCCGTCGGCATACTGCCCTCCGATAAAGCGCAGGTTGCCGGAAAGCAACTCGCTCAAAGCCTGCTCCGCGGTCATCGTCGTCATAGGTGCGTTCCTTGGTTGTGCTGCGGCGACATCCACACGCATTATCAGCGGGCGCTGCGAATGGCAAATCGGAAAACAAGGTATCGGGCGGCGAGACGCCAGCGGTGCCGTCGCATGGCCGTCTCGGCCATGTGCATGGGCGGGACGCCCATGCTACAGCCGGCGGGACGCCCATGCTACAGCCGGCGGGACGCCCATGCTACAGCCGGCGAGACGCCCATGCTACAGCCGGCGAGACGCCGGCGGTACAACGGGGCGGCAGCGGCTTGCAGGCGTGGCGTGCTGCGGTAGAGTCGTCATGATTCTTTGCGAGATTCCGTGTATGTACCTTGGGGAGGACGATGTATGCGTTACGCGATCCTTGCAGCGGGGTGCTTTCTCATGATGAACACGCTCGGCGGTGAACCGTTCGTCCTGGCCAAAGGCGGCCAGGCGCAGGTGCAGATCGTTGTCGCGGCGGACGCGACGGAAGCGGAGAAGTATGCCGCGCAGGAACTGGCGGCGTACCTGGGGAAGCTCTCCGGCGCCACGTTCGCCGTCGGGGATGCGGCGGCGGCGAAGGACGGACCCGCGATCCGGCTCAAGTTTGCCGCCGACTTCGGGGGCGAAGAGTACGAGATCAAGGCTGAGGCCGCATCGAAGAGCCTGACGATCTCCGGCGGCCGGCCGCGCGGCGTGCTGTACGGCGTGTACGGGTTGCTGGAAGACCATCTCGGCTGCCGCTGGTACACGCGCGATTGCGAGAAGGTGGAGAAGAAGGACCCGCTGAGCGTGCCGGGCGACCTGAACCAGCGCGTCAAGCCGCGGCTGGAATACCGCGAGGTGTTCTGGACGGAAGCTCTGGAAGGCGACTGGACGGCGCGCAACCGGCAAAACGCGGCCAACGCGAAACTCACGGCGAAGCACGGCGGCAAGATCGTCTACGGCACGTTCGTGCACACGTTCGAGCGGATCCTGTCTTCCGGCAAGGAATTCGCGGCTCATCCGGAGTATTTCTCGATGGTGAAGGGCAAGCGCGTCGGCCAGAACACGCAGCTCTGCCTGACCAACCCGGAGGTGCTTGAGATCGCCATCAAGACGGTGAAGGAATGGATCGCGAAGAACCCGACGGCGAACATCTTTTCCGTCTCGCAGAACGACTGTCACAACCCGTGCGAATGCCCGAACTGCAAGGCGATTGACGACGCCGAAGGCAGCCACGCCGGCACCCTCATCAAGTTCGTCAACGCCATCGGCGAAGCGATCGAGAAGGACCATCCGCAGGTGGCGATTGACACGCTGGCGTACCAGTACACGCGCAAGCCGCCCAAGAGCGTCATCCCGCGGCCCAACGTGATCGTGCGGCTGTGCAGCATCGAGTGCTGTTTCTCGCATCCGCTGGATGGGTGCCCGGAGAAGACGAACGTCTCGTTTGTCGAGGACCTGAAAGGCTGGAACAAGCTCACGAAGCGGCTGTACATCTGGGACTACACGACGGATTTCTCGCACTACATCATGCCGTTCCCGAACCTCGGCGTGCTGGACAAGAACGTGCGGACGTTCGCGGACAACGGCGTCGTCGGCATTTTCGAGCAGGGGAATTACTCGCCCGGCGGCGGCGGCGAACTGAGCGAACTGCGCGGCTGGGTGCTGGCCAAGCTGCTGTGGGACCCGTCGCGCAACGGCGAGGAGCTGATCAAGGAATTCATCGCGGGCGCGTACGGGCCGGCGGCGGCCAAGGTGCAGCAGTTCATTGACCTGGAGCGCGAGGCCGTCGCCAAGAGCGGGGAGCATGTGCGCATCTTCGACGCCTTCACGCGCGGCTATCTCGAGCCCGAGAACCTGCGCGAGTGGGACAAAGCGCTGGGCGAGGCGGAGAAGATCGCGACGGATTCCGGCGACGCGAAGCTGCTGGCGCGCGTGCAGCGGCTGCGCGTGCCCATCTGGTACACGCAGGTGTCGCAGGCGAAGGAGCCGATCGAGACGCTCAAGAACGCCGCGTCGCGCCTGATCGCAGTCGCCGACGAGCAGAAGATCACGCACTTCCATGAATGGACGACCAAGGCCAGCGACATCAAGCGGCTGCAACTGCTGCTGGCGCGCAAGCCCGTGACGCCGGCGCCGGGCGTGATCCTGGGCGAGGACCACGACTTCCGCCTCCACCGCGAAGGCGACCTGGCCACGCTCGTTGCCGACGCGAAGGCCGAGGACGGCGCAGCCGCGAAACAGCCCGGCCGCACGCTGGAATGGAGCGTGGCGTGGGACATCCCTACTCCCAAGGACGCGACGGGTGTGTACGTGCTGCGCGCACGGATTCGCATCGAGAAGAAGAGCGACACGGGGCCGGCGTTCCACGTCGGCGCGTATGACAGCGTGGCGAGGAAGAGCCTGGGCGAGATCAGGATTCAGGCCAAGGACGTGCCGAACGACGAGTACAAATGGTTCGACGTGTGCGAACTGGAGCTGAAGCCCGGCCGGTACGCGTACGTCGCGCCGGACAACAACGAGGCCACTGTCACGGCGATATATACGGACAGGTTCGAGCTGGCGCCGAAGGGGAAGTAGGGTACGGGATTGATACCCGATACCGGATACCGGATACC
>JAPLOD010000858.1 GCA_026692735.1 Planctomycetota bacterium | reverse complement strand
GGCCGATGGAATAAGCATACGGGCTGTTGGCCTCCGGCAGACATGGTTTGGCGACCACATCTGTCAGCGGCACAACAGCCCGTGTTGCTTTAGCGAAAATCGCCGCCTGACCGCTACAAAAAGGGCAGAAGTCGAGCTAAGAGCCTATGTCAGTAGGCGTCATCGGCGTCTGCTTGCGGCGGCCTGCGCGGGGCGCGCGGCGAGACGCCGCCCGTACAGCCGGCGAGACGCCGGCGCTACAGTTGCGGACATGCACCCCTCTCACGCGGGATAAAGTGTATTCGGTGGCAACGGGGGGCAGACTGGCGTAACATCTGCTAGCAACCAGAATGGTGCGTTAGTCCTGGGCGCAGACACACCCGTGGGCGACCTTGTTCAATAAGGACGGGTTGCCGGCAGTGCCGTTCCGCACGGATTCCTGGTGACGGCCACCGATGCACGGAGTGGAGCGAGCGCGGTCAGTGAGGAACTGTCCTGGCCTCTGGCCAAGGCCGTGATTGACGCCGCTCTGGAACATGCGCAGGCCAAAGGCGGCGTGCCTGCGAGCCTGACCTTTCACGGGGCCGGCGAGCCGACACTGCACTGGGAGCTGCTGGTCCGCGCGGTCGAATACGCCAAGGCCAGGGATGGCGCGTGCCGCGTATCGCTCAGCAGCAACGGGGTGTGGACGGACGAACAGCGCGCCTTCATCTGCAAGCACTTCCATAACGTCAGCCTCTCGATGGACGGCACACGCGACGTGCAGAACAACCAGCGGCCGATGGCCGGCGGAGGCGGGTCGTTTGCGCGCGTGATGGAGACGGCCGCGGCGCTGGATGAGGCGCGGGTCGAGTACGGCATACGCATGACCGCGCTGCCTGCATCGGTTCACGCTCTGGCGGACGGCGTACGGTTCATCTGCCACAACACGCGGGCCGCCGCCATTCAGATCGAACCGACGTTCACGAGCTGCCGGGGCCGGTACAGCGACCTGGACGCGGACTTCGCGGACGCATTCGCCGCGGCCTTCATGGACGCATGGCGGGCCGGGCTTGCCGCCGGGCGCAACGTGTATTACTCGGGCGCCAGGCCGTGGGTGATCTCGTGGGCGTTCTGCCTGGCGCCGATTCAGGCCATGGTGGTGACGCCTCAGGGACAACTGGTAACGTGCTTTGAGATGTTCAGCGGTGCGCGCGCGGGCGTCGGCGCCTTCACCGTCGGGCGCGTCCACGAGGGCCGCGTGGCGTACGACTATGAGGCGCTGCGGCGTTTCCTGGCGGAACAAGAGCGGGGGCGCGAGGGCTGCCGCGAGTGCTTCTGTTACTGGCATTGCTGCGGAGACTGCGCCACGCGGCGGCAGGCGCGCGGCCCGTTCACCGCGGAGACGCAGAGTTCGCAGAGAACAACCAGACACCAGAAACTGGAAACCGGAAACCTTGTTCCTCCGCGTCTCTGCGGTGAGGATGCGCTGTCCGGACGGTGCCGATTGACGCGCGCCATCACGAGGGATATGTTGGCCCATTACATCAGCGCCGGCCAAGGTGTGTGGCAAGGCCTGCGAGACGGCAACGGAGCAGGCGGGGATGGCAGAGGCGGGCAGGGACCAGGGGCGCGCTGAAGCCGGCGTCCCGGACCCTGGACGCCGCGGCTTCTGGCGCCAGGTATTGGGCCACGCTGTCGTGGCGTGCAAGGAAGCGCACGGGCAACGTCACTATTCCACCGCGGACCTGAGCAAGCTGCCGGACAGTGTGCTGGCGGAAGTGGTGCCGGTCTTCTTCGAAGGGTGCGGCTACACGGTCGAGGACGGGTACCTGTTCCGTACCGTAGCACGGGCGTCTCGCCCGTGTGACGCGGCCACCTCGCCCGCGCGCCAGCGCATCTACGAGTGTTCGGAGCAGCACTACTACATTCTGCAGCGTTTTGGTTCAGGCACGAATCTCACCGCAATAGGCCGCGAGCTGGCCGGCCGTTTTGAGATGTCGGAAGAACAAGGCTTCCGTGCGGTGCGCGCTCTGTTTCTGGAGCTGGCCGGGCGCGGATGCTGCCATCCGGCGGGCGTGCCTGAGCCGCCGGGACGGGCGCACACGCAGGGCATGGCGTAGATTGGCGTGGTGATGCTTGAAGACGTCTTCGTTCTCCCCGTTGGGTCCCGACGGCTGGTGTTCTCGCCGCGCCGGGGTTTTGCGGCGGGCGTGAACGCCGCCGCCGTGCGGGAGCTGGCGGCGTTGGCGAAGGATGGCCCCCTCACCCTACCCTCTCCCCACGGGGGAGAGGGGAAAACGACAACGGCGGGCGTGCAGGCCATATGGGACGCGTTGGGCAAGCCGCCGGCGGCAGTTCCACAACGCGCAGGCCCGGCGCGGCCCGTGTTCCTGGGGCTGATCGTCACGCGCCGCTGCAACATGGCGTGCAGGTACTGCGATTTCGGGGGCAGCGGCAACGACGGCCCTCCCCCTACCCCCCTCACCCTGGCCTCTCCCCACAGGGGAGAGGGAAACGAGGGCCGTCCCGCTGGCCCCC
>JAPLOD010000857.1 GCA_026692735.1 Planctomycetota bacterium | reverse complement strand
CTCCATGCCCGAAGCTCTCGGCACCGCCACACCCGAAGACGAGATCAGCCCTCTGAAGGCCGCCGGCCGGCCGGCCGTTAAGAAGGAGGCCCCCAAGTCCCTCGCCGACATGCTCGGCCTCAGCGAAGCCCAGGCCGAGCGCAAGACGTAACGCCGCGGCGTGCGGCTTGTTGCGCCGCCAGGTGCAGGGCCGGCGTCACCCCGTGCGTTTGACGTTAGACGGTGGGCGGCGGGCTCGCCAGCACCTCGCGTACCTTCTTTATCAGCGCCTTCCGCGTGAACGGCTTCTGCAGCAGTGCCGCTGAAGGATCGAACCCCTCCTGCTGCCCCATGGCAACGTGGGTGTACCCGGACATGAACAGCACGCGCAGTCCCGCATGCGCGTGCAGCAGAATCTTCGCCAGGTCCCGCCCGCTCATCTTCGGCATCACGACGTCCGTCAGCAGAAGCTGGATCGCCTCCTTGTGCCGCTCGTGCAGCATGATCGCCTCGCTGGCCCCGCGCGCCTCGAGCACCGTGAACCCGCCCGCCTCCAGGAACTGGCGGGTCAGCTTCCGCACGGAGTCGTCATCCTCCACCAGCAGGATCGTCCCCGCGCCCTGCGCCGGCATCGAGCCGCTGTCCGCGGCCGGTACCGGCACCGGCCCAGCCACGTGCGGCAGGAAGATGCTGAAGCGTGTGCCCTTGCCCGGAGTGCTCATGGCGTAGATGTTGCCGCCGCTCTGCTTGATGATCCCGTAGGCCATGGCCAGGCCCAGGCCCGTCCCCTTGCCGGCTCCCTTCGTCGTGTAGAACGGCTCAAACAGGTGCGCCATGACCTCCGGAGCCATCCCGCATCCCGTGTCCGTGATCGTCAACCGCACATGGGGACCGGGACGCGACCCGACATGGTTGCGCACGAAGTCCTCCGCCAGCATCACGTGCGCAGTTTCGAGGGTCAGCGTCCCGCCGCTCGGCATGGCATCGCGCGCGTTGATGGCCAGGTTCAGGATGACCTGCTCAAGCTGCACACGATCGGCTTTGGTGGTGGCGCGTTCCGGGCACAGGTTCGTCACCAGCTCGGTGTCTTCGCCGATGAGGCGCTGCACCATGGCGCTCATGTCGCCGACCACGGCGTTCAGGTCGAGGACCTGGGGCTGCAGCATCTGGCGGCGGCCGAAGGCCAGGAGCTGTCGGGTCAGGGCGGCGGCGCGCTCACTAGCGGTCCGAATCTGCTTGGCGGCATTGCGGAGTGGATCGTCGGGCTTGAGCCCGCTTTCGAGGACCTCGCAGTAACCCAGGATGACGAACAGGATGTTGTTGAAATCGTGCGCCACGCCGCCGGCAAGCTGGCCAAGCGCCTCGACCTTCTGCACCTGCCGGAACATCTCCTCCGTGGTCTTCAGGGCGGCCTCGGTCTTCTGGCGCTCTGCGATCTCGCGCTTCAGCTCCTCGTTGGAGCGCCGGAGTTCGGCCGTGCGCTGAGCCACGCGGAGTTCCATGTCGCCGTAGGCTGCGCGCAGCTCCCGCACTGCGTTGCGGTACTTCAACAAAGCGCGCACCCGTGCGCCTATGACGATCTCATTGCGCGGACTGGCCAGGATGTCGTTGGCGCCGCTCTCAAAGGCCCGCACCTGCAGCCGCGGATCCTGCGAAGTGCTCACCAGCAGCACGGACGTGTCCTGCAGCTTGTCGTCGGCCTTGATCAGCTTGCACAGATCGAACGCTTGCTGGCCGAGCGAATCCACGCAGAGCAGCGCCAGGTCGGGGACCATCTCTTTGGCGGTCGCAAGCGCCGTAGTGGCATCGTGGGCGGTGAGGGCGGTGTGTCTGAGTTGCTCGACAGCCGAAACCAGAGCGCTGACGCGGGCAGGGCTGCCGACCACGAGGACAACGCCGATGCGGTCGAAAACGCGGGTCGAGAGGACTTCAGGGTTGTCCATCTACTACCCCCGTAACGGCAACCTGCCGCTGTACGCCTGCGCCACCGGCAGCCGCACAACCAACACACAAGCTCTATAAACATACCATAATCACCCAACACTAGCCACAGGCCAAAGCTCGTTTTCGGTTCAACGCGCGGCGTCCCTGACGACCGGGCAGCGCACGTGATGTCCCGGCGCGCCCAGGGGCTCCAACGGCGGCAGACTCTCGCGGCACGCGGGCGCCGCCAGCGGGCAGCGGGGTTCAAACGGGCAGCCCGGTGGCGGCTTGATCGGGCTTGGCGGCTCGCCGCTCAGGATCTGGCGCTGTTTCGTGTCCGCGGGCGTGCGCTTGGGAACTGCGGACAGCAGCGCCCGCGTGTAAGGGTGGCGTGGATCGGCATAGAGGTCTTTCGTGGCTGCGGTCTCGACGATATGGCCCAGGTACATCACGGCGACACGCCGGCTGATGTGCTCCACAACCGACAGATCGTGCGCGATGAACAGGTAGCTGATGCCCGTTTCCTGCTGCAGGTCCATCAGCAGGTTGATGATCTGCGCCTGGACGGAGACATCGAGCGCGCTCACGGCTTCATCGCACACGATGAAGCGCGGGTTCACTGCCAAAGCGCGCGCGATGCCGATCCGCTGGCGCTGGCCGCCGGAGAATTCATGGGGGTACCGGTCTATTGCCTGCTCCGGCAGACCGACGCGGCGCAGCAGGTCCCGCACTGCCTGGCGGCGGTGGGCGGAGCGGTTCGCTCCGCCGCCGGTGTCGTGCACCCGCAGGCCTTCGGCGATGATCTGCTCGACAGTCATGCGCGGGTTGAGGCTCGAATACGGGTCCTGGAAGATGATCTGCATCTGCTTGCGGTAAGGACGCAGTTCTTTCTGTGACAGTTGGACAAGATCCTGGCCTTCAAAGCGGATTTCGCCGCTTGTCGGCTCGATCAGCCGCAGGATCGTGCGGCCGATGGTCGTCTTGCCGCAGCCGGATTCGCCGACCAGTCCCACCGTTTCGCCGGCATTCACGGTGAGCGACACGTCCGTCACGGCCTGCACGCAACCGGCGCCTCCGCCAAACAGGCCACGCTTGAGCGGGAAATGCTTGGTCAGGTGGCGCACATCGAGCAAGGGCTTGTCCCGCTCGGGAACCGCGGCGCCGCCGCTCGGGTGCTTCTCGCCGTCAGCGATCATGCGTGCTGTTCTCTCGGAATGGGCTCATCCTGCCACGCGTCAATCCCTTCGGCGCGCGTGTTCCAGCAGGCGGCCAGGTGCGCGCCGCCGTACTCCTTCAACTCCGGCTCCTTCTCGATGCATTGCGCCGTGCACAACGGACAGCGGGCATGGAAGCGGCAGTTGTCCCGAAACTCCGTCGCGGCCGGCACAATGCCCGGTATGACTGACAGCCGGCGTTCTCGTTCCGCGCCGTCTGAGCGCGGCCGGGCGCGCAGCAACCCCTGCGTGTAGGGGTGCAGCGGCCGGGTGTAGATCTCCGCCGTGGGACACTGCTCGACGATCTTCCCCGCGTACATGACGCAGGTCCGCTCGGCCATCTCCGCGACGACGCCCAGGTCATGCGTGACCAGCAGCACGGACAGCCGCCGTTCCGCCTGCAGTTTCCTCAGCAGTTCCAGAATCTGAGCCTGGATGGTGACGTCGAGCGCCGTGGTCGGTTCGTCGGCGATGATGAGGTCCGGGCCGCAGATCAACGCCATCGCGATGCAGACGCGCTGTTTCATGCCGCCGGAAAGCTGGTGCGGGTGATCGAGCGTCCGCCGCTCCGGATCGGGGATGCCGACCTGACGCAGGGCCTCAAGGGTGCGTTCCCGGACTTCCTGCGCGCGGGCCTTCGGGTTGTGCACAAGATACGCCTCGGCCACCTGTTCCCCGACGGTGAACACCGGGTTGAGCGCGCTCTGCGGCTCCTGGAAGATCATCGCGACTCCGGAGCCGCGCACGGCGCACATTTCCTCTTCGCTCAGACGCAGCAGATCACACCCCTTGAAGACGACCTCACCGCCGGCCACCCGCGCCGGCGGCGTCTGCAGCAGGCGCATGATGGTGAGACTGGTGACGGACTTCCCGCAACCGGATTCGCCGACCAGAGCCAGGCATTCGCCGCGCCGGATGGCGAAGCTGACGCCGTCCACCGCCCGCGCCACGCCGGCGTCGGTATGGAAGTACGTCCGCAGGTTGTGGACGTCGAGGAGTGTCTCGCTGGCATGTGGTTCCATGACATCTCCATCTTCGGTACGAACCGGGTTCAGGGTTCAGGTTTCAGGGCTCCGGGTTCCGGGCTTCACGCGAACGCTGCTGGCCGGCGTTCTGGAAAGGGAGGCGATTAGCCTGTTAAGCATCTTGCCGACGTCCTGACACAATCGCCATGCGGGCAGTCCCTCCTGACGCGAGATGAACTTGAGCCGAACTGCCAGGGTCAAATGGGTTTCCACCTCCATCAAAGATCCTCGGGCAATGGAAAGGTGATGTAGGTAATCGCCACGGTGAGTTCGCCCATAGCCCTCAGCGATATTGGAGGGAATGGAAACTGAGGCATCGCGCATCTGGGCTGTCAGGCCGAAGCGCTCATCGGCAGGAAAGCGCCGCGTCAGGCTGTAAACAGCTTCGGCCAAGTCCATGCTCCTCTTCCACACGTCCAGGTCACGGTACGTCGTCAATGGCATGATGGACTCTCCTTCCCTCCGCTCTGCCCAACCGCCCTAACCGGAACCCGGAACCCTGAACCCGGAACCCTACTTCCGCGCCTTCGGATCCATCGCATCGCGCAGGCCGTCGCCAAGGAGGTTGAAGGCCAGCACCGTCAGCACGATCGCCAGTCCGGGAAAGACGCCCAGCCACCACGCCTCGCGATAGTTCTCGCGCGCTTCGGCCAGCATGCCGCCCCAGCTCGGGTACGGTTCCTGCACCCCCAGCCCCAGGAACGACAGCCCCGCCTCGCCAAGTATGTTGCCGCCGACAGACCACGTGGCCACGACCATGATCGGGCCCAGGCAGTTGGGCAGGATGTGTCGCAGCAGGATGCGCCCGTCCCCGACACCCAACGCGCGGGCCGCCGCGACGTAGTCCAGCGTCGTGATGGACAGCACCTGAGAACGCACAATCCGCGCCAGGCCGGTCCAGCCCACCGCGCCCAGAGCCAGGAAGACCACCCACAAGCTCGGCTTGTCGAACACCGCCGTGATCGCCACCGCC
>JAPLOD010000856.1 GCA_026692735.1 Planctomycetota bacterium | reverse complement strand
GGCGCCCCTGCCCGAGCGCGGCGTGATGCAGGGCGCGCTGTGGAAACTGGACTTTGAGCGCAAGACGGCGGTGTGCCAGGCCGTGCTGGGCGAGATGTTCGGCGGCGCGACGAACACCGCGCTTCTGACGCAGGACGGGCGCACGTTCCTCATCAGCCTGGGCGGCGCGACGAACGTGAGCGAGCTCAAGCCGGACGGCTCGATCCGCAACCTGGCGCTTGTCTCGTCCACGCACCGGTACTGTTTCTCCTGCGACTGGAAGCCGCCGCAGGTGTTCGTCGAGGCGTTCAACCGCGCCTATCCGAAGCTGAAAGGGAAGCACGCCGACAAGGGGCCGGGCTTCCTGTGGGTGGACAAGAACGGCGATGGGAAGATGCAGGAGGACGAGTTCGATTTCTCGACGAGCGCCGAGAACTTCGCCGGTGCGTACTGGGGCCACGCGCAGCGGGACCTGACGCTGCGGGTCCTCGCGACGGTGAAAGGCCGGCGCGTGCTCGTGGCGCTCACACCCGACGGCTTCCATCCGAGCGGGGCGCCGAAGTACCCTGCGCTCAATGAGGCCTGCCAGTCCGCGCCGCAGGTTGACGTTTACGGCAACGAGCTCGAGACGGCCGTGGACCGCTTCGGCAATGTGGTCTGCAACTCCGATCCGCAGATGAAGTGCTTCGCGCCCGGCGGGAAGACGCTGTGGACGTACCCGAACCGGTGGTCGAACGTCCACGGTTCGCACCAGGCGCCCCTGCCCGAGCGCGGCGTGATGCAGGGCGCGCTCTTCTTCCTCGGCACGGCGAACCTCGACGACGCGGCGGATGTCTTCGTCATGAACGGGAACCACGGGCGTTTCTTCGTGCTCTCCTCCGACGGCTTCTACCTCGATGAGATGTTCAAGGACGTGCGCATGGGCGCGTCGCTCGACGCGTACCTCATCGGCGGCGAATGCTTCGGCGGGTTCTTCGGCAAGTCGGCGAAGGATGGGAACTACTACCTGCAGAGCGGCCACACCGACTACCGCATCTTCCGCGTTCACGGGCTGGACAAGGTCAAGCGGAGCCAGGGGACGGTCACGGTATCAGGCGCGCAAGTCGTCGCGGCGGACAACAGGCAGAAGCGGCGCGTGGCCGAGGAGCGCGCGGTGCGCGAGGTATCCGTGCCGTTCCGTTCAAAGCCGCTGAAGATTGACGGACAGGAGAACGACTGGGGCGGCGAGGCGAACGTGAGTTGGGACAAGTCGGGACAGTTCCCCGTCCGCGTTCGCATCGGCTACGATGACACGAACCTGTACCTGCACTACCGGGTCGCGGACCCGTCGCCGTGGGTAAACAACGGGAAGGACTGGACGACGCTGTTCAAGACGGGCGATTCGGTTGACTTGCAGATCGGCACCGATCCGAATGCCGATCCCAAGCGCACGGGGCCGGTGCCCGGCGACCTGCGGCTGCTCATCGCGCCGTTTGAGGGCAAGGAGGTCGCGGTGCTGTACCGCCATCGCCTGCCTGGAGCGAAGGACTCCGTGACATTCACGTGCCCGTGGCGCAGCGAGAAGGTGGACAGCGTAAAGAGAGTGGAGAACGCGAAGATCGCCGTGGTGCGCGAAGACGGGGCGTACAAGGTCGAGTCTGAGATTCCACTGGCTGAACTGGGCCTCGCCGCGCCGGCCGGGAAGACGTTCAAGGCCGACTTCGGCGTGATCTACGGCGACCCCGACGGGACGGTGAACATGCTGCGCTCGTATTGGGCGAACCAGGCAACGGGGCTGGTGAACGACGTGCCGGGGGAGATCATGCTGAACCCGAACCTGTGGGGAACGGTGAGGTTCGTGGGGAAGTGACGCGGGATGCCAGATACCGGATACCAGATACCGGATACCGGATACCGGATTACGGATGCCGGATCACGGATGCCGGATACCGGGTACCGGATATCCCGCGCCGAATACCAGGCGGCGGATGTTGCGGAGGGTGTGACGGATGAGCTATAGGGATCTGGAGATCTGGCAGATGGCGAGGGATCTCAGCGTCAGGATTCACAAGATGACGCTGGAGAAACTGCCCAAGTTTGAGGCGTATGAGGAAGGGGCGCAGATTCGCAGGTCGAGCAAGTCCGTGCGGTCGAACATCGTCGAGGGATATGGTCGCCGACGTTACAAGCAGGATTTCATCCGCTTCATTGTCACCGCCGAGGCTTCCTGCGACGAGACGACCGATCACCTCGAAACCTTGTATGAGACACATTCGCTGACGGATCAAGCATTGTACGAAGACCTTCACGAGAAACTCAGAACGCTGGCCAGGAAGATCAACCAGTTCCTGTCGGCCGTGGAAGTGCAGCACCAGTCCGTCAAAGAGGAGACACCCGAATATGGGCTTGCAGACGAACGCTAACCTCTTCCAGTTGCCGGCGCGGCGGGACATCTGGCATCCGGCATCCGGTATCCGGTATCTGCTATCCGGTCTCACGCTGCTCTCCGCTCTCTCGGCTGCCGCTGCCGAACTGTCCTGCGACGGCGTCCTCGGCAATTCCGGCGAACAGGCGCAGGCGCTGGTGCGGTTTGGCAGCCTGGCACAGAGCGCCAAGGGAGCCATCGGCGGCGGAACGGCGGCCGGCATCGGCGTGGCGTGCGACCGCCTCGGCTCGCTGTGGGACCGCGGCGGCGAAGGCACTCTGAACCGCTACGCTCCGGACGGCCGCCTGCTGGCGCAGTACCGTATTCCGGCGGGCGCGGACCGCCGCGACCAACTGCTGCTGGTCGGCGACACGCTGGTCCTACAGATCTGCGGCAAACTGTACACGCTGCCCGTCACCGCCGCGGCGGGCACAGACGCGAAACCGCTGGGGCGGGAATCGGAGTGCGTTTCCTTCGGCAGCGCGAAGGGCGAGTTTGCCTCATGCAGCAAGGGCGAGATCGTTCTCGTGAACGCGGAGACCGGGCAGACACGGCCGGTCGGCACGATGAAGGACGTGGCCTGGATCGAGATGACGCCCGACGGCGCCGTGTACGTGTGTTCCGAATGGAAGTTCCACAAGTTCGTGGACGGCAAGCAGCTCACGGACGGCTGGCCGCGGGGCCTGCCGGGCGAGCGCCCGCAGTTCCTGGACGGCTGGTGGTACGGCCACGCCTGGCACGGGACGATCCGGCGCTTCGACGCGGAACTGGAGCCTTCTCCGGGCGTGGTGCTGGGCGGCGCGTCCGGTTCGTTCATCTGGCACCTGGACCAGAACTCGGAGCTGTCCAACGGGCGCGGCATGGCCAAGGTGCGGGAGAACCTCTACGCGGTATCCGGCTTCGGCGGCACGCTGCACCTCCTGGAATGGCAGAGCGCCAAGCAGCAGATGCGGATCATCCGGCGCATCGGCGCGGTACCGTACTGCAGAGGGCTGGGCCTCGACGGCGGCGGCAACGTGTGGTGGCACTACGGCGCGTGGAAGTGGACTGACAAGCCGGATACGCCGCTGGAGCTGGGCGTCAACGGGCCGGAGGAGATCGGCCAGGCAGTGATGCTTGAGAGCGACGACATGGTGGCGCCCGCCTGGATGTGGGGCAAGCCGACGTTCTACTACGGCAAGCTGACGGGTGAGGTGCGGATTGACCGCATTGAGTCGGGCTGCTCCATGAGGAAAGGGCTCGTGGGTTCGGCCGTGTACAAGAGCCAGAACAAGCTGCTCCTCCTGGCCGTTGACCGAACGGGAGAGGGCCGCGCCTTTACCATCGGCGGCGACGGCAAGTACCAGAGCGACAGCGGCCCCGTCGCGCTGAAGACCGCGACGCCGGTGAAAGAGTGGACGTCGCTGGCGCTGAAGGACGCTGCGACGCTGCTTGGCGCGGGCGACGGCGCTGTCGTTGAGTTCTCCGCGGACGGTACCGACTGGAAGGAGACGAAGCGCTGGTCTTCGTGGGGCGACAGTCCAGCGGACAAGTTCGGCGCGACGGTCTTCATCTCCGCGGACGCCGGGAGGCTGTGGGCTTCCGATACGGCGCGCCACCGCGTGCTGGTCTTCGACCTGACAGGAGGCAAGCCGCTGGCCAGCTTCGGCGCGGTTGACACAGCGGGGACGGACTTGAACTCCCTGGCCGGCCCACGGATGCTGACGGCGCGCGGTGCGCGGTGCGTCGTGCACGATGGCGGGAACCAGCGGCTGGTGAAACTCAGCTTGAGGTGACGCATGGCTACTGGCGATTGGCTACTGGCTATTGGCAATCAACCGCATTGCTGCGTCGGAGGGCCAATGGCCAATAGCCAACGGCCAATAGCTAAAGGGCGCGCGGTGCTTATCCCGCATCCTGCATCCTGTATCCTGTACCTGGTTCCGTTGCTTGCCTGCGGGTCTTTGACTGCGGCGAGCGATGTGCCACCATCGGGTCCGGTGAAACTCCCAGAGGCGGTCTGGCAGGTTCCGAAGACGTACCCGGCGCCGGGCTTCGATACGCCCGGCGTGAAGGCGCTCTTCTACGACGGCGTGCCGTGGAAGGGCAAGCCCACGCGCGTCTTCGCCTGGTACGGCGCTCCGCAGGTCGAAGCAGGCAAGAAGGTCCCCGCGATGGTCCTGGTGCACGGCGGCGGGGGGACGGCGTTCGCCGAGTGGGTGCAGTTGTGGGTCAAACGCGGCTACGCGGCAATCGCGATGGACACCTGCGGCTGCACGGCGGGAGGCGATCACGGCAAACGGCCGCGCCACGATAACGGCGGGCCGCCGGGCTGGGGCGGCTTCGAGCAGATTGACTGGCCACTGGAAGACCAGTGGACGTACCAGGCCGTCAGCGCCGCGATACTGGGCCATTCGCTGATCCGTTCGTTCCCGGAAGTGGACGCTGAGCGGATCGGTGTCACGGGGATTTCGTGGGGCGGGTATCTCACCTGCATCGTCGCGGGGCTGGACACGCGCTTCAAGTTCGCCGTGTCCGTCTACGGCTGCGGGTACCTCGGCGACAATTCCTGCTGGCTGCCGAACCTCAAACAGATGGGACCGGAGAAATCCGCGAAGTGGCTCAGGCTGTGGGACCCGTCGGTCTACCTCAAGCAGGCGACGATGCCGATGCTGTGGGTGGCGGGCACGAACGACTTTGCGTACCCGATGGATTCGCTGCAGAAGTCGTACCGCTCGACCAAGGGCGAGCACGTGCTGTGCCTCAAGGTGCGGATGCCGCACGGCCACGGCGGTCCGGGCGAGAACCCGCCGGAGATTCACGCATTCGCCGATAGCCTGCTGCGGGGCGGCAAGCCGCTGGCGAAGATCACGGGGCAAGGCAGCGAGGGGAACAAAGCGTGGGCGACGTACACGTGTGAGGTTCCCGTCGTGAAGGCTGAGCTGAACTTTACGAAGAGCAGCGGGGCGTGGCCGGAGCGCAAATGGGAAACGGCGCCCGCCAC
>JAPLOD010000855.1 GCA_026692735.1 Planctomycetota bacterium | reverse complement strand
GGGCGTCCCCGCCCGTGGCGTGGCGGAAACGATCCGGGGCGACAGGCTTCGCGACCAGTTCCTCGATCCGGCGCGCGAGCTTCTCGCCCTGTTGCGACAGATCGAGATGCGCATAGCGCGCGGCGAACTCCTGCGCGGCCTTTGTGTACCTCTCGTTGTTGAGCAACTCGGCGAGCTTCGGCGCGAACTGCGAAGGGTCGTCGCGATCCACCATCACGCCGGCGCCCAAGCGCTGCACGGCTGCGCACGGTATGTAGTTTTCGAGCGTGACCGGAAAGAGAAGAACGGGTTTGCCCGCGAGCAGGAACTGCAGCAGCACATTGCCCCCGTGCAGCACGGCGCAACACGCGTCGGCACAGACCCGGCTCAGATCGAGCAACCGATGCTCGAAGCGCAACGCCGGGCCCGCGAACTCCTTCTCTATCGCTTCCGGGATCCGATCCGGGCAGACCACTGCCGGCAGCCCGAGGTCTCTGACCGCCTTGAGCAGTGCGGGGAGGTGCCCGAACTGCTTGAGATAGCAGAAGACTTTCCTGCCATCCACGGCCGGCCACTCCGGCGCGTCCCCCGGGTAGTTCGCTATCAGTCCCCAGTAGTTCCCGCCTTGACGCTGCGGATAGTGGTCCAGTTCCGGGACCGTGGTCAATATGCTCTCATCAACCTCGGCGAAAAGCTGCCCGATGCTGTGAAGCGGCGCCCCTCCCTGTCTTTGCAGCACAGCGTTCGTGCTTGCGAGGACCCGGTCTTCATCGGCGCGCAACGCGTCGTGGGACAAGTTCAGCCAAGGGCGCAGGCTAGGCGATGGGTACACGTCCGGCGGGCAGAAGAAGCCGTGTCCCACAAGCATGCGCCGGAGAGGTGTGCCGCGCATCGCCAGGAGTGCGGTCGGACTGTGGTCCAGAATGACGAGGTCCGGCTTGACCGAATCGAGGAGGTAACGCCACCCCGAGGCCATGCCTGCGAGAGTCACCGGATCGTCGTAGCCGAAGTTCTTGAGCACATGCGCATAGGTCGCGGGTTCCGGCACCACTTCACGCAACCGATAATTGTTGACAGGGGCCTGGATGCAGGTTACGGTGCCGGGTCGAAACACCTGGTCCGCACGGGGCACGTCTCGCACGGCGAAAATCACACGGTGGCCGGCCGCATTGAGCGTTTCGGTCAGCGTTCGGTATGGGGCAAGGTGGCCGAAACCGGCACCGAGTTCCCATGCGAACAGGATCGTTGGCATGTCACTCCTGTAGCAGGTGCGACGACACCGGCAAGGCCAGAAGCTTCAAACCCGAGGAACAGGTTCATGGCACTCAGTCTCGGCAGCGTGACAGATTCGTTGTTCCGCGGCCTGCGCTTGCGCGCGCTGCTCAAGAAAGCGCCGCTGATCGTCGCGTTCTGGCTGCTGACGCATGGCGGAGAAGCTCTCGCCCAGGATATCGTGCCAAACCTCTTCAGCGACGGGGCTGCTGGCGTGCCGGTTGTTGGCACTACTCTTCGAGACGCCATCATCTGGGCGAACAACAACCCGGCGGGAAATGACCGCGTCCGGCTCAATCCAGGGAACTACGTGCTCTCAAACTACAATGCCGCTGCCGATGTACGGAACGAGAATGATGCGCTCCTGGGTGACCTCGATATCAGGCGCAGACCTGCCCCTACCGATGGCACGCTGACGATCGAGGGTCTGGGGACCAGCCCCGACCAGACGATCATTGATGCGGCCGGCATAGACCGCGTGTTCCATATCGTGAACGGCGGCACGGTCACCTTCAGGAACCTGACGATCAGAGGTGGTTTCGCGACCGACACAGGCAACGTGAGCCTCGCGGCGAACGATGCGGCCGGTGGCGGCGTGTTGGCCAACGGCGGCGTGGTACGGTTCGAGAACGTTGTGATCGCAAACAACGAGGCGCGCGCGGCGAACGGGGAGGGAACTACCGGCGGTGGCAACGCCATGGGCGGCGGCATTGCGGCTTGGGGCGGTTCGGTCACGCTGGATGGTTGCACCGTAGGGGGTGCCGCGGGGGCTGGCAACAAGGCGACGGGCGGCGCTGGCGGAAATGGTGGCGAGGGTCCGACAGGCAACGGAGGAGATGGCGGCAACGGCGGTTGGGCGGCTGGTGGCGGCGTGTACAGTTACTATGCGCGGTTGAGCCTGACAGGCGCCACTGTAGCCAACAACCAGAATCTCGGCGGCGTTGGCGGCTCGGGCGGGACGGGCGGGACGGGCTCGCCGTCGCCCAGTAGCGGCGCCGGCTGGGGCGGCTCCGGCGGCGCTGGCGGCTTGGCTCAGGGGGGCGGCATATACCAGGATCAGGTGGCGTTGGCGTTGAGCGGCACGACCGTCACAGGAAACCTGAACGCAGGCGGGAATGGCGGCGCGGGAGGCGTCGGCGCAGACGCGCTGCGTCGCGGTCTCGCGGGCAGCGGAGGGAACTCGGAAGGAGCAGGCCTCTGGGCCGGCACAGCCGGCTATGGTGGAGCGGTGTCAGGCGTGTTGGTCACGCGGAACAGCGGCAGGGGCGGCGCGGGAGGCGTTGGTCGAAGCGGCGGCAACGGTGGTTACGCACTTGGTGGCGGCATGCACGTCGCTGGCGGGGTCAACGATGACCTGACCATTACGGACTCTGAATTCAGCAGCAACACGAACATCGGCGGCCCCGGAGCCGCCTCCCTGTACAACGGGGGAGGCACCGGCGGGGACGCCGCAGGCGGCGGCGTATTCATGTACAACGATTACGGCGGGCTCGTGACTTTCTCCGGACTGTGCCGCCTCTCATCCAACACGAACCAGGGCGGGGCGGGCGGCAATGGTGGCATAAGAACGGCTCCTGCGTCCGCTAGTTCACCGGGTGCGGGGTGGGGTGGCAGCACTATTGGTGGCGGCCTGTACGTCGCGACGGCCAATATGCTCTTGCAGCTTTCCGGCGACGGCCTGACGGTTGCGAGCAACACTAACACGGGCGGCGCGGGAGGCGTCGGTGACGCCGGTGCTCCTAGCTCACCCGGGGGTGCTGGCGGCGGCGGGGGTGGGGCCAGCGGCGGGGGGATCTACACGGATCTTGTGGATGCGCAGCTCACCAACGCCATAGTGTCAGACAACACCTGTGCGGGCGGCGCGGGTGGAACGGGAGGCGCCCGCGGAGCAGGCTTCTTCGTTTCCGGCGGCAGTGCCGGTCAAGGCGGCTCCGCTCAAGCTGGTGGAATCCGCTTCGGCGGCTACTTCAGTGGTTACGGCGGGTCTTTCGCCCTGAACAGTAGCTCCGTGTCCGGGAACAAGGCTACCGGCGGCAATGGCGGCCTTGGTGGTGCCGGCGGCAATGGCACTGGTCCCGTCGGCTCGAACGGATGGGGCGGGACTGCGGACGGCGCCGGCATCTATGCCTTCGGAGGGGGAGGCGGCGCTTCCTTAACCATTCACAATTCAGCCATCACCTCCAACGCCGCGGCCGGCGGCGCCGGTGGCGCCGGTGGCGGCACTTCGCAGGGCCCTGGCGGCGACAGCATGGGCGGCGGCCTCTATGCCTACCTGGTTGCGCTGGATATACGGAACAGCCAGCAACAGCGCGGCGGGCGGTGCGGGCGTGGGGGTTAAGGGCGGTGACATCCGCGGGATAGGAGGCGGCCTGTACGTTGGCGCTCCGCTCGCGGTACACAACAGCACCATCGTGCGGAATTCCGCGCGGGGCGGGAATCCGAGTCTCGGAGCGCAGAATGGCGGCGGGGTGTACTACCGCTGGTACGATGGCGGTACGAATGAGCTGCCCTCAAACATCATCAACTCGATCGTCGCGGAGAACAAGGCCGTCGCCAGCGACGGCGCCACACAGGCGGCTGACGATTTCGACGGGGACGTTGATGGCGCGAGCGCCGATAACATCTTCGGCAGCAACCTGGGCCTGGATGGCGCCACGAACGGCACGAACGGCAACCAGATCGGGACGGCGGCCGTGCCGTTGGATCCGAAGCTTGGGCCGCTGGGAGATAACGGCGGCCCGACCCAAACGCACACGCTCCTGGCAGGCAGCCCGGCGCTGGATGCGGGCTCCAACCCCGACAACCAGACGTGGGACCAGCGGGGCGACGGCTTCCCGCGCGTGCAAGGGACACGGTGCGACGTCGGCGCGACCGAAGCGCAGCCGCCGACACTCAACGCGGGCGGCCCGTACACGATTGCCGAAGGCGACCCGCTGGACCTCGACGGGTCACAATCAACGAGCCCTGACGGGCGAACGCTGACGTTCTCGTGGGACGTCAACGGCGACGGCACGTTCGGCGATGCCGCGGGCGCCACCCCGACGCTGACCTGGCCGCAGCTCCAGGCCTTGGGCATAGACGACGGTCCCAAGACGTTCGCCATGGCGGTGCAGATCAGCGATGGCATCTACACCACGGCAGGCACGGTGACTCTGACGCTCAACAACGCGCCGCCAACCCCGACGATCGTCGGGCTGCCCCCGGTCGCCACGGTTGGAGTGCCGATCAACCTGACGAGCAGCGTGACCGATCCGAGCGCAGCAGATACGGCGGCCGGGTTCACGTATGCGTGGACTGTGACCAAGGACGGCAATCCCTTCGCGTCGGGCACCACAGCCGAGTTCAGCTTCACGCCGGACGGCGCCGGCGCGTACGTCGTGACTCTCACGGCCACGGACAAGGATGGCGGGAAGGGCACTGACACGAAGAGCCTGGCAGGCAACAATCCGCCGGTCGTCAGCCCGCCGGTGATCACGCCAACCGACCCGGTGGTGGGCGAGCCGGTGACGGTCATCGTTTCACCCTCGGATCCTGACGGCGACCCGCTGACAATCACGTATGACTACGGCGACGGCTCGTCCGACACCACGGGGACGCATGTGTACACAACGCCCGGGACGTACACAATCACTGTCACTGTCTCCGACGGGGGCTCTACCGTCACGACGCAGATAACCATTACCGTGGGGTACAACCTGATCGTCACGAAGCTCAAGGGCCACGCGCTGTACGGGCGGAGCGGGAAGGACTGGGCGCACGTCACGGCGATTCTGCCGGGCCTGCCGGCGGGGTTCGACCCGACGGGGAAGACTCTGACGGTTGACGTGGGCGGGGCCACAGCAACCTTCGTGCTCAGCAAGACCGGCAAGGCCAACACGAAGGACGGCATGGCGCGCGTCCAGCTCTCCTACGCGAAGCGGCCCAATGCCAAGGGCCGCGCCTTCGCGGGAGGGCCGGTGCGCTTGTGGGTCCACCTCAGAGGGACGTGGTCGGACGACTGGGTGGACGATGGCATTGATATGGCTCAGCACGTGCGCAAGAAGCCGATTGTCATGCCTGTGAAGGTCAAGCTGGACGACAAGACATACGGGGGGACGCCGAACGCACTGCTGACAACCGCGGAGCACATGTACGCGAGCTTCCTGTTTCACCAGCGGCGTTAGCTCTTGGCCCCGATTCCCTGCGCCGCCGTCGTCCCCGTCGTTTGTACCGCAGGCATCCTGCCTGCCCCGGTTTCAGTTTCGCCGCTTCCCCGTTTTCCGTTTCCTTCGGATTTCGGATTTCGACTTTCGGATTTCTGTCTGCGTCGGGTGGCCCCGAAAGACGCTTCAGCGTTTTTCGGGGTGCCGCAGGCACATCCAACCACGAACCCCAACCGCCATTCCCCGATCGTCAATCGTCAATCCGCAATCGTCAATCCCCGAAACGGGCGGACGGACTACTCACGGCACATGACAGTTTCGGCAAGGCGTGACTCAGCCGCGTTCACGCGGCTTTTGTGCTGTTGTTAGACACGCGCTTCAGCGCGGGGTGCGGTGCCCGAACTGTCGCCACAGCCGGCTTCAGCCGGGCTTCCCATTTCCTGCCATGTACCCAAGGTGGCCTTGACGGCGGGTGGGTCAGCGCGATGCTGTGCCCACGGCGCGTTCGCCACGGATCGTTGTTCCAGGCCTGCCGCATCATCTCACGCCGCGCGGCAAAGGCGCTGGCAGCAGCGGCTGACAAGCGGTATGGAAGCGGACATGGACGAGAAGCCGAAGAAGCGTCCTTGGTTCCAGTTCCACCTCTCCACAGCCATCGTCCTGATGTTCATGGCGGGCGCGTTCTTGCTTGCGAATCCCACCCCGACGCGCTACGGGTCCCAGCCGAACGACGTCGGGTATGGATGGCCGGTAGTCCTGACAGAGCGTAGCATGCACGGCGATCCGTTCGGGCCAGCAGATCTCTGGCCTTGGTGGTGGTACGGCGTGCTCGCTTTGGACGTGCTTGTGCCCATGAACTCCATGATTCTTACGACGATCGCCATGGAATGGCTCATCCGTCGCCGCGCGCGCCGCCAGTGACCATCTCGCTCCGGTTCCCGCTGCTGCCCCTCGTGTGGCTCGCCGTTAGCGCTGCTCAAGCCGGTCGGCGGCGCCCGCGAGCTTGTACAGCGCCGTCGTGCGCTCAAAGGCGGCGTCCTTCGCCCCGATCAGTGTAAGCCGCCGAGGCGCAAGACAACCGAAGGCGTCAGGGATATCGAGGACGCGCAGGACATTCAGCAGCGCCGGACCGTAGTCGCCTCCCTGGGCTGCGGGCCGATGCGAGGGCGGCGGGTTCACAGCTACCACGGCTTCTATCGCAGGTTCGTACAGCGCGGCGTACGCGGCCAGGACTCCCGCCTGGCCGAAGCCCGCGGCGCGCCACGTCTTCCCGCCTTCGGCGCGGCGCCGCACCACGCTCACTATATCCCAGACGCGGCCGCCATCCACGGTGCCGCCGAGGAGCGCCATGGAGCGCTCCACGGTGTTCGGGGGATTCTTCCGCGTCCATGCTCCGGCGCCCGTGCCGCGCGGCGCCAGCAGCAAAGCCGACCCGCCGACGACGACGGCCCGGGCCCATTCCGGCAGCTCGCCCGCGGGTTCGCCTGCATTCAGCACGATAAGCCACGGCGCGCCGGCTTTCTCCTTGCCGGGCAGCCAGCGCCACGAGACCTCCAGACCTTCCTCCGTGGCCTCCTGGCCTTCCTCGGGCTTCTCTCCCAATGCCGCGGCCTTCACGTCCGGCGCGGCCGGCGGCCACGCGTTGAACGTGGCGACGCGCAAGCGCTCCAGCAGGTCCTTGCGCCAGCGCTCGAAGCCGTCCGCCGCCGGCAATTCCAACTTTGCCACCGGGACGAAAAGCTGATCAATGCGCGTGTTCAACTGATCGGTGGGCAGGTCGCCATCCTCGGCGAACACGCGCAGAAGCTTGTGCTCGATGTGGTGCTGCGCCTTGGCGGCGGTGCTCCCCGGCGCCAGTCCGGCGTCGGCGTCTTCCACGGGCCGCGCGTCCTGCTTCAGATGGCGGTTGAAGAACTCGAAGATGGCGCGGCGGAGATCGGTGCGGTACGCGTGCCCGCCGACGCTGACCATCGCGTCCACTTTGTCGCTCGCCCCGAACCGCGCGTAGAGCCGTTCGAGACGAGCGATGATCCGCTCGTTGGCGCTCATCGGGAAAATCGTGTCGGCGTCGGAGTTGACGAAGAGCAGGGGCCGGGGACAGATGAGCGCCGGGATGGCGGTCCAGTTCCAGCGCGCCTGGTTGTAGAGGAACATGCAGTCGCAGTGCCCGTTCACGCCGTCCTCGCCGACGTAATACCCGAGGTCCGCCATGCCGCTGACCGGCGCCGCCGCTTTGACCCGCTCGTCTGCTGCGGAAATCCACATCGTCGCTGATCCGCCGCCGGAAATCCCGCTCGCGCCGATGCGGTCGGGGTCCACCTCGGGCCTGGAGGAGAGGTAGTCAATGGCGCGGATCGCATTCCAGCACTCGACGCCCGCGGGCGTGTAACCGGCCGAGTGCCACCACCAGCGCCCTTCGCGGTAGGTGCCGTGGTGGATGGCGGCGATCTCGCCGAGTTGCAGCGAGTCGGTGACCAACGCGACGTAACCGTGCGTGGCAAACCAGATGCCGTGGTCCTGATAGGCCGTCTTGTTGCCGTCGCGCTTCTCGTACGAGTGCCCGCATTGATAGAGGATCGCGGGGCAGCGCCCTTGCGCCGGCTGCGGCAGGTACAGGTCGGCCGTCACATACAAACCGGGCCGGCTCTGGAAGTGGACTTTCTCGACGGTGTAACCGGGCTGTTCCAGCTTGCCCGTGACCTTCGCGTTCAGCGGCGTCTTCTCGGGGAGCGGCCAGAGGCCGAGCATGTACAGATACGCCTGGCGCAGTTCGGGGCGGGCTTTCTCGAAGTCGGCCGCTGTCTTCACGCCTGGCAGAAAGTCGCGCTCAAGCTCAGCCGCGCGAGCCGCAAGATACCGGCGGATCGTTTTGTCCGCGGCGGTCATTGGCGCCTCGCCGGCCTCAGCATCCGCCATAAGCAACCCCGTAAGACACAGCGCCGCGCTCCATCGCCACATGTTCGGACCCCTGTTACAGGGATACACCGGCCCATGGATCAGGGGCGGCTATCGGCTCTTCAGCTCCACAATGCGCACGCTGCCGGCCGGAACGGTGAGCTCCAGGCTCGAGCCCGTGCCGCGCGGCTGCGGCGCGAGCTTCTCGTCGGGGAACAGCCAATCGAATGCCTCGAAGACCGGCGCGACCGTCCGGATGCTGATGCGGCGGTTCTCGCGGAAGTCCGTCGGCGTGATGCCCTGCTGCGGCTTGGCCTGGCCGGCGGCGTTGAGCAGCGTCACGACCCAGCCGGTGCGGTTGCGGTTGAGCAGCCATTCCACATCGCCGACGACTTCCACGGGCAGCAGTCCGCGCGACAGGTGCGCGAAGAGTTGCGCCAGCACCGGATGCGCGGCGCGGTCAATGCCCAGACCGCGCGGCACGGCGAGCACGATCAGGCGGCCCTGGCCGCGGTCGAACGCGGCGCAGAACGGTTTGCCGTCCGCGGTTGACGCCAGCGGCACACCGCCGGCGATGGCCTTGCAGCGAAAGCGCTGCGCGGGATGCCGCGTCGCGGTGAAGTGCCACGTGTACTCGTCGGCTTCCGCGGCGTCACCCAGCGGCGGCAGGTCCAGCGCCGCCACGCCGGGCCCGCGCAACTGGCCGTCGGCAACAAGCAGCGTGCCGCCCTGCTGAACATACTCGGCCAGACGGCGTCCTTCGTCGGCGGTAAGTTCCAGGTCGCCGGCGGCGATCGCCACGGGATAGGTGGCGAGCGTCGTCCAGCGTTTGACGTCGGGGTAGGCGAAGACCACGTCGAAGATATCGCCGAAGACGCCGGGAACGTTGACCTCGTTGGTGGCGGTGATCGGCTCCGTGCTGCGGGGGCCGATCGGATAATAGGCCGTCCAGAAATACTCCTGCAACATGCGCTCGTGGTCGCCGTACAGCGTCAGGTCCGGACGGTTGGCGTGATTGCTGAAGGCGTGCGGCTGGAACGGCGTCGGCTCCCAGCCGTGCGCGTAGTCGAGCAGAAACGCGACGGGCGTGAACGGCGCGCCGCGGTCGGGCGCCTGCCCGTTTTTCGGCGCGGTGAGGCGCAGGAAGCGGTCCACGAGTTTCCCCTTGGGCGAAAGCTGGACCTCCTTCAGTCCGGCCGCTCCCGTGCCGCCGGGAATCCAGAACTCGTCGAAGCCCTGTTCGTGGTAGAACAGCGAGGCGCCGGCCATGTACTGGTACCAGATGTCCATTTTGTACCAGGTCATGCCCGCGCCGGAGAAGACGCTGTAGTAGTTGTCGAGGATGTTGCGGGGCTTGGTGTAGCTCTGCGCTTCGCTGAAGATCGTCGAGGCGTCGCCGAAATTGCACGAGCGGTACGTGGCGGTCAGGCCGCCGCTCTGCCGGGCCGCGCCGCGCAGGAACGCCATGCGCATCGGCAGCAGCCCCGCGGTGATGGCGCAGGATTCGTACCCGACCGCGCGCGCGCCCCACCGCTAGCAGAGCGGCGCAAAGGCGGTCATGCCGCAGGAAAGGCACGGGATCACCTCGCGGTACGCGTCCGGCCATTCCTGGCCGAAGACGGCGCGATACTTGGCGGCGTTGGCCTGCAGCGCGCCGGTGGTGAGCGCGGCGGCGAGGTCGCGGCGGGTCTTCGCCTGAGCGGTGGCCGCCTTCAGCGCCGCGGCGTCGAAGTCGAAATAGCCGAGGTTCTCTCCCGAGATGTTGCCCGCGTACCGCTCACGGTACTTGAGGAAGTTCTCCCGCGCGGCCGGCGTGACGGGCTCATTGGGCGCGTAGTTCATCATCATCGCCCAGGGGCGGTCGGCGTTGGCGTCGAGCCAGCGGACGAAGTCCTCCGCGGCCTGCTTCTGCTTGGCGTCCTTGGCATCGGTCGCGAGAATCTTCGGGCCGGCGCCGTGAAAGGTCGGGACGATGCGCGGGTCGGAGAAGATGGGAACTTGGGCGGCGGCGGCGTACTTCTTCTCAAACGCTTCGAGGACATCCTTGTCGCGGAGGTGGTACGGATGCGGCACGCGCTTCGGGTCGGAAGCGGCCCACTTCACCTGGTCCATGTTCCACAGGTAGAGGAAGCCCTTGTCGCGAAACGTCCGCGGCTTCCACGATTCGGGAAGGGCGAATTCCCCGACACGGCGCGCCAGCGGTTTCAGGGCCGGGTCAATGCCCTTGGCGTAGGCTTTGAGGACATCCCAGGCCGGATGGGCGGGCCGCTCCTTGATCAGCGGGCGGTACGTTTTGTCCGTCGTCAGGACGATGCAGTCAACCTGGCGGCAGGCTTTCTCTTTGAACGCGGAGAGGAGTTCCAGGCGCGCCTGGCCCGGCGTGAGCGCGGCCTCATGGCTTTCCCAGCCGAAGGCCCAGTCCCAGTACAACTTGAGCTCGTTGTCTTCCTCTATGACCGGCCGCTCGCCGTAGGTGAGGATGGTTGGCTGGCCGCCGGGCGGCGTGAGGCGCACCTGGAAGCGGCTGGTCGCTTCGCGGTTGTCGCGGAAGCGGACCCAGACCTGGTACGTGCCGGCGACCGGCACCTCCACGCCGACGCCGGCGACTGCCTTGTCGTCGTCAGCGCCGCAGGCGATGGACATGAAACCGCTCTCGCCGCCTTGCGTCCATTCCGCGGCCCAGCCGGGTCCTGAAATGCCCCAGTGGCCGTCGGTCTTGGGGTTCGGCCCGGCAGGCCAGCAGTAGCCGCGGACGCCTTCGAGGTGCTCCGCTTCAATCCAGATTGTCTCGTGAGCAGAAGCGCTCACGGCCAGCAGCACGAGCGCGAGCCACCAGGCGCGGCTGTAGCGCCGGCGTCTCGCCGGCTGTAGGGCGGGTTGGCAACCCGCCCCACGGCGGGCCACCCAGAGAATGACAAATACATAATAAACAAATGAGCGCCGCCAATGTTGAATTTTGCATTTTGAATTTTGCATTGTGCACCACCCCTCACTTCCCGCTGACGCGCCACACTTTGCTGCTGCCGACGGGCAGGTCCACGGTTTCCGTTAACGTGAAGGCGGTCCAGCCCGGAGCGGTCTGCAGTTTGGCCGTGAGCGGCTGATCGCCGGCATTGTGCGCTTCAACGAACCATTGGCTCGGCGCCATCCACGAGACAAGAAGCTTGACGTCTTTCTGATCGCACGTGACGGGATGGCCGATGAAGAGATCGCTGTCCGCGAGCACCAGGTCGAGCATGGCAAAGGCGCGGCCGTCTCTGACCGGCAGCGCGCGGTGATTGGGCCAGGGGCGGGCGCGGTCCAGAATCTCGACCGACCAGTTGTCGTTCAGCCCTTCAACAATGACGGGCACGAAGCCCGGCATCGCGGCCTTGGGAACGCGCGCCTCGACGGCCGCCCCTTCGGCGTTCAGCTTCCACCACAGGTAATTGTCGAGCTGTTTGCCGCGCGACACCTGCGGCGCGTAGCCCGCGGTGCCCGGCGAGGAGATGCCGAAGTTCCTGGCGAACTCCAGCATCGCCTCGGTTGGCGTGCCCCCAGCGGCGCCGGCAAAGCCGATGGAGTAGGCGAGCTCGTCACCTTTCTTCAGCTCGGGAGACTGGGGCGCGTAGTAGAGCGAGATGACGCCGCCTTTGCTGTAGCGGTAGTCGAGCGGCCCGTCGAGCGCCGCAAGGATGACGGCGCCGCCTCTGTCGTCAAGCAAGGCGAACGAGCCGCGGCGGAAGGGGCCGCGCGCATCGGCGTCCAGAGGCAACGCGTCCTTGCCGTTGGCATACAACCGCCAGTTCTTCCCTTCCGCATACATCACGGGAATGCCTTTGTCCTTGTCCACCGTCGTGTCTTCCTTGAGCTGCAGCTTCGCCTCGTGCCAGCCAATGCGGAACGTTTCGGGGAGCCAGTTGCAGGCGTAGGTCCGCGCCCAGCCGGCGGCCTTGCGCGTCGGGACAAGCTTGTGCCAACTGCCCCACGAGTTGCCCGAGCCGTGCTGCGGTTGCTCATAGGGGTGGCCGAGCGGCGTGGTCTTGGCGCCTTCTTCCGCGGGATCGTAGGCGAGGAAGATATCGGCCTGGCCAATCGCGATCTCCGGCCCGACCAGATAGGTGCTGGGGTACGCGAAGAGATTCTTCAGCTCGCCGGGAATCTGCGGCGTGAAGCGCAGCGTTGCGGTCGGGAAGCCGGCTGGCGCGCCGTCAATCGGCAGCGTCGGCGCGTTGAGGGTCAGGTTGACGGCAGGCGCGGCGGCCATGCCGAACAGCCCCTTCGACGGCGTAATGCCCATGTTGGCCTGGAAACTGACCTGCGTCCACACCTGGCGCCCGGCGCGCGTGCGCAGCCGCGCATTGCCGAGGAAATTGCAGCGGTCGCTGCAGAAGAATTCCTCGAGCATCAGGTGCCGGTTCCAGAACTCCGTGCCGACGGCCCGGCGGCCTTCCACATCCTCGACGACGGGATACAGTCCCAGTTGGCGGCAGTTGGACAGGACAAGCTCAGACTCAAACGTCTTCGCGCCCTGCGGAAGCCAGCGGCGCAAGACCCGGTCGCCATCGTAGATCACGACGGATTTCAGGCCGGCCTCGGACGCCACGCGCAGGTAGACGCGGAACTCCCACAGGTCGGGGCGCCACCATTCGCCGTGAGGATCGGTGAGGCGGTTGGGCGAATCCCAGACGAGGATGGACGGGCCGGTGGTGATGTACTGCGAACCCGAGCCGCTGAACGACCAGGCGCCTTCGTGCCACTTCTTGCGCAGATCGGACTGCTGGCGGTGCACGACGACGCGCCAGCCCCCCTTGGCGCGCGCCGCAACCTGCTCGGGACTATCCATGATCTCAAAGGCGAGCGCCGCTTCGCAGCCGCCGATGCTCATCAGATGCTGGTACTCGGAGAAGGCGTTGTCCACCGGCTTGCCGTTCTCGAAGGAGTAGACGGGGAACGAGTTGTAGAGCTTGTAGTCGGCGGGGTGGAGCTGGTTCTCCTTGTGGCGCCAGAAACCGCCGATGTGCCTCTGCGCGATGCGTTCGTTCACGAGGTCGAAGTACGCCTGCGTGCGGTTGCTCTTGTTCGTCGCAAGGCGTTTGTCCGGCAGGAGCATGGCGGGCGTAGGGAGCTGAACGTTGTCGGCGAATGAGTAGAGATGGTTGCCCTGCGCATCCTCATAGGTGAGACCGGGCACGGCGGCGAAGGTGGCGTCTGAGGCCGCGTCGCAGTCGGCGACGAGCTGTTTCCACTTGGCGTCGTCCATCTTCGCGCAGTCTTCGAGGAAGACGAGGAACTGCAGGCCTGCCGCGCGCGCGGCCTTGGCATAGTCGGCCACAGTGCCGGTGCCGCTGGAGAGCGCCGTGCGGGCGCCGATCAGGCCGGGCGTCTGGCGCTGGTCCTTGGGGAAGGCCTGTTTGGTCCAGTCGTGGGGCGGACAGAGGGGCCAGACCTCCACGGGCGGGTTGAGCAGCGTTGCCGGCGTGGCCGTACCTCCCATGCCGGCTTTGAGCGAGGGTTCGGCAAGCCAGCGGACGGTGTTGGCGAAGACGCGCAGCCAGTCGCTGTTCTTGCCGCCGGCTCCCGCCGTAAGCATGACTTCGGTCGTGGGACAGTTCGACGGCGGCGTGAAGAGCCAGTAGCCGCGGATGCCAAGCACAGCGATGCGGCCCTTGCCCGACTCCCGGCCGGCCAGCAGCGGCGGCGACGCGGCGACTCCCTGCTTGGGAATCCACGGCTGCAGGAAGATGTCGTT
>JAPLOD010000854.1 GCA_026692735.1 Planctomycetota bacterium | reverse complement strand
GCTCCACCGCCGTCGCGCCGAACTCGTCAGCCTCTTTCCGTTCGTGCGGGTCCATCGAAGCGATGCCGCCGTAGGCGAAGTGGACGTGCGCGCCGGGCGTGGTCATGGCGAGGTGGATCTTGTTGGAGACCAGCGCGTCGGCGACCGCGGCCGCCGTCTTCTCGCAGACCTCATTGTCGTAGTGCATCTCGACGCCCAGGACGACGTTGTCGGGCACGCGCGGCGCGATCTTCCTGCGAACCAACTCGATCATCTTGACCGTGTCCATCCCCTTACCCAGCCAGTCGGGCCGCGCGTCCGCGGGCACAAAGCCGCCCTTGCCGGCGTTGAACGTCCAGCGACAGATGCTGTGCAACGATTGTTCCATGGCCATGCTTCTGCTCCTTTCGTGGTGGCGCAAGTCGGCAACTTGCGTTACGGGCCGGTTGTGTGAAAGCGGGGGGTAATCTTGTCGTCAGAGCGCTGAACCGTCAAGCCGCTTTGCTCTCTGCAACGCGGAGGTCGTTCCCCGTCACTTCCGTGGCGTGTCCGTCGGCGTGCCCGTGTTCCTGGGCCGGTCTTCGAGCAGCCGGGCGCGCGTCACCGCGTCGTCGCCGAAACGCCGGCGCAGGCGGTCGAGCGTCTCGGCGACGCGGCGCTGCTTGACGGCCTTCTCGTCGGGGAAGAGCGTGGCCACCGCTTGCCCGCGCGGCGCCAGACGCGTGGCGGCCAGGCCGATCAGGCGTACGCCGCGGCCCTGGCGGCTGACCTTGGTGCGCAGCAGACGCACGCCGGCAGCGTGGAGCGCCTCGGCGATGTCCGTCGGCTCCTCGAACTGCAGGGCGCGCGTCAGGGTCGTGAAATCGCCGAAGCGGACCTTGAGCGTCACGCCGCCGGCTTGCAGGCCCTTGGCGCGCAGCCGAGCCGCGACGTCCTCGGCGAAGGCGAGCAGTTCGCGTTCCAGCGCCGCGTCGTCCTGCAGGTCGTCGGCGAACGTGTTCTCGCGGCTGATGGACTGCGGCGCCTCTGCGGTGACAACGGGCCGGTCGTCCTCGCCGCGCGCCAGAGCTTGCAGGTCGTGCGCGCCTGCCGCGCCCAGGCGCCGCATCAGGAACTCCGTGTCGCAGCGCGCCAGGTCGCCGATTGTGCGCAGGCCCCACTCGCGCAGCCGCGCCTCGGTCTTCGGTCCCACGCCCCAGAGCCGGCCGATGGGCAGCGGCGCGAGGAACTCGGCGGCCTCCTTCGCGCCGGGCGGGACGACCACCAGAGCGTTGGGCTTCTTGAGGTCGCTCGCGATCTTCGCCAGCGACTTGTTCTGCGCCAGGCCGAGCGAGGCGACCAGCCCTGTCTCCTTCAGGATCTCGTCCTTGATCCGCCACGCGATGGTCTCCGCCGGTCCGAAAAGACGCTGCGAGCCGGTCAGGTCGAGAAAGGCTTCGTCGAGCGAGAGCGGTTCGATAAGGTCGGTGTAGCGCGCGAAGACGGCCTGCACTTCGCGCGATTTCTCGACGTACCGTTCCATGCGCGGCACGCGCCAGATGGCGTGCGGGCAGAGCCGCGCGGCCTGCGAACTGGGCATCGCCGAATGCACGCCGAACTTGCGCGCTTCGTAGCTGGCCGTGCTGACCACGCCCCGCGCGCCGGGGAGTCCGCCCACGATGACCGGCTGGCCGCGCAGTTCGGGGAAGTCGAGCATCTCGACGGCGGCGTAGAACTGGTCCAGGTCCACATGCGCGATGGCACGCGGCCACATGCGCGGTGACATACCGCCTTGAGGATATCGCATGCGCCGCCAGAGGCAACCTTCGAGCCACAAGGGACAGGTTACACGTTACAAGTTAATGGGCTGAACGGGTTTCAGGCGGCGGCGTTGAAATGAGCCACGGATTCAAAGGCGAAGCGGTGGCTGGCATTGATGTGGCGTGAACAGTTGTGGGCAAGAGCCTTGGCCCAGCGGCGGGCGTGGTAGTGACGAACTGC
>JAPLOD010000853.1 GCA_026692735.1 Planctomycetota bacterium | reverse complement strand
GCCGCCGCGGCGGGCGCCGATAGCATCGAGCTGGGCGTGCCGTTTTCGGATCCAATCGCGGACGGACCGGTGATCCAGGCCGCGTTCTGCCGGGCACTGGAGAAGGGCTTCAAGGTCGCGCGCATGTTTGACCTGGTGAGGGACCTGCGGCGGACGGGGCTGGAGACGCCGCTGGTCTGCATGGTCAGCTACAGCCTGGTCTACCGGCGCTCGCTGCGCACGTTCCTGACGCTGTGCAAGAAGGCTGGGTTCGACGGCGCCATCATCCCCGACCTGCCGGTGGGCTACGAGGGCGACGCGTCCAAGCAGGCCGCGGACAACGGCCTGGACCTGATCTTCCTGATCGCGCCCACGACGACGCCGGAGCGCCGGGAGCTGATTGCGCAGCGTTCGCGCGGCTTCATCTACTACGTCTCGGTCGCGGGCGTCACGGGGGCGCGGACCACGCTGCCGGAAGACCTGGCGCAGAACGTGCGCGACATCAAGCAGCGCACGGCCACGCCGGTCTGCGTGGGTTTCGGCATCTCACGGCCCGAACAGGCCAAGGCAGTCAGCGGGGTGGCTGACGGCGTGATCGTCGGGAGCGCGCTCGTCAAGAAGGTTGAGGAAGCCGTCGCTCTGAAGCTGGAGGGCGACGAGCTGGTCAGATACGTGACGGCCCTGGCCGCAGACCTGGCGACGAGCATCCACGGCCAGACCCGTTAATCCCCGTCTTTGGGAGGCGGCGGCGCGAGGGGCGCCCTAAAGTCAATGTCCGACTCCCAACGTATGGGCTTCATGGCGACGCGCTCCCTGATCTTGGCCCAGTAGGTGCTGAACATGGGATGGGGCTTGCGCTCCGGCGAGTTCACGATCATCCAGTTATAGAAGGCCCTGAAGTACCTCATGTACTCCTGCGCCATGTACTGTCCGGAAGTGTTTGTCTTGAAGTCCATGATCTCAATCATGGCATAATGCGCCTCGGGAGCACGGGGGTGCATGGGGCCCCAGCCGGTCTGGCCATCGGGGCTGCAAAGGCCGACCAGCTTGCCGCCGTTCTTGGTGAAGTCCAAGCCTTCTTTGTCCCTGCCCAGGCCACAGAACTGCTCATACATGCCCATCGCTTCTTTGTACTCTCCGCGGATGTTCGCGGACCACCACGCCAGAGCGAGCCACCTGTCGGCATACGCGCTGTCCCTCTGTTCGGGCGGCGGCATTTCCTCGAACTTCTCAATGATCTTGGCCTTCATCCAGGCGTGGCCGGATGCCGAGAACATCCAGCCGATAAGGAACAGCACCAGGAAGAGGCACGCAATGACAGCCTTCCATTTCCAGCTCAGAGGCTTGCCCATAGGGACCGCTCTCCCGCGTTGTCTCCCCAGCCCTGCCCCGTTACTCTACCCTACCCGCCGGACGTTGGCAAACTCAGGGCAACCGAGAACTATGAAGTCGGGGTCATGCGTTTATCTGGCCGAGCCCGGCGTCTCCACCGCGCGCCACAGGCCCTTGCGGAACGCCTGCAGCACGGGCGCCGTATCGGCCGGGCCGCGAGGCCGTACGCGGATGGTGCCGTCGCGGCGCGGCGAGAGCAGCGTGAGCTGGCGCTCTTCAGCCAGCACCGCGAGGTCCAGGCCGGTACAGTCGTCCAGGTCGTGTCCCGCGCCGGCGATGATCACGCCGCAGCCGCTCCGCTGGATCAACTCCACCGTCTCAGGCGGCCAGTGCGCACCGGGGCCGGGAACGAGCCGCAGGACGTCGGCCTTCAAGAAAGGTGCTGTCTGAGGATCGCGAGGTAGCGAGTTGGCGAAGAGGCGCTGGAATGACGCGCTGGACCGGGCATTCACGAAGAGGACGGTGGTGCCTGCCGCGGGGCGATGCGGGGAGGCGCCCCACATGGTTACCCGGACGCTCAGGGCGCTCTGCGTGGGAGCCGGGGTGCCCGGCGGCGGGCCGTCATCGCGGCACTCCAAGCTGACACCGCCGATCGTGACAGCGGCGCTCCCGTCGGCTGTGGCGTACGGCACGTTCTTCCCGGCGAGGATGCTCTCCAATTCCCGCCGCGCGGCGCTCGCGCTGCCCGCCCGCGGGAACAGCACCTTCGCGACGCGCACGCGTTTGAGCAAGTCCACCGCGCCGCCGATGGCCTCGGCGTCGTCCGCGCTAATCACCAGCAGGTCCAGGGCGCTCACGCCGCGGCGGCGGAGCATCTCGGCCAGCACGCTCCCCTGTCCCGGGCCGCCTGCATCGAGCATGATCCTGGCGCCCGGCGCTTCGAGCAGCGCAGCGCGGCCGTAGCGCAGGTCCAGAACCGTCACGCTCTGGCCGGCGGGCGCTGCTCTGAAGAGCAGGCCGATGTGCAGGGCCAGCAGACACGCGCACTGCACCGCGGCCAGCCCCCCCAGCTTCATCCTGCGGCCGCGGTCAATCCAGATCCACACCAGCGCGCCAGTGTACAGCACGAGGACCAGCAGTGGGGGCGCCGGCAGGTCAATGTTGGCGCCCGGGATGGCCGCGACGACCTCATTGACCCACTGCAGCGCCACGAGACTTCCCCAAGCCGCCCATCCGAACAGCGCTCCGAGGGCGGGCGAGAGCACCCCCACCGCCAGCATCGCCAGACCGCAGACCATGCAGAGACTGCCCAGCGGCACGGCGATCAGGTTCACCAGGAGGCTGTAAGAGGGGAAACGGCCCATGTGCCACGCCACCACCGGAGCCGTGCCGACCCACGCCGCCAGCGAGACGAACAGAGCCGTGCGGGTGTACTTGCCGAGCCAACGGCGCAGCGCCGGCCACGACCAGCCGCTTGCCGTCCCGGTGGCAGCGGCCACAAGCAGCGCGCTGCGCCGCCAGGCGTCCCAGGCGTCGTTAAGCGCGGGGTAGATCGTCAGCAACGCGAGGACCGCGAGAAAGGAGAGTTGAAAACCGGCGTTGAACAGTTCCGCGGGCGACACGAGAAGGATGGCCAGCGCGGCCGCGCCCAGGACGCTCACCGGTTCGGGCTCCCGCCAGACGAGGGTCGCGGTGAGGTACAGGACAATCATGACTGTTGCGCGCGCGATGGGCGGATCGGCCCCCGCCAGCGCGCAATACGCGCACGAGAACGCCATGACCAGCCACGCGGATGGGCGGCGCGTCAGACCGAACAGGCCCACGAGGCGCCAGAGCAGCACGGCGAGGAACTGAATCTGCAGGCCGCTGATGGCCAGCAGGTGGGCGGTGCCACTGGCGGTGAAGGCTTCGCGGTCGGAGACGTCGAGGCGCTCGCGGCGCCCGAAGAGCAGGGCGTTGAGCAGCGCCGCCTGGCTGCCTTCGCGCCGCCCGCCGACGGTGGCGTCCGGCAGCAACGCTTCGACACGCTCCGCGAGCGCTGTACT
>JAPLOD010000852.1 GCA_026692735.1 Planctomycetota bacterium | reverse complement strand
GAGTTCTAGCGCGGGAACATTCGACATGATGCTTGCCAGGCGCACTTCTTCAGCCTGCGGCGCGCCACCGGACACTGGAGCGGATACGAGACGCGCAACGCCCTGGCTGCCCGCCGCGGGCGAAATTCTTTCAACCCGCCGGAGCGCCACGGGCAAGAGCCCCGCGCCCTGGCGGAACAGGCTGCGGTTGTACGTCTCCGGCTGCACGCGGTCGCCGAGCGTGATCAGCAGGCCGCCGCCGGCGACGACGAACCGTTCGATCTCCGACACGACGGTGGCCGGCAACGCCGCCACATTGGAGAGCACCACGACGCGGTACTTGGAGAAATCGGTGAAACGCATGTCAGTGGTGTCAACGACGGTCGTCTCGATGACCGCGCGCCAGGACGGGTCCTCCGGGTCTTTGGGCGACAAGGCCAGGCGCAGGAAGTCCGTCTCGCTGGCCAGCGGCCCCTGCCGCCGGTCGCCATCCACGAGCAGCACCGGCAGGCGGTCAATCACCACCACGCTGTAGGAGAGCTCGTTGTCATCGTCCAGAGCGTCCTGGGCAGCGCGCAGGCGGCAGGTGAAATAGTGCGACCCCGGCCGCTCGAACTGGTGCTCGAACGCCACCACTTCCTGCGCGCCCGGCGCAAGAGTGACACTGCGCGTGGCCTTCGGCGCATAGTCCACAATGAACGTCACCGTGGCGTCCTTGACGGCTTCAGGCCCTTCGTTGGCGACGGTCACGTTGAACGTGACAGGCGCATAGCAGTCCACGACCTGCCGCGAGGCATCAATGCGGGTGAGCGCGAGGTTGACCGGGCGCACGTTGGCGGTCGCCGCGAGGATGATGTTCGGGCGCACGCGGCTGGAACGCACGGCGTTGGCGATGAACGACCAGCGCGCGCGGTCTGTCAGGTTCCACCCCGTGGACTGCATGTCGGAGAAGAACACAAGCTCGCGGCGCGGGTTGTGCAGGCTTTCGAGCTGCTGGAGCGCGGCGGTCAGGGCGCGGGGCACATCCGCCGTGTCGCAGCGGGGCACCGCGGCCCGCACGAGCTCGCGGGCGCGCTCGAGATCGTACAGCGGCGCGGGCGGGGGCGCTTTGCCTGCCGACGAGAGAAACATCACGGAGACGTCGTCTCCGTGGCGCAGCGTGCCGAGATAGGAGAGCGCCAGTTCGCGCGCGTCCTGCCAGGCGGTGTGCGCGCGGCCGGCGTTCATGGAATACGAATCGTCGAGCAGGACCACCGCGCTGGTCTGCACGCCGGGCGGCCGGGCGCCGGCGGACGGAGACAGGATAGCAGGGCGCATCAGCGCCAAGGCCAGGCAGGCAACGATCAGCGCGCGGACGAGCAGGAGGAGGATTTCCTGAAAGCGCAGCCGGCGAGCGCGCTCCGCCAGCAGCTCGCGCAGGAACATCATCGCGCCCCAGTCGTAGGGCACGACGCGGGTGCGGCGCAGAAGATGGATGATGATCGGGGCAGTGACGGCCACCAGACCGCCGGCGAGGAAGAGGTTGAGGAAGATCATCGCCCGTCGGTTCCTCGCAGCTACCGTTCCCGCCTGCGCATGAGATACCGGCTCAACGCCATGTCGCAGGGCGCGCTGGTATCGAGCAGCACGTGGTCGTAATGGAAGCGGTGGCAGGCTTCGCGCAGCCGCTGCATGAAACCCTCAAGCCGCTCCAGGTACAGCCGCCGGACGCGAGGCGCATCGAGGCGGAGGCGGTCCCCCGTGCTCTCCAGGCTGCGAAACTCAGCGACCGTCTCGAACGGGAACGTCAACTCGTGCGGATCGAGAATGTGGAACAGGATCACCTCGTGGCGCTTATGATGGAAATGCCCCAGGACCCGCACCAGGTCCTCAACCGGCGCGAAGAAGTCCGACAGGATGAGCACGAGGCCGCGCCGTTTGAGCTGGCCGCTCAAGTTGTGCAGGATCGGCGCCAGGTTGGTCTCGCCCTGCGGCTCCGTCTCGGCCAGCGTTCTCAGGAGCGTGTTCAGGTGGCCGCTCGTGGCGCGGGCCGGGATCTGCGCGCGCACCGCCGTGTCGAACGTGACGAGGCCGACGGCGTCCGCCTGGCCGACCATCAGGTAGGCCAGCGCGGCGGCCAGCTTGCGCGCATAGTCGAATTTCCGTTCGCCGCCGCCGCGGTACAGCATGGAGCCGCTGGCGTCCAGGCACAGCATGGCGCGAAGGTTCGTCTCTTCTTCGTACTGTTTGACGAACAGGCGGTCGGTTTTGCCGAAGACCTTCCAGTCAATGTGCCGCAGCTCATCGCCCTGCGTGTACTGGCGATGCTGCGCGAACTCCACGCTGAAGCCCTTGTACACGCTGCGATGCTGGCCAGAGACGAAGCTTTGCACAACGGTGCGGGCCACCAGGCGCAGCCTGGAGACCCGCTGCATGGCGGTGTCATCTATGAGCTCGCGCGGTTCAACCATCACATTCCCCGTGTGCGGCATCGGTGGGCGCGGCTCTCAGCCGCGCCGTGGGCGGGACCGAGAGTCCCATCCCCGTTTACTTCGGCTGAGCGGCCAGAGTGCTTTCCAGAACCCGCTCGATGATCGTGTCCGTGGTCAGGCCTTCGCTCTCCGCCGCGAAGTTCAGCACCAGGCGGTGGCGTATCACCGGCTTGGCGATGGCCACAATGTCCTCGATGGTGGCGTGGAAGCGGCCATGCAACAGCGCGCGAGCCTTGGCGCCAAGCAAGAGGTACTGAGAGGCACGCGGCCCGGCGCCCCAGTCCAGCCAGCGCTTGACCTCGGGCGCGCAGTACCCTTCCGAGACGCGCGTGGTCCGGACGAGGTCCACGGCGAAGCTGTAGACGTGATCGGCCACAGGCACCTTGCGGACGATCTCCTGCAAGCCGAGCAGTTCCTGCCCCGTGAAGACCGGCGAGACCTTGGCGTCGTAGGCGCTGGTGGTGCGCCGCATGACGGTGATCTCTTCCTCGCGCGACGGGTAGCCGACCTTGACGAGGAACATGAAGCGATCGAGCTGCGCTTCAGGCAGCGGGTAGGTGCCTTCCTGTTCGATGGGGTTCTGCGTCGCGAGCACAAAGAACGGCTCAGGCAGCTTGTAGGTCTTGGAGCCGACGGTGACGCGGTGTTCCTGCATGGATTCCAGCAGCGCGGCCTGAGTCTTTGGCGGCGTGCGGTTGATCTCATCGGCCAGGACGAGGTTGTGGAAGACAGGCCCCGGCAGGAACTCGGTCTGGCGGCGGCCGGTCGCGGAGTCTTCCTGGATGATGTCCGTGCCGGTGATGTCGCTGGGCATCAGGTCCGGCGTGAACTGGATGCGCGCGAACTTGAGGTTCAGCGCTTTGCCGAGCGTGTTCACGAGCGCCGTCTTGGCAAGACCGGGCACGCCGACCATCAGACAGTGGCCGCGACAGAAAATGGCCAGCAGGAGCTGTTCGATGACCTCATCCTGGCCCACGATCAGCTTATGCACTTCGGCCGCGAGAACGTCGCGTGCCTGGGCGAGCTTCTCGGCAAGAGCAAGCTCGTCGGGCGTTGGTTCAGGGAGACTTTGAGCTGCTGCATTCGGCATAGGCTTTCCCCAGTGAGCGAGGCAGCGGGCAGCGAGTCTCGGAGCTTGCCGGCCACTCATGGCGCAGTGCCGAAACGCTCTCTCCCGGCCATCCGCACAGAGTTACCGTTCAACTCGCACACTGTTGAAAGCGATCTCGTTTTTCTTCGGCCCGGTCACTCTCATGCCCGGGTACAAGGGGCCCTGGAGCGGCCGCGGCAGGGCGCCCTCGAACAGGACCTTGCCGTTCACCAGCACACGGGCCTCCTGGCCAAGGTACTCCATGCGCACGCGCATGAACATGCCGCTGGCGATGGCCGCGGGCTGCGACTGCAGCAGCGCGTGGCTGGGGCCGTACAGGAACATGCCGTCCGCGGTGATGTCGAGCTCCAACGCCGCCCGCGGGCGCGCAGCCGGACCGAACAGCGGCTGGACGCCGCCCTGTGCGTCGGCCAGGAAGACGGTCACGGCCGTTTCGTCGTCGAGGCTCACCACACGCAGATCCACGTTGAAGGCCAGCGCGCGCGCGCAGTCAAAACCATCCTTCAGGTGCAAGGCGGCCACGTCCGTTGCCCCGCCGGCCCGCAGCCCCTCGGCGGCGCTGTTCCACGGTGCCGCCGTGACGAACTCCCAGCCGTTGAGGGGCTCGCCCTTCAGCGGCGCATCGAAGACTGCCTTGCCGGTCAGCCTGAGACGCTCGCCTTCCCTCGGCGGGCGCTGGCAGACATAGATGGCGGCCGCGAGCAGCACCAGGCCGAGGAGCACCCATAGGACCAGCCGCTTTCTGGCGCGGCGGCGGCCCAGGTCGGCCTCCAGCATCACCGTGCGGAAATGCGGCGGAGCCGCCGGCAGCCTCGAAATCACGGCCTGCCGGATCATGGCCGTCAGCTCCGGCGAGGGCGGAGCGGCACGCCAGCTCGTGGAGCCGGCCAGCGTCGTGACGACCTCGTCCAGTTCCGCGCAGAAGCGCTGCAGCTCCGGATCGGACGCCGCCGCGGCATCCAGCGACTTGCGGGCCTGCTGATCCCGGCCTGTCAGCGCCCGGACGATCAGTTCCTGCAATGTGACGTCGTCGTCAACCATCAGGAGAGCTCCTTCAGGCGCTCACGCAGCTTTCTGAGCGCGTGGAAGACCCGGGACCGCAGCGTACCCTCGGCATCGCCGGTGATCGCCGCGGCCTCCTGGTAACTGAAGCCACTGAAGATGATCAGCACTATGATCTCACGCTGGGCGTCGGGCAACTCCTCAAGCGCGGCCAGCAGCCGCGCATTCCGTTCCTCGGCCTGCAACTGCGCACTGGGGTCGGAGGACGTCGAGCGCGCGGCGCGGTCCTGCAGTGCCTGCGGGATGCCGGCGGAGCGGAAATCCGTCTGCACTTCGACCTCGGCGCGCAGCTTGCGTTTCTGCAGTGAGTTGTACGCGGCATTGCGGGCGATCGTGAAGAGCCACGGCCGGAACGCCGCGCCCGGACGAAAATCGGCGGCGTGCGTCAGCACGCGGAGGAAGGTCTCTTGCAGGAGGTCCTCGGGGTCGCCTCTTGAGGCGACCAGCCGCGACAGGAAGGTGAAGACGGCGCCGCTGTGCCGCGAGAAGAGCTCATCGAAGGCGCCGGTCTCGCCGGCGGCCATGGTCCGCAGCAAGGATTCGTCGTCCATGGAGGCGAACGCGGCCGGTCCGGCGCGGCGCTCAACCGCACCAGGCGTCGGGGGAACGGTCGGGTTGGGGCGTTCCGTCACACGCGTCTCCGGCGGACCATTCACAGCATACGCCGTGGGCGCCTGATTACCGTACGCTTTTCACAGTGCGGCGGCGGCTGAACGCTTACGCCATCGCCGGGGCATGGAGGAAGCTGACATCGAGCGGCACGTTCACGGACAGACCGGCAGCGGACTTCAGCACCACGCTCTGCGCCTGGGCCTCGATGGCGCTGACGCGGTCGAAACCTGGCGGCACCGGCGTGACAGCCACGATGTAGCTCACGACCAGTGGGCGCGCCGGCTCCAGGCGCACGAACGTCGGGATGCCTCTCGCGGAAAGAGGGTTCGGCTGGGCCGATTCGCTGAGGCCGGGATGGAAGTAGCTGGTGACCTCCTCCAGGCCCATCACGTTCACATGCCGGCCGTTCCAGGGCGGGTAATGGCGGCCGCCGTTCGAGATCCAGAAGATCGTTGAGCGGAGCACGTGCGGGTCTTTCAGCGCGAACCAGACGTACCGCTCCTTGGCGAATGTCACAGCCGTCCAGGCGAACGGCGCGCCGGCCGCAATGGGACACGCGGCCAGACTGCTGACCAGCATCACGATGTCTTCGTAGCCGCGGCGCGCGGGATAGCTGCTCAGGTCGGTGGCCGTGCCGAAGACGGTCGGCACCTGATCGAGAGACTTGAACACCGCGCCGGGCTTGAGCATCGAGTAGCCGCGGTTCTCCGGCAGTTCAGCGGCCTGCGGGAAGACCTGCCCATGCCCGAACGGACTCGTCGAAATCCGGCCGCTGCCCGGCTGGTCGGGGAACTTGACCATGGCGTGGTGCCCGACGCTCATCGGGCCGCGCGCGCCGGAGACGACATGCCGGCAATACACGGCATTGTGTCCCTTCATGACATACAGGCGTTTGTCCACGCGCGCCGGCCGGGCTTGTGTCCGGAGGCTGAGGTGGAGGCACGCACGCCCGGCCTGTTCGTCGAGCGACTCGAACTTCCAGGTGGCGTTCGCGGTCTCGCCGTGGATCGGGTGGCGCTCACCGCGGAACGGTGTGGCATTGCCGCCGAAGG
>JAPLOD010000851.1 GCA_026692735.1 Planctomycetota bacterium | reverse complement strand
CCACAACACCGCCGTGGATGAAGACTGGGTCCTGGCGGCGCTGGGGTACCAACACGGCGGCGCGGCGCCGCAGGCGGGCGCTCCGGCGCCGCAACGCCCGCGCAGCTTCGTGCCTCTGCTGCGGGACGTCAGCCATTACTTTGACCCCAAGCCCCTCGCCGAAATCCTCCCGCCCGAACGAGCCGGCGCGCCGCGCGGCGACAAGGTCGCCGAGACCGAACGCCTGTCTCTCGCCTGGCTGAGCAAGGGCGGCAAGCGTTTCCGGCCCTTCGTGACCGCTGCGGCCTGGCAGGCCATGACCGACCGGGACGATGTGCCGCTGCACGTCAAGCGCGTGGCAGTGGCGATGGAGGTCTTCCACAAGGCGTCCCTGATCCACGACGACATAGAAGACGACGACGATTTCCGTTACGGCACGGCCGCGCTGCACAGATCGCACACCGTCCCTGTCGCCCTCAATATCGGCGACTACCTGATCGGCGGCGGCTACCGCCTGGTCATGGAGCAGGCGGCCGCGCTGGGCGTCGAGAGAACCGCGCGCATCATGCAGCGCCTGGCGCACGCGCATGTGAGATTGTGCGAAGGCCAGGGCGCGGAACTGCTGTGGCGCAAGAGCGGCGAGAAGAGCCTGCCACCGCTGGAATGCCTGCGCCTGTACGCGCTGAAGACCGCGCCGGCGTTCGAGGCCGCGCTGTACGCCGGCATCGTGCTGGCGGACGGCAACGGGAAGTGGGATCGCGAGTTGGCCGAGTTCACCAAGCACCTCGGCGTGGCCTACCAGATCCAGAACGATTTGAAGGACGTCGCCACCGGCGGCACTTCCGAGCGCGCGGCGTGCGGCGATATCCTGAAAGGTCGTCCCACGCTGCTCTTTGCCCTGGCACTCGAGGCCGCGACTGCCGCCGAGAAAGCCGACATGCTTCAGGCCGCGCGCGAGGGCCAGGCCACGAAGGTCACGCTTGATCGCCTGCGCGAGATCTACTTCAGGCACGGGATCCCGCTGCTGGCCACCAGGCTGGCGGAGAACCAGCGCGCCCGTGCGCTCACAGCCGTGGCACACATCGGCCACGACGGCCTGCGCGCCCTGTTCACCTTCCTGGCGGCGACGCTGCTGGACTGATTCGTCGTCCGCGACAACGACCGCACGCCTCTTGACAAACGCACGGGCATGCGGGTCTAATGCTGAAGCCATCGGGGGAGGACGGCCATGGTGACGATCAGGCGTGGCGTCATGCATGCGGGAACCGTCGAGTTCGCCGACAACCCGTGCTTCAAAGACTGGCTGGCGACATAGCCCATGTCCTTCCTCGTCCTCCTCCGCGATGGCCTCCGCGCCGCGCTCGCGCAGACCCCCCTGGCTTACCGCGAGAAACACGCCCGGTGGATCATGGCTCAGCAGCGCCCTGAGGGCGGCTTCGCCAACCGGCGCGGCGAGCCCGATCTTTACTACACGGCCTTCGCCCTCCGCAGCCTGTCGACGCTCGGACGTCTGGACACTGAAACCGCGCAGCGTGCAATGCGCTTCCTGCTCGACCGGCTGGAGCAACCCGAGGCCGCGCGCGTCAAGCAGCCGCGCGGCGCGCTCTGCGATGCCGTCATGGCGACCTCATGGTGGGACTCGCTGGCGTTGTGCGAAGAGGTGCTCGGCCCGCAGCTTGACGCCGCGCGCAGGGCCGACGCTCGCGCCGCCACCTCCGCGCGACTGAGCGCTCTGCGGCGGCCCGACGGCGGCTGGGCCAAAACCGATGTGGACGCGGCCGGCAGCCTGTATCACACGTTCCTGGTGGTCTGCGTCTATCTGCGCACCGAACAGGAGCCGCCGCAACCCGAACAGGCGCTGGCGTTCCTGCATGCGCTCGCCCGCAAGGACGGCGGCTTCCTCGAGAACCGCTACAGCAAGCGGCCCGGCACGAACGGCTGCGCCGCGGGCGTCGGGCTCAGCGTGCTGCTGGGCCACCTCGAGGGTCTGGAGCCCCATGCCGCGTTCCTCGCGGGAATGCGCAATGCTGAAGGTGGCTTCTGCGCCACGGCCGGCGCACCCATGGCCGACCTGCTCTCGACCTACACCGCGCTCATCACGCTGGGCATCCTCGACAAGCTGGAGCCGCCGCTGGCGGCCGCCGGGCTGCGTTATGCCCGCGGGCTGGAAGCGGCGGACGGCGGCTACGTGGGCTTCGCGCTTGAGACCACGCCGGACTGCGAGTACACGTTCTACGGTCTGGGCGTCGAGGGACTGGCGCTGCAGGCCGGGGTCAAGGTTTAGGCTTGGGCGGAGTTGCCTGTGGCTTGCCCGGCCAGTCAAGACGGACGTTGCGGAAGTAGGCGACCTGCTCCTTGAGTTTATTCTGAGGCGTCTTGGTCTTGATGGAGATCTCGAATACCACCTCGATGCGCTGACCCGCCCACCGTGACAGGTCAACCGCGACCTCCTGCCAGGCCAGCGGGTCCTTTGTTCGAACCGAGCTCTTCGGCAGCACCTCCGCGCCCCACACCTTCATCGCCAGGAAGAATTCGTGCCCTCCGTCCTTGCTCGCCATCTCGAACACCAGGCGCGGCTTGAACTTTGCGGGCAGTTCCATCGTGGCACTCAGCTTCGTGGAAAGAACGTCGTTCAGCGGGTTGATCCCAATGGCCTCGGCGCGCCCGCGATGGTTGGCGTTGGGTGCGCTGTTCGCCAGGTTGATATCCTTGACGCGCCAGCCCGGCAGCAGACGGCTTATCTGCTCAGTGAAAGCCTTGTCATTGCCCCCCGACATCGCGTTCAGATCCACCGGCAGTATGGTCGGCTCCGTCGCCGTGACGGGCGCAGGCCCTGCGGCCTTGGCGCCGGCAGCCCCTTGCTTCGGGTCCTTCTTCTTCAACCCCAGCGCGTCCGCGGCGTCTGCCTCTTCCTTCTTCTCGGTGTTCGCTTCGTTCGCGGGCGTTGGAGCGGCCTCTTGCTTCTCGGCCGGCTCATTCTCTCCGCCCTGCTCCTTGTCTGGGGCCTTCGGGCGATCCGGAGCCGCCTTGGTCGCCGGCGCCGGCGCCGCCTTGACATCCGGCTCGTCGTCGTCCGCCTTGGCGTTGCGGGCCTTGCGCGGCGTGCTCATCTTCAGCAGTTCCGCCACGTCCGCAGCTCGTTTCTCGGGCTCTTTCTTCTCGGGCGGCGCCGCCTTCTGCTCAGTCTTCGTCTCAACCTTAGGGGCTTCCTCCTTCGGCTCCACTTTCGGCTCAACGGCCTTCGGTTCCGGCGCGGGGGCGTCCTCCTTTCGCGAGACGCTTGTTTCTTCCTGCGACTTCTTCTCCGCCGGCTTGCCCGCGACTGCAACCGCCGGTGTCGGCGCATTCATCGTCTTGTAGAGCCACAGCCCGGCGACCAGAACAACCACGACGGCTACAATGGCGGTCGCGTGTCGCTTGGCCGTGCCGAGAACGCTCATGTACCACGGACCGGCCTCCGCGGCCTCGCCCGGCGACGGGAGCGGTGTGCCCGCCTTCGCCGCTGGAATTCCCGCCGCGCTCGCCCGCCTGAGCGCTGGCGTAAGTCTGGCCGCGCTCGTCTGCTTCGCGGGCTCTCCCGCGGCTGCCGGCGCGGGCACCGGCGCCTCTCCCGTTGGCGACGCCGGCGTGGCGTCAGCTCTCTGTGCGGCGGGGATCACTGCTTTGGAGCCTTGGCTCGCCGCTTTGGCGGGCCTGGGCGCCGGCGGCACAAAGCGCCGGGGCCCCAAGCCGCGGGGCGAGAGCCGGCCCGGCCGCTTGCCGCCGAGCGTCTCGCCTTCAAGCGGCTGCAAAGCCAGGTCGTCGTCCATGTCGCCGCTGCCGGGCGCCGCCGCCTGCTGACCGGCGCCCAACATGGATCCCACAGTAGTGTTGTCACAGGTATAACAACGCCGGCTCTCTGGCGGCTCGCCTGGCTTGAGCATGCTCATATACGGCGCGCCGCATTTCGGACAGCGATCAATGGGGTCAATCGCCATAACGCCTAAACTCCGTTTAGGCCGACAACTGCCATGCCCCGTCGAAACTCTTCAACCAAGACACAACCCAATATACCTCATTCCCCGGAGGTTTTCACGCACTTTGCCGCGGCGCGACCGGCCCCACTTGGGTCGGCCTATCCGCGCTGTCGCCTTCTTCCATTCTATTTTTGGCCCTGGACCTCAGACGTTTCCCGCCCCGTGCCTTTGTCCAGCGGCGGGGTGGTGAGTTTCTTGCGCGCGCCGGGCGGCTGCAGTTCGTCGGGCAGTTTGTTCGGGTCGCCGCCCAACTCGATATAGCGGTCATAATGCAACTGCGCCTTCAGCCGGTCGTTCAGGTAATAGTCGTAGATCAGTGCGAGGTTGAAATGTGCCAGCCGCAGGTTCGGGTCCGCCTTGAGCGCCTCGTGGTACTTCTCGACCGCCTTGTCCAGCCTGTTGTGCTTGCGCCAGACGACCCCCATCCCGACGAGCGCTCCCGCGTGGTCCGGTTTGGCCGCCAGGATGGCTTCGTACTGGTCCTGCGCCTTGGCAAGCTGGTTCAGCTCGCACAGCACGTTGCCCAGGTTAAGCCGCGCGCCCAGGTCTTTGTCGTCCAGTTGCACGATCTCCTCGTACAGCTTCGCCGCCTCGTCTTTCCCGTCGGGCTTGTCGCTGGCTTGCAGCAGCAGCGCAAGCTGCCGGCGCGCATTCGTGTCCTTCGGCTTCCGCTTGATGAGTTCGCGGAACGCCTGCATCGCCAGGTCCTTCTCGTTGCGTTTGAGGCGTATCATGGCGACCTGCAGCCACGCGTCAGGATCGCCCGTCCTGTCCTTGGCAACGGCCTCATAGCTGCGCAACGCCGCGTCCTCGGCGCCGATTTCCTTATACGCCGCCGCCAGCCGGTTCTGCGCTTCCACGTCTCCCGGCTTCAGGCTCAGCACCCGCTGCCAGCAGAAGATCGCGCGCAGCGGCATGTTCATGTCGTCGTACAGCCGGCCGGCTTCGCGGAGCGCCTCCATATTGCTGGGGGATTTCTCGATGATCGCTTCGTACAGGCCGATCGCCGCGCGTGGCTTGCCGATCCCCTTCTGCAGCTCGGCCAGCCGCATCTGAGCCTCAGTGTCAGCGGGCTTCAGTGCCGCCACCGCCTCGTACTCACGCATCGCCTCGTCGCGCCGGCCCAGGTCACGCAGGCATCCTGCCAGGAGCCGCAGCGCTTCCTCATCGAGCGGCTTGGCGGCCAGGTACAGCCGCAGCGGCGCCACGGCTTCCTCGCGGCGGTTCAGCCCCAGCAGGACCTTGGCCAGGTTCAGGTGCGCCACATACAGCTTGGGGTCAATCGCGATCGCCCGCTTGTATTCGTCTACGGCGTCCTCAAACCGGTTCTGACCCACATACAGCGTGGCCAGGTTCTGATGTGCCTGGGCGTCGCGCGGCGTGTACTCGAGCGTTCGCCGGATGTACTTCTCGGCCTCCGCGAAGTTCCGCGACTGCAGGTACAGCTCGCCAAGACGTTGGTTGATCTCCGCGTCCCTCGGGTTCTTCTCGAGAATCTGCTTGAACTGCAGCACCGCGCGGCTCTGGAAGCCCGGCAGTTCCGAGAACAGAACTCCCATGCGCCGTCGCAGGGCCATGTCGTCCGGTTCGCGGTTGACGATCTCCTGGTACGCCAGCGCCGCCTGCCGGTAGATGCCGGCGTTATCGTAGGCCCGGGCGAGCTGGCGGCGATAGCGCGTGTCCTCCGGGTCCAGGCGCACCAGCCGCTCGTAAATGGCGATCGCACGGGCCGGGTCGCGCCGCTGTTCGGCGTTCCGCGCGGCTTCCTCCTGGAGTTCGCGGTCCGAGTGATCCAGTTCCGCCGCCTCGAGGCGCGTCTTCGCGGCCAGTTCCGTCTGCCCGGTCTTCTGATACAGCTTTGCCATCCGCTTCGGGACGTCAGCCATCTCAGGGAACGCCTGCCGCAGAAGCTGCAGCGTGGCGAGCGCTCCCGCCGTGTCGCCAGCCGCATCCTGCAGGCGTGCCTTGAGCATCTGCACGTCCGCGCGGCCTTGTTCGGCCGTCTCCGCCTGCACCAGTACCGTCAGCGCTTCGCGGATCTGACCCTGGGCCTTCAGGCACAACGCCAGGTCGTAGGCCGCCTCTGCGCCCCAGGTCGGGACCGGCTCCGCGTCTTCGCCGGTCGGCAGGATCTTGTCCAACAGCGGGCTGCCTCGGCTCAGCTTGGCCCGAGCGCCAGGGTCTGTCTTGGGGATGCTGTTCAGCGCCGTGCGGCACAGCGCCGCGGCTTCCGCGTAACGCCGCAGGCTGTAGAAGAGCCTGGCCTTTTCCAGGTACGCCGGCGTGAACTCGGCATCGAGCGCGATGGCATCGTTGAAATCCCGCAGCGCCTCGTCGTAGCGTTCCAGCCCCACGCGGGCCTGGCCCAGCCGCAGGCGGATGCGTGCGTCGTCGGGACTCAGCTTGCGCGCCTTCACGAGTTCGTCGAGCGCGCTCTGGTAACGGCTCTCGTGCAGGCACAGGACGCCCAGGTTGTGATGTGCTTCCGAAAGCGTGTCGTCAATGTCAGCGGCTTTGAGGTAGAGTTCCTTCGCCAGTGCGTAGTTGCCCTTCTTCTGGAACATCGAACCGAGGGTATTGTAGGCCACGGCGTCGCGCGGGTTGATCTTCGTGGCGTAGCTCAGCTCTTTGATCTTCTCGTAATACGCGACCTCAGCGCGAGTCAGCTTGCGCCCGCCCACATCCACGTACTTGGACTGCGGCATGAACGGTATGGCATTGCGGGCCTTCTCCACGTCCACGCACGCCGGCAGGACAAGGAGCGCAACCACCGCCAAGGCGGCCAGCGCCCGCACGCCATCACGCGACGCGGCTGCAGACGAGGAACGGTCTGGGCTCATCATTCTCAGTAAGTATAGATCGGCACAAACCAATTGGAAGCACCATATCTTCCGCGCCTTCTTTGTGGCCTCCGGCATTTCGGCGGGGCGAACCCGCGGCTATCCCACGAGCCGGTAGAAATAATCCCGCTTACGCAGCGTCAGCCCCAACTCGCTGCTCAGGCGTCGCAGCTCCTCGACCTGCACCTCATGCCGCGTCCCGGCTTCGCTGACGACGTTCTCCTCCATCATCAGCCCGCCCCAGTCGTTACACCCGTACAGGAAGCTGAGCTGCCCGACCTTGGCGCCCTGCGTCACCCAACTCGCCTGGACGTTCCGGATGTTGTCGAGGTACATCCGCGCCACGGCCAGCGTGCGCAGATAGTCGAACGCCCCGGCCGGCTGAACCTTGCCTTCGAGCCGCGTGTGCCGGGGCTGCATTGTCCAGACGACGAACGCCGTGAACGGCTGGTGTTCGTCCTGCGCGCGGCGCAGGCGCTCGAGGTGCTCAACGCGCTCTGCCAGCGTCTCGCAGTGCCCGATGACCATGGTGGCCGAGCCCCGGAGCCCTTCCTTGGCCGCGTCCGCCATCACGCCGAGCCACTCGTCGGTCATGGCCTTCTGCGGCGCGATCATCCGGCGCACGCGGTCTACCAGGATCTCCCCTCCCCCGCCCGGTATCGAATGCAATCCCGCGTCCTTCAGCCGCCGGATGATCTCGCGCACTGGCAGCTTGAAGAGCTTCGCGAAGTAGACGATCTCGCTCGGCGAAAACGCGTGGACGTGGATGTCCGGGAAGTCACGGCGAATCCCCCGGATCATCTCCTCGTACCACTCCAGCTTCAGATACGGATGGTGGCCGCCCTGCAGCAAGACCTGCGTTCCGCCAATCGCCCGCAGTTCGCGAATCTTCCCGAACAGCTCCGCCTGCGACAGAACGTATGCTTCCGGGTCGCGCGGCCGGCGGTAGAACGCGCAGAACTCGCAGTCGGCCACACACACATTCGTGTAGTTGATGTTGCGGTCAACCACGTACGTCGCGATCGTCTCCGGGTGCAGCCGCCGCCGGACCGCGAGCGCGCCGCGCCCCAGAGCGTTCAGCTCCCCCTGTTCCAGCAGCAGCACGCCCTCGGCCTGGCTGATCCGCCCGCCGCCTGCGGCCCTCTCCAGAATGTCCTGCACCGTCGCCGCCATCGTTTCCCTGCGCCGTCCTTGTGCCGCGGGCAACCGTCTCTGGTGGACGGGGCTGAGAGTCCCGCCTACCGCGTGTAGAGATCGAAGCCCGTGCTGTGCGGCGCCAGTCCCTGCCGGATGAGGTAGCGCCGGAACAGGTCCAGGCCACCGAGTCCGGGCCGCCCCAGATCGTAATGGACGACCCGCGAGATGTAATTCTTCGCGCGCAGGAAGTCCAGACCCAGACGCGGCGCTTCGGTACGCGCGATGTCGTCCGTGTGCCGCAGGCCTTCGCGCTTGGCCAGGAAGAGGTCCTTGTTGACGCCTTCCAGGTCCACGCCCTTGCGCGCCAGCCAGACCGCGAAGACAAACGGCAGGTTGGTGAAGGCGTGCCACTCAGCCGCCAGGTCCAGCACTTCGTAGCCCCGCGGCGGCACACACGTCAGGCAGGCGTCGCCGATCTTCAGGAAACCGTCGAGATCGCCGCGCTTGGCCGGGTCCTCGTCGGGCTGCAGCGTGACAAGCTCGATGCCCAGCCGCAGCTTCTCGTACAGGAGGATCTGCAGCAGCGCGTTCGTGGTTTCCGACGCCGGGTCCAGCGCCACGCGGCGCGCTGCATTCAGGGGCGGGCGGTAGAACAGCTTGATGCTCCACATTTCCCGGTACGCAGTGACCGACAGATCCGGCAGGATGCAGTACTCCGGATTGCGGAAGTACTCGATGGAGCTGACCAGCGCGACATCCACGTGACCTTCGCGCAGCTTCTGCGCCAGCACGCTCGGCACGTGGTACTCGAGCGTATAGCGCGGCGTGCTCGGCTGCAGCCCGTACACGAGCACCTTGACGTTGAGATACGGTACGGCGCCGATACGGATCACGATGCGCTGATACTCTCCTGACGGCCGCTGCCCGTAGTTATAGCTGCCCGCGCTGCCGCCGCCAGCACACCCCCGGCCCGTCCGGACGCGCTTCCGGCAAGCGGGGTCTCTGTCATCGGGCCGTGCTTGAGGCGCCAGGATGCGAGCCCTGGGGCTGCCCCTCCTGTCGGCGCAGCGCGGACAGGATATCGCCGAAGACCAGAAGCGGCAGCCCCCATAGCAGCATCGCCAGCACAATCCCCGGCACGAACGCGCCCGATGCCCGCGAGGGCAGGATCGCCGGGTACGGCAGCGGCTGGTACGAGCCGATCCAGAGCTCGTACGTCAGCGGCGCGCGGATCAGGTCGAAGCGCGCCCGGCTCCGGCCTCCCGCCCACCGCGCCGCGTCGCTCTCCTGGTGCCAGACGCTGGCCACCGCCAGCGGCGGGCTGAGCTTCAGCACGCCTTCGGCCAGACGCGACGCGGAACTCGCCTGCCCAGGCGGCGCGGCGTGCGCGAGCATCTGGATCGGCTCGCGCGACCAGAACAGCGCGGTCACGGCGAAGCCCAGCATCAGCAGCGTCACCTGTTCCGCCAACTGCGGAGCGAAGTACAGGAACAGCGACAGCAGCGCGTGCACCGCGGCCAGCACCGCCGCTTGCGCCGCAAACAGCGCCCACAGCACCACGAACGTCCGCGGTGACTCGCCGTGCGTGCCGGCCACGCCCAGACCGGCGAAGGCCGCTCCGCACACCAGCACCGTCCCCAACCAGGCGCAGACGTGCTGCCAGGGCTGGCCCTGCCGTCGCGCTAACGACAGCCACGACAGCAGGACCGCCAGC
>JAPLOD010000850.1 GCA_026692735.1 Planctomycetota bacterium | reverse complement strand
AGGGCCTCGACATCAACAAGGAGGCCGCAGGCTACACGAAACGCTCCAACCTGACCATCCTCGCCTGCGAAGGTGGCGGGATTGAGGGGCACGTCCGCCCACCGGCAGGCGCGGCTCCCAGCCCCGTCGGCGCCGTCAGCGGTGACGTGGTTCTCTACGCCGCGCGCGACACCAGCCAGGTCAGCGCGGTCTGGCAGATCGTCGTGCCGCTGTTCCTGGGCTTCATCATGGTGCTCGGCACGATGCTCGGCTCGGTCTACGAACGCGTGCGGGAAATCTTCGTCTACAACTCTGTCGGCCTGTCGCCCGGCAACGTCGCGTCGCTCTTCCTGGCGGAATCCAGCGTCTATGCGCTCATCGGCGCGGGGCTGGGATACCTGCTGGGCCAGGCGGTGGCGCGCCTCTTCCAGGTCACCGGGTTGTTGTCGGGCCTTTCGCTGAACTACACGGCGGGCAGCACGGTCTTCGTCACCGTCCTGACGATGGCGATCGTGCTGTTGTCCGCGATCTACCCCGCGATGCAGGCCTTCCACGCCGCGACACCGGACGTCGTCAAGGAAGCCGCGTTGGCCGGCGCTCAGGCCGCCTCGACCGACACCGTGTCGTTCTACCTGCCTTTCGTCGCGACCGACGCCAACGTGCTGGCGATGCAGGCGTACATGGCTGAGTACCTCAGCAGCATCGAAGGAGTCACTATCGGGCAACTGGCGATTGATGGTCTGCGCCCGCGCCTGGACCGCCAAGGCGAGCGTCCCGTGCCGACGCTCTGCTTCCGGGCCTGGCTGGCGCCCTTCGATCTGGGCGTGGGTCACGATGCGGAATTGCAGATCGTGTACCGCGAGGACCGGGGAATCTACCAGTATCATCTGAAGGCCGTCCGCTTCAGTGGCGACCAGCAGAACTGGCGGCGCCTTATCCCCAGGTTCATCCTCGCCATCCGCAAGCAGCTCTTGATGTGGCGAGTGTTGTCGGCCGAGGAGCTTGAGTCGTACCGGCTCAAAGGCGCCAAGATGTTCGCAGGGGTGTGACTGGCGGGACTGAGAGTCCCGCCCACCAGGGACGGATGACGTGCATGGCTGAGAGCGAGGCACAGACTCCAACGCCGGATGGCGACGCCGCGAAGAAGGTGGCAGTCGGGACTCCTGGGCCCGCCTTCGCCGACGACGCGCTCGACCGCGGGCCTTATGTTGACGGCTTTTCGGCGCGCACCGTGCTCGGCGCGGTGTTCGTGGCCTTCGTGATGATGCCCGGCGCGATCTACATGGGCCTCGTCGCCGGGCAGTCGCTGGGCTCCGCCGCCGAATGGGTCACCATCATCCTCTTCGCCGAACTGGCCCGCCGCAGCTTCGCGCGCCTCAGGCGGCAGGAAGTCTTCGTCCTCTTCTACGTGGCGTCCGGTATCGCGGCAGTGACTTTCGCGCATCTCGCCCTGGCCGGCGGACCGTTCGCCGCCACCATCTGGAATCAGTTCCTTCTTCAGGCGCCGGAGACAAGCTCCATCGCGCCCAGCATCCCGGATTGGGTCGTGCCGCCCGTGACGTCGCCGGCGATTCAGGAACGCAACCTCGCCCACGTGGACTGGTGGTGGAGCAGCTCGAAGGGATTCCTCTCGCCGGTGGTGCTCATCGCCATGGCCTATGTGCTGAGCCGCCTGGGCGCGTTCGGCCTCGGCTACCTGGTCTTCCGCCTCACCTCCGATGTTGAGCGCCTGCCGTTCCCTCTGGCGCCCATCGCGGCGGAAGGCGCGACCGCGCTCGCCGAATCCACGGAGCGCGAGGACACCCCTCCGGTCGAGGGCGCGGCCCCGTCGAAGGTCAGCGGCATTCTCGGCTATTTTGCGGCGCGGGGTTCGCAGCGGCAGGGCCGCGGCAAGCGCTCCTGGCGCTGGAACGTGTTCAGCGTCGGCGCGTCTTTCGGCGTGGCGTTCGGGTGCGTGTACGTCCTCGTGCCGGTCGTCAGCGGCCTGATCTTGAGCAAGCCCATCATGATCCTGCCCATCCCGTTCGTGGATTTCACAGCGAACGTCGAAGGGGTGCTGCCGGCCAGCCTGATCTCCATCAGCTTCGACGCGGCGCTGTTCCTGGCCGGCATGGTCCTGCCGTTCAAGCTGATCGGCGGCACGTTCACCGCCGTGATCCTGACCAGCGTGATTGGCGGGCCGATCCTGCTGAAACTGGGCGCGTTCAAGCACTGGACGCCGGGCAACGGGTTGCTCGTCAACCAGATGCTGCTCAGCTTCGATCTCTGGATGAGCGTCTCCGTGGGACTTGCCGGCGCCGTCTTGTTCGTCGGCATCTGGACGATGGTGAAGGTGTTCGCGGCCAGACATGCGCAGGCGCGGGCAGCCCCCGGCGCCGCGGGCGAGACCAAGGTCCTGCCTCGCACGGGGCTTGAGCCGCCGTACCGGACGGCGTGCCGGCAGCGCGGCGATTTCCCCACGTGGGCGGCGCTGGGGTTGTGCATCTTCTCCATTGTCAGCTTCTCCGTCATCTGCAGGCTGCTGGTCCCCGGCTTCCCGCTGTGGCTGATCCTGATCTTCGGCTTCCTGTGGACGCCGCTGCACAGCTACATCTCCGCACGTCTGGTCGGCCTGACGGGCATGGGCTGGATGTCGCAACGGTTCCGCGAACTCGAACTGACCAGGACGCGCTTCACGTCTCTCATCAAGGCCGAGCTCGTCATGTTGCCGGTCATCTTCGTCAGCAGCTTCCTCTTCTGGTGGTTCTTCTGGCATCTCAACCAGGTGCCGTCGGGAGGTTTCCCCTTCGCGGCCCGGCTCTGGCCCGTGGCGGCGCGGCAGGCGTGCCTGATCTTCACGGCCAACAGCAGCGAATCGCCGCTCCTGCTCCAGGCCCTCAATCCGAAGATCATCCTCGGCGCCTGCGCGGCCGGCCTGGTGCTGTACCGGCTGGTGGGCGCGGTCGGATTGCCCGCGGTCTTCTTCTATGGCATGATTGGCGGCGTGGGCGCGCCGCTGCACGCGGGGCTTTCGCTGTTTGTTGGCGCGCTGGTGGGAAGGTATTACTTCAGGCGGAGGTTCGGCGAGGAGGCGTGGTCGCGCTACGTGCCCGTGGCGGCCGCGGGGTTCTCGTGCGGCATGGGACTGGCCGCGATGCTGGCCGTCTCCTTGTCGCTGGTGGCGCAGTGCGCGCGGGACTTGCCGTTCTAAGGAGCGCGGATGGAACGGATCTTTGACGAGCGGAGGCGCGGCGCCAGCCATCAGGTCGTGCTGCCGTGGAAGCGCACGCTGCAGGTGTGCAGCGCGAACATCCGCCACCGCATGGGCCGGTGCGTGCTGAGCTTCGTGTGCATCGGCGTCGTGGTGGCGTTCCTCACGTCGTCCATGACCTATCAGTTCGTCGTCTCCGATCTGATGCGCTCGCCCGACGTCCACACGCAGGCGCTGCTGGAGAAGGCCGGCGTCTTCGCGCACGACGAGGCGGCCGTGAAGCGCCAGCACGACCAGCGCATCTGGCTGATGTGCCTCTCGGCGTTCCTGTGTCTGGTCGGCATCAGCAACACGATCCTGATGAGCGTCACGGAGCGGTTCCGGGAGATCG
>JAPLOD010000849.1 GCA_026692735.1 Planctomycetota bacterium | reverse complement strand
CGCCGACCCCCAGCAGCCCGCCCTGAATCCCGCTGGGCGTCGGGTTGCCGGAGGTCCCACCGGAATACGGGTTGCCATCGGCCAGGGCCAGGATCCCGGAGAACTGGAAGCCATCCAACACCGCCTTCAGTGGCTTCGAGCCGAGAGCCATCTCCAGTGCCAGCGCCGCCGCCTTCTCGCCGACGGCATCGAGCCGAATGCTCACCACCGTCATCGGCGGCATGGTCGCGTGCGCGTAAATGTCGTCGAAACTGACGACTGACACATCGCGCGGCACGCTCAGGCCAACGTCGGCCAGCGCGGCGTACAGGCCCATCGCGACGCGCTCGGAATACGCGAGCGCCGCGGAACACGGCGTGTGCCGGCGCAGGTACTCGGCAAACTGCTGCCGGCACGCCTCGACGAACGGCTCGACGGACGTCGGGTCCGCCACCGCATCGAGATCAATGGGGGCGATCCGGAGCGTGACGCCGGCGTCGCGCGCGGCCGCTTTCACCTCGGCGTTCCGCTCGCCGTCCGTGATCGTGCCGCGGGCTTTCAACGGAGACCATAGGACCTTGCCGTGGCCGAGCGAAGCAAGGTGCCCGAACGCCTGGCGGATGCCGGGGCGCAGTTCGATGCCGACGCCGGGATGGCTGTCCGGCAGAGGGTCGGCCACAAACACAATTGGCGCCGCGATGGCCTCCAACTGCGACAGCGTGTGCCCGTACATCGCCGTGGGCACGATGAGCGCGTCTATCCGCTTTTCGCGAAGGCATTCGATGCCGCGCTCGATCTCGCTGCGTCCTCCCGCGGGGCCGATAATCAGCAGATCGTGGTTGGCTGCGCGCGCGCCGCATTCGACGCCCTGGATCAGTTGTCCCCAATAATGGTTGCCGTGATGGCGACCGCTCTCCAGGCGCGAGACAAAACCAAGCGTGTGCGTCCGGCCCGTCTGCAGGGCGCGCGCGTGGTAGTTGGCGCGGTAGCCGAGTTTCCGGGCGATGCGCAGAATCCTCTGCTGCGCCTTTGGGCCGGCTCCGGCGCTGCCCTTGGCGTTATTGAGCGTCTTCGAGACGAGGGTGATCGAGCAACCCGCGCGCTCAGCGATACTCTTCAGCGTCACGCCTTTGGCCTTGGCCACCATTCCCGCCCTCGCACGCGCCGGTGTATTTAACGTTAAATACACCATAGAGGGACGCCGTGCGGGGATTCCTGATCGTTCTCTGCGCCGGCCACCGGGCGATACCAGCAAGCGGCTTGAGGGAGGTTGCCTTCTCGCCGGAATCCGTCTGACATCCTTGTGGAACCCGCTACACTTCCGAGCCGCATGGTCGAGGTCCCTTTCCCGCCCCTAAGGGGGCAGCTTCACCGGGCCGCGTCGCGTCGCGTCGCCCTGCCAGGAGGACATTGACGATGGCGTTGCGATACAAGATCCACAATGCTCCCAGCCCCTTTGCGCTCGAGCAGGCCCGCAAGCTCGGCTCCACCCACGCGATCATCTATTCCATCGGCCCCTGTTCGCACCTGAGCGGCGATGTTGATCCAGTGTCCGGGCGGCACATGGACGAGTTCCCCATTTACTTCGACGGCTATCCGAAGATCGCCGAACTCCGCCGCAGCGCCGATAGCGCGTGGCTGGAACCCCTGCGCGGCCATATCCGGGCCATGTCCGACCGGGCCGACACGTTGGGCATCC
>JAPLOD010000848.1 GCA_026692735.1 Planctomycetota bacterium | reverse complement strand
CCACGAACGTCTCGTTCGTGCGGCGTCCGTGATAGCTGGTGGAAGACTGCTGCACGGGATCTGGCAGGCGGGAGTCACGGAGATGTCCGAGGAAGTGGCCAACGTTGCCTGGTGGGTAGCGTGCCTGTCGCTGCTGGCGCTGCTGCTGGCGGACAGCGTGCTGCTCTTCCGCCGAGGGAACTGCGAGGCGGCGGACACGGTCCTGGCAGCACCGCGCCGGCAATTGTGGCTGCAGGACCTGGTGCTGGCGTCGCTGGCGTACGGCATCTGCCTGATGCTAGTGCTCCGGCGGCTTGAGCTGCCCGTATGGCTGGCCGGTTGGTTCTACGTGCTGCCGGCCGTGGGATGCGGGCTGTTGGCAGCGCTTGTCATATGCCATCAACGGCCAGCGCTGCAGACGAACGGGCTTGCCCGCGCAGCAGTCTTCACCTGCGTCATGGTGCCGTTCGGCATAAGTCCCGAGCCGTGCCTGATCGCCTTCTGGTTAACGCGGCGGATTGCGGCGTACATGCGCCATCAGAGCGCGGCGGGGTTGACGGCGTTCGCGCGGCGGGCGATTGTGGTCGTGCTCCTGGTGTACGGCGTGTCGTTCTTCCTGCCGCTGACGGGTGGTCTCCGCGGCTATCACGCGTACCGGTTGTGCTTCGAGGCGTCGCTGAGATCGTTCCTTGAGCGCCACCTTGGCAGGGGCGACAGGATTCTGGCACTGCCGTGGAGCGCCAACCCAGCACTGTGGGTCGGGATGTCGTTCGTCATCTCCGGCCGATGGTTCGCCGCGACGAACTCGGCGTTGCTGGCGTTGCTCTTCGGGTTATCCATCAAGCTTGCCGACGGACCGCAAGACTTCGTGGACGCCGCCAATTCGCCCGCGTACTACACGTGGCTGAGCAGCATGGCGGTGCTGGTAGTTGTGGGGCTGGTGGGGCAGCGCTGGGCTCGCCCGCGGCGACCATCCGCAACCCCTTTGGGGTTGGGCGCGATGTCATCCGCGGACCCAGGGCAGCCGCGTTCCGCGGCAACCCTGGGCTACGTTCCGCAACCCCTTCGGGGTTGGACGTTGCGCAACCTCTTCGGGGTTGGGCGGGGTTTCATCCGCGAACACGCCGCTCGGCCGCGTCAGTGGTACTTCCCGAACTCCTTCGCCGCGTTGTACATGGCCCACATGTTCTTCACGGGCACACCGGGCGGGAGATTGTTCCCTTCGCGCAGAATGAAGCGCCCGCCGCGCCTGATGCCCGACCCCAGGATGCGCCGTACTTCCGCGCGAACCTGGGCCGGCGTGGCGGAGAGCAGCAGCGCCACTCGCGGGCCGCCGAGGATCTCGACCTCCGGTCCGACCTGCTCGCGCAGCCACCCGAAGTCCACGGGGAAGCCAGTGTCGAAGCTGCGGACGTCCAGCGTGTCGCGCAGGAAGCGGAAGTGCCGCGTGGAGTCGCCGCAGAGGTGGATGCTGACCGTTTCGCCTTCCGAGAGTTCGTTCACGAGGCGGCGGTGGAACGGCAGGATGAGCTCCTCATACATGCGCGTGGAGATCAACTGCATGGAATCGTCCGCGTAGCCGAAAGACTTGGGTTTCAGCGGCTGCCCGAGCTTCTTACGGTAGGCCTGTATGCGGACGATGGCGGCCGTGGTGACGAAATCGAGCAGCTTCAGGGCATACGGCGTGTCGGCCACGAGGTCCGTCATGAACTCCGTCGCGCCCCGCAGGTTGCAGGCGACGGTAAGCGGGCCATCGGTGCCGCACGCGGTGGGGTTGACGGTGCTGATCGGCAGACCCTTGTACGTCCAGCCTTCGGACTGCTTGCGCTTGAAATGGTCGTAGAACTCCCAGTTGCGCCGCATGAGCCCGCCGGTGAACGGGTCGGGGATGCCATGCTCGAAGAGCGTGTTCTTACGGTTATCGTCCTGCAGGATGGGCTCCGTGTCGGGCACCTGGTCGCGGTAGAAGCGCAATGGGCATCCCAGCCAAGCCGCTTCGTACACGTTCTGGAAGTCCACGCCCACGCTCCACCCGTCCTTGGGCGGGCCCATGTCGGCGTCCTGCGGGATGTTGCGCCGGATCCAGTCCTGGTGCTCCAACTGCCGTTCGAGCATCACCTGCGGGTCGCTCATGTACTCTTCGAAGGTGGTACGGCGCGTGTTGACCTGCGGATCGAACATCGTGAAGCGCGAGTTGATGCCCACGACCACGGGCACGCGGATCGGCGTGTGCTTGCGGTAGGCGTCCCAGACCTCGCGGACCTCGGCATTGTGCTTTTCAAAGTCAACCGTGCGCATCGCGGGCTCCTTGGGCGTGAAGGGAATCCTACATCCGCATAGCGAGAACCGCGGCAAATGGCAATGCCCAAACACGGAATGTTCGGAACGGCAGGGCCAGTCAGCCGTAGCCCGGCGATCGCGATCCACACACCGTTTTCTGGCCTGGAAACGGCTTTGCCGCCGTGCTAAATTCCACGGTGCCGCAGTGAACCAAGGTCTGGTTCCGGATTTCCGGTGTCTGGTTTCGGCATGGCTGCCGTAAACCGGTTGCTGGTTGCTGTTGTGCCTGTTCGCCGCTGGCTGCTGACAACAGGCTCTTTTCTCGGAGGTACTAGATGAGCTTCAAACGGTCTCGCCGGATCTTTTCCCGGCATAAGTGGCTGAGCTACTGTTTGCTGGCCGGCCTCTTCCTCGTCCTGTTCCATCTTCCGACGTTCATGCATGGGGGCGCACTGGCCGAGGAGGCTAAGGCGGCCGCAGCGGGCGCGGGTGCAGCGGGCGCACCTGCGGAAGCGCACTTCCAGTACTTCAAGTTCATGGACACGACGCCCGACCCCCGCACGGGCAAGCCCCTGTTCTCGGACGGCGAGCGGATTGCGTTGTTCGCAACGCTGGGCATTGCCTTCGCGGGGCTGGGCTACGCGCTCATGCTGATGTACCAGATTCGCGGCGCGGATCTCGGCACGCCGAAGATGCAGGAGATCGCCGACGCCGTGCGCGAAGGCGCCAACGCGTACCTCAAGCGCCAGTTGACAACGGTATTGGTCATGATCCTCATTCTGGTGGGGGTCCTGTTCATGACCAAGGCCATGGCCGGCAAAGGCGTCTGGGATCCATTCGCCTGGGGCCGGGCCGGCGCGTTCCTGATGGGCGCGCTCTTCTCCGGCACGGTCGGCTTCGTGGGGATGCGCCTGGCGACCACGGGCAACCTGCGCGTGGCCGCCGCCGCGCCGGTGGGATTCGGCAAGGCCCTGATGCTCGGCTACCGCACGGGCACGATCACCGGCATGTTGACTGACGGCCTGGGCCTTCTCGGCGGCACCCTGATCTTCATGACCTATGGCGAACACGCCTACGAAGCGCTGCTCGGCTTCGGCTTCGGCGGCACGCTCCTGGCGCTGTTCATGCGCGTCGGCGGCGGCATCTACACCAAAGCGGCCGACGTCGGCGCGGACCTGGTGGGCAAGGTCGAGGCCGGGATTCCGGAAGACGACCCGCGCAACGCCGCGACCATCGCGGATAACGTCGGCGACAACGTTGTCGACTGCGCCGGGATGGCCGCGGACATCTTCGAGTCCTACGAAGTCACCATCGTGGCGGCCATGATCCTCGGCTTTGTGGCCTTCGGCCATAAGGGCGTGATGTTCCCGATCCTGGTCCGCGCCATCGGCGTGGTCGGCTCCATCATCTCCACGTACTCAGTGCGCGTGGGGGACCGCGGCAACGTGGCCGAGGCCATGAAGTCCATCAACTTCGGCTTCATGCTGGGTTCCACGATATCCGTCATTGGCTTCATGATCCTGGGCTACTTCTACCTGCACTTTGATACTGACCCCACCCGGCCCTGGGTCGGCGGCGCAAACATTCCGTCCTGGGCCAACTTCGGGATAGAGGGCCTGGACATGCGCCCGGCCTACACCTGCTTCATCGGCATCATTCTCTGCATTGCGTTGAACCGCACCACCGAATACTTCACCGGCACCGAATACTCGCCGGTGAAAGGACTGGTCAGGAACTGCACCACGGGCCACGCCACCAACATCATTGAAGGCTTCGCGGTGGGCTACGAATCGTCGGTGGTGACCGCGATCATCCTGAGCGTCGCCATCATCGCTTCCGTCCTGGTCTATGCCGGCACCAACCCGATCTGCATCGCCTACGGCGTGGCCATGTGCGGCATCGGCATGCTGACCCTGACAGGCAATACCATTTCCATGGACGTGTTCGGCCCCGTGGCTGACAACGCCAACGGCATCGGCGAAATGGGCTATGAAAAAGAAAAGATGCTCGGCTGCAAGGAAGGCGCCACTAAGGAGGAGCACGCGGCCAAGTACAAGGAGGCCCGCCAGATCCTGGCCGATCTCGACGCCGTCGGCAACACCACCAAGGCCGTGACCAAGGGCGTGGCCATCGGTTCGGCGGTCATCGCGGCCGTCTCGCTGTACGCCAGCTTCATCACGGTCATCGGTTCGGGAGGCGGAGGTGAGGAAAAGGCCTTGCCTATCAGGCTGTTCGACAACGTGGCCGCGATGCTGACAGTCTCCAACCCGACCCTGCTCGTGGGCATGCTGATCGGCGGCGCGGTCCCCATGCTCTTCTCAGCCATGACCATCCGCGCCGTCGGCCGCGCGGCATACCTGATCGTCAATGAGTGCCGGCGCCAGTTCCATATCCCCGGCGTCATGGAAGGCACAGTGAAACCCGAATATGGCAAGGTCGTGTACATCTGCACCGAAGCGGCGCAGAAGGAACTGGTGGGCCCGGCGCTGCTGGCCGTCTTCGCTCCCGTGGTGGTCGGCTTCCTCCTTGGCCCGCTGGCCCTGGCTGGATTCCTCGCGGGCGCGATTGTGGTGGGGCAGTTGATGGCGTCCTTCATGTGCAACTCGGGCGGCGCATGGGACAACGCCAAGAAGACCGTCGAGGATGAGCCGCGCGATGCGGAGAAGAACACCGGCAAGGGCTCCGAGAAGCACAAGGCGTCAGTCACCGGCGACACCGTCGGCGACCCGCTGAAGGACACCGCCGGTCCGGCCATCAACCCGCTGCTCAAGGTCATGAACATGGTCGCCATCCTGACCGTGCCCTTGATGGCGCTCTATGACAAGACGGTCGTGCTGAGCGTCCATGACGCGGCGGCGAAACTGAGCGACGCCGCCGGCGCGGTCACGCCCTACATACTGCCGAAGCCGTTCGAGGAAGTCGCAGACATCTACCTGAAGAACGATTCGCCGAGCCAGACGTTCCGTGTGGTGGCACTTGTGGTAGGCATCGCCGCGCTGGCCTGGGCGTATTGGCAGTCGAAGCGCGAGACAGGCGGAGCTGAGGGCGCGAAGTAGGCCCTTGTTGCAGGGCAAGCGTCCCGGCTTGCCTGCTGTTGATCCAAGCACTGCGGCGGGCTGGAAGCGAACCTTCCAGCCCGCTTGCTTTTCACAGCCCGGGCATGCTGCCTGTGAATCATGGGCTGGAAGCCCATGCCACACGGGGGGATTGCGCCTTATTCCGGCAGTTCCTGCTCCAGCTCGATCTCAGCCGCAGCGCTGACCAGGTCGCGGTAGAAGATCGCGCTCTCCATGTCCAACCCGGCCTTGCGCGCCAGATCGGACAGCCTCTGGGTCCGCCGGCTGCTGGGATCGAGCTTGAGAGCGGCGGCGATGGCCTTCCCCAGCGCGCTCAGGTCCGCTTCCGTGGTCACGCCGTCCTTGATGAGCTTGCGGTGCGCGCTGGCATCCAGGAGTTCGTCGTCCGGCGACTTCCCGCGTTCGCTCGACGGCAGCGTACGGCGCAAGTGCAGGGCGCGCGCGAGGCGCTCGACAAGTGGGCTGGGCACGACCGTGGCTCTTGTCAGGGCGTGGCTGGCGTCCACGCGGCGGTTGTGCCAGCGGACGACCGCGCGGCCGTGGCGGACGACCGAGTAGGCGAGGAACGCGCCGCCGAGTATCAGGAGCAGCAGCACATATTCGTTCGGCCACCCGGCAAGCAGAAGGCCCAGCAGGGCGGCCAGCATCCACGCTGCCGCCAGCAACGCCCGGCTGACCAAGGCCACGAGCGACTGGCGAACGCGGCGGTCGAGCGCGCGCATGACGCATCTGTGCCCGCGCTGGCGCACCTTCTTGGCCACGTCTTCGCCGGAGGCCGCTGACAGGACCAGTGGCGTCCCGGCCGGCAGAGCGTCGGCCCACGCCGCCGCGTCTTCCTCGATGACAGGCCACCACTCTCCGGCGGCGGCCGGCAGCACCCACACGCGCGGACCGCCAGGTGCGGCCCGGATTGGGGCTGCGGCCGGCGCCTCCGGGACAAGAGGCGCCTCGCTGTCGCGGGTGTGATCGTCGTCGTGGTTGCGCCGCTCGTGGTCGGGCTGGCGTTCCCGGTTGGTCATAGCTGTGTCTTGCCATTGGGCGTCCGCGCTGGCCAGTGACCACGGCCGCTCCGCGGTTACGCGTACACGCGCGGGTCTATCTCGGCAAAAATGTTATCCTTCCCCTCGAGTTCGCTGATCCACGGCTCTTCCAGACGGTTCTCCAGCAACTGCAGGTACAGACCGTTGAAACGGTGCAGGTGATCGCGCGTACGCTTCTCCGCGTACGCCACCATCGTCCCGGTGGTCATGATGAAGGCCCAGTCGCTGGACTGGGCCAGCAGCAATTCGCGCGCCGCCTGCTTGAGGGCGCGTTCCTGCAGCGGGCTGGGCGAGGTGAAATGGCGCGACAGTTCCTGCATGCGCAGTTCGGCCGCGTGCAGGTGCCGGTAGATCCAGTCGTTCGAGCCGTTCAGCCAGACTTCGTAGTAGCCTTTGTCTCCCCAGGAGCTCGCGCTCGGTTCCAGCACCTGGTGGCGGCGGAACTTCTCCAGGAAGCGCGACGGTGTCGTGAGCCCGAGCTCGTCCTGGTCGTAGGCGATCTTGCGCAACAGGAAGTTCAGGAACTGCGGTCCCTCGAACCACCAGTGTCCGAACAGCTCCGCATCGTAGGGCGCGACGATGCAGGGCTCGGTGCCCAGCACCTTCCTCAGCCACTTCGCCTGGTGCTGCCGGTTGAACATGAAGTTTCCCGCGTGCGATGCGGCCTTTGCGGTGGCTTTGCGGGGGGCATAGGGCTGCTTGTCGCTCAGGCCGACCTTGCCCGTGATGCGGTGGTACTTGAAGCCGATGTTGCGCCGCACCCCGTCGGCGTGCAGGAAGGGCTTGATGTACGCGTAGTCGCCGTCGTAGCCCAGGTCGCGGTAGAACTCGCGGTAGTCCGGGTCTCCGGGATACCCCTCCTCGCTGGACCAGACCTGCTTGCTGCTTTCCGCGTCGCGCGCGAACGCCGCCACGCCGCTGGGGCAGAACACCGGCCGGAACGGGCCGTAGCGGGGGCGCGGCGTCCCAAAGGCGATGCCGTGAGTGTCAATGAAGAAGAACTCTATGCCAGCGTCGCGCAGGTGGCGGTCAATCCCCGGCGCGTAGGCGCACTCGGGCAGCCACATGCCGCGCGGCGCGCGCCCGAAGTGCTTGCGGTAGTTGGCGACGGCGACCTGGACCTGCGCGCGGACGCCCGCTTCGGTGGCCATCAGCGGCAGGAAGCCGTGCGTCGCGCCGCAGGTGATGATCTCGAGGAAGCCCTTGTCCTGGTAGTGCCGGAAGGCGTTGACCAGGTTCTTGCCCCACTTGCTCTCGAACAGCTCGCGGCATTCCGTGAAGTGGTTCCTGTAGACGTGGGCGGTGGCTTCGAACGGCGTCCCGGCCGTGCGCTTGATCTCCAGGTCCGCCAGTTCCAGCGCCCGCGACAGCCTGTTCAGGTAGCGCCCCTGGAGCAGCGGGTCGGCCAGCATCTCACACAGCGGCGGCGTCAGGCTCATCGTGAAGCACGCGTGGACGTTGTCGCGTTCGAGCCCTTCCAGCATCGCCAGGATGGGGATGTACGTCTCGGACATGGCCTCGTACAGCCAGTCCTCTTCGAGGAATTCAGGGTACTCCGGATGCCGGACAAAGGGCAGATGCGCGTGCAGCACCAGCGACAGGTATCCATACGGCTCCGTACCAGGACCGGACATGGTGCCTCCTTCATCGCGTAGGGGCGCCGCTGTGTGAGCGCCCCACGTGGCGCGGCCGCAGCGGGCCGCCTCTACGGTTCAACCGGCGCACGCCCTGAGCTCTGCCGCTCCATCTCCGCCAGGTAGCTCGAGAACAGGCCCAGCGCACGGGGCTGCTCCGAGCGCAGGAAGCGCGGCGCGCTTTCGCTGCCGGGGCCGCCGGTGGCCCGGGCACAAAACTCCGCGGCGCCGCTCGCGCGCAGCAGAACCTCCAGCTCGGCGCGCTGGATCGCCCAGCGCTCGTCCACCACGTTGGAGCTGCGGGGCCGCGGCGTGCTGGCCTCGTTGCCGCGCAGGACGCCGACAAAGGCGCCATCCTGGTGGACAAAGCCCAGCTCCACCACCAGGCGCGTGTCCGACGCAGTCCTCAGGTACCACTGACCGGCGCTCACGTCCACGTTCACCAGATACGGCCCGCCCATGGTCTGGCTGGCCGCGACGGCCGGCTCGCGCGCCGGGTCGCCGTTTGCGGCGGAGAAGCACGGCGCCTCATGCAGCGTGTGCACGCGCAGCACCCAGCGGGATTCATCCAGGGCTTCCGGCGGGTGCTGCCGCCGCAGGCGCTCCCACAGCCGGCCGCTCAACTCCCAGTACACGAACACCCAGTCGGGGTCGCGCGGCAGGACGACAAGGCGGTCAACCCCGTACTGCTCGGGAATCGGGGCACCGCGGTCCACAAAGCCGCT